>NZ_JAKLTE010000002.1:0-303694 GCF_022014395.1 Photobacterium sp. WH77 | reverse complement strand
ACCAAGTATGCATTGGGCATACCTAAGTTTAGGCCGATTGGCAGGCTGGAATGACAGTAAACGAACCGGGATTGTTGGCTGGGAGCGGTTATGGGAAGGATGGTTTAGATTACAAACCATCCTTGAGGGATATCACCTTGCCTTGTCTCTTGAGCAGGAAATGTGATCAAGAGACAGGCACCAGCCAGGGATGAACCACATCACTGCTGACCTCAAAATCCATTGCCTGATCGCCAATGTTCCAGATCTCCACGGCATCGAGCCAGGGCCGATAACCATGGTATTGGTCAAATGCACTCAGCCGGGTCAGCCACTCAGTACGCTCATCAAGACGAAAAGCACCGGCGCCGAGAATCCGCCCGTCGCGGGACACTTTCGAGATACCTGCCGCCTTTTGTGTTAACAGGGTTGGTATGAAACCAGCCGTGGCATTTGTGGTCAGTTTCAAGCGCAGCGGCGCGAACACCACAACCTCCTCAATACATTCGAACAGCCTGCGGTTACTGCTGTCAGACGCTTGCAAACGGGCAAAATGGGCTTGCACCGCTAAAGCATCCAGGGGCGAACCGTCATGAAACGTCAGCCCTTTTCTAAGTGTGATATGCCAGTCGCAGCCATCACGCTCCCAGTGTGCGGCTAAGTCACCGTGAATCCGCCCTGAATCAGGATCCCGTTGCAGCAAACCGGCATAAAGGTAGCTGCCGAGATGCACTTCGGTCCGCCGGGAGAGCTGCACGGCATCCAGATCATGAATCCCCCGATAAAACGGGATACGCAGCACATCGCTATGTTCCTGCTGCGGTATCGCTCGGTTATCCGAACGGTTATCCGAACGACGGCAACCTGCCAGGTACTCTGCCAGCAACCCCTGCCTTTGTGGCTCGGGCACTAAAGCTGTGGCACGCTCCACCTGATGCTGAGCCAGCAGCGACAATGCTTCCTGCTTAAGAACCGAATCAACCGGTTTTTTCAGACAAATTGTCGGTAAGTTACCGCGACCGACACCCGGCTGCCAGCTTATCCAGCCTTCCTCAACCAGCTTCTTAATCACAATCTGAGCATTGCGCCGGGTACAGGCGAGTCTCTGCGCCAAAGTGTCGAGTGAGATTGACCGGGCTTGTCCGACCGCCAGTTCTTCCCTGAAATACATTAATGCTCGCCAATAGCGCATAAAAAGTGAAATCCCTTGTTATTGTTTACACTTTTTCTTCCACTTTTATCACGGATAATCGTAAATCTCTATGATGTGAAAAGGAATTTATGATGACAACCGTCACCCAACCCCAAATGGGCATTTGGCAAGAGCCGAAGTTTCTCATTCTGCTCTCCAGTGCCTTTTTTGCTGCCTTCGGCGCCAAAATTTACAGTCTGGCGCTGCCACTGCTCGTGTATGAGCTGACAGCATCGTCCGAATGGATGGGCTGGATGCGCGCTGTAGAGTATTTACCGAATCTGTTGCTGGCACTGTTCATCGGGGTTTGGGTCGACCGTGTGAACCGCAAGCACTGGTCACAGGCCATGCTGATTGGCCAGTGTCTTTGCTTGCTCATTGCTTATACCGCCGTAGAATGGCTGGCAGAGCCACTCTGGGCACTCTTTCCGGCCGCTTTCATGATGATGGCTTTCGATTACGGCTACCACAATGCGCGGCTTGGCATGATGAAAACAGCGCTGCCGCAAGCATTGCAAAATACGGCAACCGCACGTTTCAGCACCATGTACAGCTTTCTTGAGACCGTCGGGCCGGTACTGTCCGGTGTGCTGCTACTGATGGCGGCAATCCATCAGGTGTTCCTGCTGCTCATCGTTCTCTACCTGATTGCATTTGTGCAACTTCACCGAATGCCATTTACACCAGCAGCTCCTGTGACTCATCCGCCTGTCCTCACTGCACTCAAAGAAGGCTGGCAGGCGCTGAGTGCAGATAAGACCATGTGCCTGATCACCGTCGCCGTTGTGGTCATTAACACCACAGGGGCTGTGTTTCATGTCCAGGCGATATACTTTGCCAAAGCCACGCTCATGATGACCAACCTGGAAGTCAGTTATCTGATTGCTGCATCGGGGATCGGCGGTATTCTGGGCGGATTAGTCGCCGATAAGATCAGAAAACGTATCGGTCTGGGATTGCTGCTGATTCTTTCCATCGCCTTTGAATCCGTGGGATTTGCCCTGCCGGCCCTGCTGCCCAGTGCGCCGGTGTTAGCCCTGTCCTTCTTTTTGATCAGCAGTATAGGTTTGATGAGTTCTATCTGTATCTGGAGTTACCGGCAGGAAGCCTTCAGCGACACACTGCTCGGACGCGTCGCTGGAATCACCGGCTCACTGTTCAAACTCGGCATGCCTTTTGGTCTGGCGGCATCCGGTTATCTGGTGGTGACACTGGGAACAGAAAGCCTGTTCTTGCTGTGCGGTATCATTCAGTTCATCACTGCGCTGCTGCTTTGCCTGACCCGTGTCCGTCACACTCTATAA
This sequence comes from Photobacterium sp. WH77, assembly GCF_022014395.1. Classification (NCBI taxonomy): domain Bacteria; kingdom Pseudomonadati; phylum Pseudomonadota; class Gammaproteobacteria; order Vibrionales; family Vibrionaceae; genus Photobacterium; species Photobacterium sp. WH77. The sequence goes on along the minus strand of NZ_JAKLTE010000002.1, from coordinate 301,219 downwards.
ATACTCAATTAACTAATACTCAAATACTGGTACTCAAATACTGGCTGGCTTCGGGGCAAACCCGGAGCAGCCGTAGTGCTGATTCACCACAGATTCTCAGCCGTGAACATCAACAACTGGCATATTTATCTGATCTTTCCCGATCGCTTGTGTGGCTATGCAAACTTCGGTAGCTTAAATACTCACCGATACCTAGGTACCCATCATGAATATCATTTTGCTGCTGCGCTGGCTTCTCACCCGGATACCCCTCAGTCGGTAGCAATTCCCCTGCCCGGCTGTGAGTCATGCAGCCAGCCTCCATGCCTCACAGCCTGTTCTCAAACACAAAAAGGAAGTGAGTAATGGAACAAGACCTGGCACCAGGCTCCACCCTGTCGGTTGATAAACAAGGTATTATCTACGCACTTATCGGGACAGTCTTTTTCTCATTAAAACCTGTGCTGATCAAAATTGCCTATCAGCTCGGCGGTGATGCTGTCACCATCATGAGCCTCAGAGCAGCCAGTTCTCTGCCTTTTTATCTGTTGATACTTTGCTGGCTGCTTCGCGGTTCCGGGCAGCGACAAAAAACCCTGCGCTATGGCTGGCAGGCTATGCTGATTGGGATACTGGGCTATTACTTTGCTTCACTGTTCGACATTCTGGCGCTGGAGAGCATTTCTGCGCAGCTTGAGCGGTTACTGCTATTTATGTATCCGTCGTTCGTGGTTCTGATCAGCATGCTGGTTTTAAAAGAAACGCCCAAAGCGGGGACTTTCCTTTCCATCCTGCTGGGGTATCTGGGTATTGCGCTGATTGTCGCGCATGATATTCAGCATCTGGGTGATGATATCTGGCTCGGCAGCCTGTACGCGCTTCTGTCAGCCATGATTTTTGCCACTTACCTGGTGCTGAGCAAACGGGTGATCAGTCAGCTTGGCAGCCAGTTATTTACCAGTCTCGGCATGACCAGTGCCGGGATTGTCATTCTGCTGCATTTTCAGTGGTCAGGGGCGCAGCTAAGCACTATCTCACTGGATTTGGCCTTGCTGGGCATTGCACTGGGATTTTTCTGCACTGTCTTGCCGTCCTATCTGATTGCAGCCGCGATGGCGCGCCTGACCCCTTCGGCAGTCAGCCTGACCAGCAATATCGGCCCGGCCATGACAGCAGTCTTCGCGATCACCATACTTGATGAGTCATTTACAATCTATCACCTGCTCGGGATAACGCTGGTCGTGTTCGCTGTGATTCAGGTCAACCGCAAGCCTAAGGCTGATCGAACACAGCTGACATCATCAGCCGAAGAGAACCTGAGCGGGCAGGACAAAGCCACCTCACCAGCCAAAACCAAAACGGAAGCATAAAAAAACCGCCTTGCGGCGGTTTTTCATTATTTCTCTTTTTTGGCGTTTTTGCGCTTATCGGTAATGAGCCATTTTCCGGCATCGTAGAGTGCGGTATAACCGGTTGGTTTACCGTCTACTTCTGAGCGGACATAGTTCTCTTTAGTCTTGCGGCTAAAACGAACCACTGTCTTCAGGCCATCCGGATCTTCGGTCGGCGCCTCAGTCAGATACTGAAACTTAGGTGACAATCTGTCTTTAAAGCGAACCAGTTCTTCCACCAGAGGTGCACGGGTCTCACGGGATTTAGGGAAGGTGCTGGCCGCCAGGAACAGACCTGATGCACCATCACGCAACACAAAATACGCATCCGGATCCTGAGTACAAGGCAGCTCAGGCAAAAGAACCGGATCTTCTTTTGGTGGCGCTACCTCACCGTTTTTCAGAATTTTCCGCGTGTTCTTACAGGCTTCATTGGTACAGCCCATATATTTGCCGAAACGACCATTTTTCAGTTCCATGTCTGAGCCGCATTTATCGCACTCAACCACAGGACCTTCATAGCCTTTGAGTTTGAATTCACCTTTTTCAACCTCAAAGCCATCACAGCCCGGGTTATTACCACAGACATGCAGTTTACGGCTTTGGTCGATGAGATAGGCATCCATCGCTGTACCACACTTAGAACAACGTTTCTTAGCCCGTAAAGCAGCGGTTTCCACGTCCTCTTCCAGCACGTTCACCACGCCTTCTTCATCACCCAGGTTAATGGTGGTCTTACAGCGCTCCTTCGGAGGCAGAGCATAACCCGAGCAACCCAGGAAAACCCCGGTAGAGGCGGTACGGATCCCCATAGGACGGGAGCAGGTCGGACACTCAATATCGGTCAGAACGATTTTGTTCGGCTTCATTCCGCCTTCATCTTCATCCTGCTCGGCTTTGACCAGTTCATCGGTAAAATCACTGAAGAATTTGTCGAGCACCGATTTCCAGTTTGCCTGTCCTTCTGCAATCTTATCCAGATTGCCTTCCATACGGGCGGTGAAATCGTAGTCCATCAGATCTGAAAAACTGTCTTCCAAACGATCAGAGACTATTTCACCCATTTTTTCCGCATAGAATCGACGCTGATCCACTTTGACATAGCCACGATCCTGAATAGTAGAAATGATCGATGCATAAGTCGAAGGACGGCCAATACCGCGCTTTTCCAACTCTTTAACCAGTGCCGCTTCTGTGAAACGCGCAGGCGGTTTAGTGAAGTGCTGCTTAGGTTCTAAACTGTCCAGCGTCAGAACATCACCCACCTGAACGGTCGGCAGAGTCGTATCTTCATTCTTGCCAGACGGACGCTGCACTTTGGTCCAACCGGCAAAACGTAATGTCCGGCCTTTGGCTTTCAGTGTGAAGTTATCGGCCTGCACGGTAATGGTGCTGGAGTCATATTGAGCCGCTGTCATCTGACAAGCCACAAACTGGCGCCAGATCAGGTCATACAGTTTGACGGCATCCTGATCCATACCTTCCAGATCAGCTGGCTGGATATCGACACTTGATGGACGAATCGCCTCGTGCGCTTCTTGTGCATTGCCCTTGCTGCCGTACACCACAGGGTTGGCAGGCAGGTAATTTTCACCATATTCAGAGGCAATATAGCCACGCACAGCCTCGACCGCTTCTTTGGACAAGTTAGTCGAGTCAGTACGCATATAGGTAATATAACCCGCTTCGTACAAACGCTGAGCCAGGCCCATAGTGCGCTTGACACCATACCCTAAACGGGTACTGGCCGCTTGTTGCAGCGTTGATGTGATGTAAGGTGCAGAAGGTTTACTGCTGGTCGGTTTATCTTCCCGCTCAGCCACTTTATAGGCGGCTTTTTCCAGCAAAGAAACTGCCGCATCTGTGTCCGCTTTGTTGACCGGTCGAAATGCCTTGCCCGCCTGCTGGGCTACCATCAGACGCAATGCATCTTTGCCACCGGTTACCGTATTGGCGTGAACATCCCAGAACTCTTCCGGAACAAATGCTTTGATCTCACGCTCTCGCTCAACAATCAGCTTTACTGCTACCGACTGAACTCGGCCGGCAGACAAACCCCGGGCAACTTTTTTCCACAACAGAGGGGAAACCATGAAGCCAACAACACGATCAAGGAAACGGCGTGCCTGCTGCGCATTCACACCATCAATATTCAGTTCACCCGGATGTTCGAAAGCCTGCTGAATCGCATTTTTGGTAATTTCATTAAAAACAACACGTTTATAGCGTTCTTCATCACCACCGATGAGCTCACGAAGGTGCCACGCAATAGCTTCTCCCTCGCGATCCAAATCGGTTGCCAGATAGACATAATCTGCATTCTCAGCCAGCTTTTGCAATTCCTGGACGACTTTCTCTTTTCCGGGCAGCACAGCATAATGCGCTTCCCAATCTTTATATGGGTTAACACCCATTTTATTGATCAGCGCTGTATGCTCTTTTTCTTTTTTGATCTGTGCTTTCTCTTCAGCGCTCAGACCTTTCGTAGACGGTGCAGTCGCTTTTTTACCCGTACTGCTACCACCAGTAGACAGGTCTCGAACATGACCAACGCTGGACTTTACGATGAAATCCTTACCAAGGTACTTATTAATCGTTTTTGCCTTGGCCGGGGACTCCACAATAACAAGAGATTTACCCATATGACTCTATTACGTCCTCGTGCTCGCGAAATTTTCAAATAAAAACATATAGTTGCACGCTAAAAGTGACAGTGTACGCACGGCAACGCTATTACAATATTGGGCTACTATACAAGAAGGTCAACCTGTTTTTAAGAAATTCAGGCTAATTGCTCGACCCTTCTGCATATGTAAACACTGTGTTAAGTGTCGCTGTATTATCCGATCAGCCCCCATTTTTCATCTCTCTGAGCCAGTATTCAGACAGGGCGCAGATCATTACCACCTCGACGGAACTTTGACTATTTTCAGCCCTGTTTATTTGTGTCAGCTCACAGAAATATCCGTTTTCTTACTACAAAACGACCCGTTGTGATTATTTTACAACCAATAAAACGATTCAAAGGCGTAATATTCACTCACATTATTTAATACAACGGACAACATGCCAAAAATATAAAAACATTAATCTGTTGTTATTACTTCAGCCAGAAAGATATAACCCGCCTGCTGGCGGGTTATATCTTTACTATTTACATAATCGGCCGCTGTCCCCGGCTAATCCATTTCAGCAGCAAACTGTCGGCGGCTTCACTGCCCGCTCCGGCCAGACGCTCAGCCAGTTTCTTACGCTGAACATAATGCACCTGCAAGACTTCACGGTCTTTACACGCCTTCATAATAAAGTCGTCACTGGTCCCAATACTGTCGACCAGACCCAGCGTAATCGCTTGCTTACCGAACCAGTGCTCTCCGGTAGCCACCGTTTCCAGATCCAGAGACGGACGATGTTCTGCAATAAAATCCTTAAACAAACCATGGGTCGCTTCAATTTCGCTTTGAAACTTCTCACGTGCCTTATCTGTGTTTTCACCAAACATAGTCAGGGTACGTTTAAACTCACCAGCTGTGATTTGTTCGAACTCAATATCATTCTTTTTCAATACCTTGCTGAAATTAGGCAACTGGGCAATAACACCAATTGACCCCACTACAGCAAACGGCGCAGAGATAATCTGATCAGCAACACAGGCCATCATATAACCGCCACTGGCAGCGACTTTATCTACTGCGATGGTCAGCTTAATACCCGCCTGTTTAAGGCGATCAAGCTGCGAAGATGCCAGACCATAGCCATGCACCATACCGCCGCCGGTTTCCAGCCGCAGGAGAACTTCATCGCCGTCAGCAGCCACGGCCAGAATAGCCGAAATTTCTTCGCGTAATCCGGCCACTTCTTTGGCATCAATACTGCCGTGAAAGTCCAGCACAAACAGTCGTGGTTCACGGGTCGCTGACAACTCGCCCGATTTTGCCGCTGCTTTAATTTCACTTTGGCGGGCTTTACCTTTTTCTTTCTCGGCTTTCTTTTCCGCCTTCTCCCTGGCTTTGAGCAAAGGCTTATCGAACAGGTGAGACTCTAAATGATGAACGGTTTCTTTATAGCGTTCAGACAAATCGGTAATTTCCAACGACCCTTTTCGCGTCCCCTGGCGACCACCTACGCTTTTCACAATGACCAAAATACTGACGACAGCAACCACGACTGTGATTATCTTGGCCAGAAAAAGTCCGTAATCAAACAAAAAATCCAAGAGTATTTCCTCATGTTCTGGTTTTACCTGATTGTAATACCAATCCAATCAAGCCTCTAGGCTTGTTAACGTTTCAGGTTTACATTTTGCGCTTTCCAGAGTGATTAATTGCCTGACAGGCACCCGGCACTCGAAAACACACCATACTGGCAGTTAACCGTCTTAGCAACCTGCTGTTTTTCATTACCGATCTATCCTGCTGGCTTGTCACCCTGAGCGTGAAGCGCCTACAATAGCGGCACAAAGAAATGCCTTACCAAGAAGGAAAGCAAGTGAATTATCAAACTGCCGCTGACTCACTCAAAGACCGTGTCATTCTGGTGACAGGTGCCGGTGACGGTATTGGCCGCCAGGCTGCAATCAGCTACGCTGCACACGGCGCGACAGTCATTCTGCTGGGCCGTACGGTTGCCAAGCTGGAAGCCGTATACGATGAAATAGAGACGTTGGGTTACCCGCAGCCGGCAATCATCCCGCTGGACATGAAAGGCGCTTCAAAACAGAACTATCTGGATATGACAGACACCATTAACGATCAGTTTGGTCGCCTTGACGGTGTGCTGCATAACGCAAGCCTGCTTGGTGTGCTCAGCCCTTTTGACCAACTGGGTGAAGACACATTTGACGAAGTGATGCAGGTCAATGTCAAAGCACAATTCCTGCTCACTCAGGCGATTATGCCTTTGATTAAGAAATCCGAAGACGGCCGTATCATTTTCACTTCCTCCACAGTGGGCCACGATGGCCGGGCTTTTTGGGGTGCGTATGCGATTTCGAAATTTGCTACTGAAGGCATGATGCAAGTGGTGGCTGACGAGCTGAGCGACACCCGCGTTCGGGTGAATGCGATTAACCCGGGCGGTACGCGCACAGGCATGCGTGCTAAGGCCTATCCGGGAGAAAATCCTAAAACGCTGAAAACACCGACAGACATCATGCCGCTGTACCTTTACCTGATGGGGCCTGAGAGCAAGGATGTCAACGGACAGTGCATTGATGCTCAGCCTAAATAAGCGCTGGAACGGCTCTGCCATTAACTGACAGGCACAAAAAAGCCGACCACCATTTACGGGTCGGCTTTTTTACTGTGCGTCACAGCATTCTTGCGAGAACGACGCTTACTTGCGAGTACGCGGCTTCGCAGGTTTGTTCTTCAACGGGTTCCTGCGGTTGGCAGCGTTACCGGCAGGCTTACGCTTATTGCCAGCAGAGCGCGCCGTCTCTTCAGCAGGCTGGTTTTGAGGTGCCGGGCGACGATTGTCGCGACGACGACCGCGTGAGTCATCGCTGACACGTTCTTCATGACGACGAACGGCACGACGGATCTTACGCACCCCTTTCTTACGCTTCAGACCTTCGACGGTCAGATGCGAACGCGTTTCTTCAGGCAGCTCAACGATTTCACGCAGATAGTTCACTTCCTGCAGCTCAAGCTCCAGCCAGCCACCTCGCGGTAAATCTTTGGTCAGGAAGATGTCGCCATAACGTACACGCTTGAGTCGGCTCACCGTCACACCCTGAGAATCCCACAGGCGACGAACTTCACGGTTACGGCCTTCGGTAATTACCACATAGAAAGTGTGGTTCATCCCTTCGCCACCAGCGTAAACGACATCTTCAAAACGGGCCATGCCGTCTTCAAGCTGTACACCGTGAACCAGGTTTTTCACCATCTGCTCAGTCACTTCACCGAAGACACGCACCATGTACTCACGTTCTACGCTACGGCTGGGATGCATCAGGCGATTAGCCAGTTCACCATCGGTAGTAAACAGCAGCAGGCCGGATGTATTGGCATCCAAACGACCGACAGATACCCAACGGCCTTCGCTCAGTCGTGGCAGGCGGTCAAATACCGTTCTGCGTCCTTCCGGATCGTGTCGGGTACACAACTCACCTTCAGGTTTGTTATAAGCAAGCACACGGCACACTTCTTCAGAAGGCTTGACCAGGTCTACTTTGTGACCATCAATACGCACAAGTACGTCCAGGTTATCCAGACGATCACCCAAGTGGGCAACTTTGCCATCAATACTGACACGCCCTTCCTGGATCATCAGTTCCACTTCACGTCGTGAACCCTGACCGGAACGCGCAAGTACCTTCTGTAATTTTTCACTCATCAGACAAACCTTTGTCGCCTTCACAGGCGTCGAAACATTCTAAAAATCATCGTTCTGTTACTGACGTTTTGTCCGCCAGTAACACAAGATACCCGCCGTTTGCAGTCTTAAGCCGAAACGGCGTCCACCCTATTCAAAGCAGCCGTGAATTATGCCAAATACCGCCGCCTGATACCATATAAAAAGAAGGGAAATGCGCTATTCTTTCTCCGCGCGGCCCCTGTCCGCACAGGCGAACGGCCTTTATTCGAACGGAGTGGTATCACCGGCGCCGTAACGCACAATGTCGATGCTGTCGTTACTGAAATCCACCACTGTCGTTGGTTCTTCCCCTATCACCCCGCCATGGATGATCAAGTCGACGGCGTGATCGAGCGCATTGTGAATGTCCTCAGGATCCGATTCAGCTGTGTCTTTGCCCGGCAGAATTAAACTGGTGGACATCATAGGCTCACCCAGCGCATCCAGCAATGCCAGTGCGATCTCGTTGTTCGGTACCCGGATCCCAATCGTTTTACGCTTCGGATTCATCAGGCGGCGAGGCACTTCTTTTGTCCCTTTGAAAATGAAGGTATACGCACCCGGCGTGTTATTACGTAACAATCTGAACGCATCATTTTCGACGCGGGCATATAGCGACAATTCAGACAAATCACGGCACAACAGGGTGAAATTATGCTTTTCGTCAAGCTTACGGATCCGACAGATACGTTCCAGCGCCTGCTTATTGGCCAGCTGACAGCCCAACGCATAGCCTGAGTCGGTTGGATAAACGATAACGCCACCGTTGCGAACAATAGCCACGGCCTGGCTGATCAGCCTTGCCTGCGGGTTTTCCGGGTGAACATAAAAAATTTGACTCATCACTCCTCCAGACCTGCGCTTACTCAGGGCACAGGTTTACAACATTTTATTCCATGCCCCAGTCCTGCCAGACAGGCACTGAAGCTTTGGGTAACCAAAGATTGCGTCCCAACTCTGTCCAGGGTGACGGATAGTGAAAATCCGACCCCTGAGATGACAAAAGACCAAATTGTTCAGCGTACTCCGCCAGTGTGCGGCGCTCATTCTGTGCCTGCTGCGGCTGAGCCACTTCAATGGCATCTCCGGTGGCGGCCACAAAATCGCTGAGCAAACGCTTCAGCCATTTCGCCGTCATATCATACCGGCCCGGGTGGGCCAGAACTGCCTGCCCGCCAGCGGCATGAATAGCCTGAACCGCCTCGGCAATACTGCACCAGTTTGGCGGAACGTAACCTGTATTTCCCCGGGTCAGAAATTTCTTGAACACTGCCTGCATTGTTTTGGCATGCCCTTGTTCTACCAGCCAGCGGGCAAAATGGGCCCGGGTTAAGGTAGCGTCGCCGGCAAGGGCTCTCGCGCCTTCATAAGCGCCCTCTATCTGGCTTTTGGCCAAACGCTCCCCCATTAACACAGCACGGGCAGTTCGTCGCTCTGCCTGCTGAGCGATTAAAGACGCTATGTCGGCATGCGCCGGGTCAATGTTCAGGCCAACAATGTGAATATCAAAATTATTCCAAACTGTCGATATTTCAATGCCTTTGACCAGCTTTAAAGCCAGATTTTGTGCATCTATCGCCTGCTGGGCAGATTCAAGGCCCGCGACAGTATCGTGATCGGTGATCGCGAGAACATCCACACGGAAATCGGTCGCCCGTTTCACCAGCTCTGCAGGCGTAAGCCGACCGTCCGAGGCCGTGGTGTGACTGTGAAGATCAAACAACATAAAAATAAAGTCTTGACATAATATCCATGAACTAGTTTACTAGTACGAAGTTACTCGATGAACATTTAATTACTCAGGTTCTGTTTATGTTACAGCAAAAACATCATCCGCTTCGCGCTTTCTTCACTTGGTGGCAGCACAACCTTTAGCGGGTCGTGAGATTTGCTGTGCCGACTGCACAGAATCCAGAACCCGCCTTTCGCGGGTTTTTTTATAGCTGAACAATCTAAAACCAATTCCACATCTGGCTAGCAAGGACAACAACATGATTATCGTACTGAAACCAACAGCCACCGAGAGCCAAGCGCAAGACATCCTGAAACGTATCGAAGATGCCGGCCTCAAACCCCTTTATATGCCAGGTGTGGAGCGCATTGTGCTGGGTGCATTGGGCGACGAGCGGGTGCTGCAGAAACTGAATCTGGATGCCAATCCTTGCGTGGAAAACATCAAGCCGATCCTGACCAAATACAAAATGGTCAGCCGTGAAGTGCAGGCACACGATACTGTCGTTCGCTTTGGCAATGCGTCGGTGGGCGGCAATCAATTTGCCGTGATTGCCGGCCCTTGCTCGGTGGAATCCGAACAGCAGCTGCTGTCTGTGGCCGAAGTGGTCAAACAGCATGGCGCGGTGGCACTGCGGGGCGGCGCTTACAAACCGCGTACCAGCCCTTATGACTTTCAGGGCATGGGCGTTGAAGGACTGAAACTGCTCAAGCAAGCCAGCGAGATGCTGAACATGCCCACTGTGTCTGAAGTGATGGAAGTGAGCCAGATGGAGACCATGTGTGACTACATCGACTGTCTGCAAATCGGCGCCCGTAACATGCAAAACTATGCTTTGCTTAAAGCAGTGGGTGAGAGCAAAAAGCCTGTTCTGCTGAAGCGCGGCCTGTCTGCCACTATCGAAGAATTGCTGCTGGCGGCGGAATATATCTATGATGCCGGCAATCCGAACATCATCCTGTGCGAGCGTGGTATCCGCACATTCGAAACCGCTACCCGCAATACACTGGATCTCAATGCCGTTGCTTTCCTGAAGCAGAAAACCCATCTGCCCGTTGTTGTTGACCCGAGCCATGGCACGGGTGTCCGTGAGCTGGTGATTCCCTTATCCCGCGCGGCGGCCGCAGTAGGTGCCGACGGCATCATCGTTGAATCTCACCTCAATCCTGGCGAAGCACTGTCTGACGGCCATCAGGCGCTGACCGGCCCCATGTTCCAGCAACTGATGCAGGAACTGAAACCCTTTGTAGAAGCTGCAGGTAAAACACTATGAAAACAACGCCTTTAGCTGTCGGAGAACTGGACGTTCTGAATCTGGACGTTCCTTATGTCTCAGAGCCCACGGAACTGTATTATTCAATCTGTGGCGACCGTCCCCACAATCTGTTACTTGAGTCGGCAGAAATCGATTCCAAGGAAGATCTGAAAAGTTTGATGCTGATTGATGCCGCCGTTCGCATTGTCTGCCGCGGCCGCGAAGTACGCCTGGAAGCCTTAACCAGCAATGGTCAGAACGTGCTGCAGGCCGTGAAAAATCAGATCCCGGCCGATGTTGACCTGGCCGTGGACAACAACACCCTGATACTGACATTTAAGGAAAGTGGCCGTGCGCTGGATGAAGACAGCCGGCTGCGCCAGTCATCACCTTTTGATGCACTGCGCCTGATTCAGCACATTTTTCACCAGCCTGCTCAGTCTCGCGAAGCACTGTTTCTGGGCGGTCTGTTTGCCTACGATCTGGTCGCCAGCTTCGAGCCGCTGCCTGACGCAGAGCAGGGCAACCGCTGTCCGGATTACCTGTTTTACGTGGCAGAAACCCTGCTGGTTATCGACCACCAGCGCCGTAAAGGCAAGCTTCAGGCGACCTTGTTCGGCGGCGACAACTATACGGCGAGCTATTTCGAACTGAGCCGCCGGCTGCAACAGATAAAAGAAATATGCCTGAAACCGGTTGCCCTGCCACCGCCCGAGTTATTGGACACGTGCGAGCCCAGCGTCAGCATCAGTGATGCCGACTTCTGCGCCACCGTCGAGCAGTTAAAGCAATTTGTGGTACGGGGTGATGTTTTTCAGGTGGTGCCGTCCCGTCAGTTCACTCTGCCCTGCCCGTCACCGCTGAACGCCTACAAAGCACTGAAGATAGGTAACCCAAGCCCATACATGTTCTACCTGAAAGATGCCGACTTCACTTTGTTTGGCGCTTCTCCGGAGAGCGCACTGAAATATTGCACCGACAGCAATCAGGTCGAAATCTACCCCATTGCCGGGACCCGTCCACGCGGTAAAAAACCGGACGGCGGCATAGATCTGGATCTGGATGGCCGTATCGAACTGGAACTGCGCTGCGATAAAAAAGAAAACGCCGAGCACATGATGCTGGTCGACCTGGCCCGAAATGATGTGGCCCGAATCAGCCAGCCAGGTACGCGTTACGTGGCCGATCTGCTGCAGGTTGACCGCTACAGCCATGTGATGCATTTGGTTTCCCGTGTGGTTGGCCAGTTGCGCGATGATCTTGACGCCCTGCACGCCTATCAGGCCTGCATGAACATGGGCACCCTGACAGGGGCACCGAAAATCCGGGCCATGCAGCTCATCCGCGATGTCGAACAGCAACGTCGCGGCAGCTATGGCGGTGCAGTCGGTTACCTGACCGGGCAGGGTGATATGGATACCTGTATCGTCATTCGTTCGGCCTATGTCGAAGACGGTGTTGCAACCGTGCAGGCCGGTGCCGGTGTGGTGTATGACTCCGTACCGCAGGCAGAAGCGGACGAAACCCGTAGCAAAGCACAGGCTGTGATCACCGCCATTCGTCACGCACACAATGTGCAATAAGGAGCCGCTCATGAACAAACATATCGACATCGTTCTGCTGGATAACTTCGACTCCTTTACCTACAACCTGGTCGACCAGTTTCGCTCCATGGGTTATCCAGTCACCATTTTTCGCAACAGCCTGAGCACAGAACAGGTTGAGCAGGCTCTGGCAGAGAAACAAAATCCGGTACTGGTTTTGTCACCGGGTCCGGGTGCGCCTGCCGAGGCTGGCTGTATGCCGGCACTGATCAAACGGGTAGCCGGCAAGATCCCCATGATAGGTATCTGTCTTGGCCATCAGGCCATTGTTGAAGCCTATGGCGGCAAAGTAGAGGGAGCGGGTGACATAGTCCATGGTAAAGCCGCGCAGATGACCCATAACCAGCATGCCGTTTTTGGTCAGTTATCAAGCCCGCTGACCATCGCCCGTTACCACTCGCTGGTAGCCACCCAGGTGCCGGACTCGCTCAGGGTAGTGGCTGAGGTCGATGGCCTGGTGATGGCGGTCACCCACGAGAAGGACAAAGTCTGCGGATTTCAGTTTCATCCTGAGTCCATTCTGACTGCGCAAGGCGCGCAACTGCTGGCAAATACCCTCGACTGGGTCTCGGGCCAATCCGCCACTGTGACTGAATTTTAAAGCTAAGGGAGAGCCCAGATGAACAGCGCTATTTATCCGATTACCGACAAGTTATACGATCAGCAAACGCTGACAAAAGACGAAAGCCGCACATTATTCGATGCCATTATCAAAGGTGACGTGGAGTCCGCTCTGCTGGCTGCCATTCTGACCGCGCTGAAAATCAAAGGCGAAACACCCGATGAGATTGCCGGCGCCGCCACTGCCTTACTGGAAAATGCAGCGCCCTTCCCTCGTCCTGACTACGACTTTGCCGATATTGTCGGCACAGGCGGTGACGGTGCGAACACCATCAATATTTCCACCACCGCAGCCTTTGTCGCCGCCGCCTGCGGCGTAAAAATTGCCAAGCACGGTAACCGTGGCGTCTCCAGTAAATCAGGCTCTTCAGACCTGCTGGACAAATTTGGCATTAATCTGGCGATGTCGGCACAAGACGCCCGCGCCGCGCTCGATGAGCAAGGTGTCTGTTTCCTGTTTGCGCCTCAGTACCACAGCGGTGTGCGTCATGCGATGCCCGCCCGTCAGGCCATGAAAACCCGCACTATCTTTAACCTGCTCGGTCCGCTGATTAACCCTGCCCGTCCGAGCATTGAGCTGATGGGCGTGTACGATGCCGCTCTGGTTCGCCCGATTGCAGAAACCATGATAGCGCTGGGGATGAAACGCGCCGCCGTGGTGCATGGCAGCGGTCTGGATGAAGTGGCCATTCACGGCCCGACTCTGGTTGCTGAAATCATCAATGGCGATATTCGCGAATATACAGTGACACCGGAAGATTTTGGCTTGCAAACCCATGCATTAGATGCGATTAAAGGGGGCGAACCGGAAGAAAACCGTGCCATTATCACCAACATACTGACGGGCAAAGGCACGGAAGCACAGCAAAGCGCTGTGGCCGTCAATGTCGCTCTGCTGCTTCGTCTGTTTGGTCAGGAAGATTTGAAAGCCAATGCTCAGCAAGCGATGGAAGTCATGCAATCCGGCAAAGCCTACCAACTGGTAGAACAACTGGCCGCACGAGGTTAACCATGGAAACTGTACTCGCCAAAATCGTCGCTGATAAGAAAATCTGGGTTGAAGCCCGTAAGGCAGTCCAACCACTGGACAGCTTCATTGCCAATGTCATCCCCAGCGACCGGGACTTTTATCAGGCTCTGCACAGCGAAAGCGCGGTATTCATTCTTGAATGCAAAAAGGCGTCGCCGTCTAAAGGGCTGATCAGGGAAGATTTCGATCTGGATCATATTGCTCAGGTCTACAGCCGTTATGCCAATGCGATTTCCGTACTGACAGATGAAAAATATTTCCAGGGAAACTTTGATTTTCTGCCGCAAGTCCGCCAGCACGTGACCCAGCCCGTATTGTGCAAGGATTTCATGATAGACCCGTATCAGGTCTATCTGGCCCGCTATTATCAGGCCGATGCTATTTTACTGATGCTGTCTGTCCTGAACGACGATCAGTACCGCGAACTGGCAGCCCTGGCCGACACGCTGAATCTGGGTGTGCTGACCGAAGTCAGTAACGAAGAAGAACTGGAGCGTGCTATTGCACTGCAAGCCAAAGTGGTAGGGATTAACAACCGTAACCTGCGCGATCTCAGCATTGACCTGAACCGGACCAAAGTGCTGGCTCCGCGTCTGCCTGCAGGTACGCTGGTAATTTCAGAATCCGGTATTTACACCAACCAGCAAATTCGTGATTTATCAGACTACGCCAGTGGCTTTCTGATTGGCAGCTCACTGATGAGTGAAGATAATCTGGAAATGGCTGTACGCACTGTACTGCTGGGCGAACATAAAGTCTGCGGACTGACGCACCCTGATGATGCCTGTGCGGCGTACCAGAGCGGTGCGGTTTATGGCGGGCTGATTTTCGTCGAAGGGTCACCAAGAGCCGTCGACGGTGAACTGGCCCGACTGGTGATGAGTGGTGCGCCGCTGAAGTACGTCGGCGTATTTCGCAATGCAGATGTCAATGCTGTCGCCGAACTCGCTAAAACTCTGAAACTGGCGGCCGTTCAATTGCACGGCAACGAGTCATCTGATTATATTTCAGCGCTGAAAGCGCTATTACCCGCAGACTGTGAAGTCTGGAAAGCCCATGGTGTCAGTGATGCCCTGCCCGAGCTGGCTGACTGGCCAGCTGACCGACACCTGCTGGATACTCAGGTCGGTAATCAGAGCGGTGGTACAGGTCAGCAATTTGACTGGTCGCTGCTGGATAACTGCGAAGAGAAAAGCCGCATTATGCTGGCTGGCGGGCTGAACCCGGGTAATGCTAAAGACGCCGCCAGCAAAGGCTGTCGTGGCCTTGATTTTAACTCAGGCGTGGAAAGCGAGCCCGGCAAAAAAGACAGACAGAAATTACTCTCGGTATTCAAGGCAGTGAAGCCTTAATCAGGTAAGCGAACAGCTTGCGGGCTTCCGCACTGACACAGATGATAAGAATAGGACAGCAGACACATGAGTAAACTCGACCCGTATTTTGGTGAATTTGGTGGCCAGTTTGTGCCCCAGATTCTGGTTCCAGCCCTGGACCAGCTGGAAGACGCATTTATTGATGCGCAGAAAGACCCGGCTTTTGAAAAAGAATTTATCGGCTTACTGAAAGACTATGCCGGTCGCCCAACGGCACTGACCTTGTGCCAGAATTTAACCAAGGGCACCAAAACCAAACTGTACCTCAAACGCGAAGACCTGCTCCATGGCGGCGCACACAAAACCAATCAGGTTCTGGGCCAGGCCCTGCTGGCCAAACGCATGGGTAAAAGTGAAATCATCGCCGAAACCGGCGCGGGTCAGCATGGCGTTGCCACTGCACTGGCCTGTGCCCTGTTGGGCCTGAAATGCCGTATTTACATGGGTGCCAAAGACGTTGAGCGCCAGAGTCCGAATGTTTTTCGTATGAAACTGATGGGTGCAGAAGTCATTCCGGTTCATTCCGGCTCAGCGACCTTGAAAGATGCCTGTAA
Source organism: Photobacterium sp. WH77 (assembly GCF_022014395.1). Lineage (NCBI taxonomy): Bacteria > Pseudomonadati > Pseudomonadota > Gammaproteobacteria > Vibrionales > Vibrionaceae > Photobacterium > Photobacterium sp. WH77. Next base: position 285,320 of record NZ_JAKLTE010000002.1, on the reverse strand, counting down.
TGAAGCCATGCGTGACTGGTCAGCCACTTACGACAAGGCTCATTATCTGCTGGGGACCGCAGCAGGCCCGCACCCTTTCCCAACGATAGTCCGTGAATTCCAGCGCATTATCGGAGAAGAAACCAAAGCGCAGATTCTTGATAAAGAAGGCCGCTTGCCGGATGCGGTTATCGCTTGTGTCGGCGGCGGTTCCAACGCTATCGGCATGTTTGCCGATTTTATCGAAGACACCAGCGTGAAACTGATTGGTGTGGAGCCTGCCGGCCTGGGGCTGGATACCCACATGCACGGCGCACCGCTGAAACATGGCAAGCTGGGGATTTTCTTTGGTATGAAAGCCCCGTTAATGCAGGATGAACATGGTCAGGTGGAGGAATCTTACTCTATCTCGGCCGGTTTAGACTTCCCGTCTGTCGGCCCTCAGCATGCTCATCTGAATGCCACCGGCCGCGCGGAATACGGTTCAGTGACCGACGACGAAGCATTGGATGCTTTCCAGGCACTGGCCCGTAATGAAGGCATTATTCCGGCGCTGGAATCGGCACATGCCCTCGCGTATGCACTCAAGCTGATTAAAGATGAACCAGAAAAGGAACAACTCCTGGTGGTTAACTTATCTGGCCGTGGTGACAAAGATATCTTTACCGTACATAAGATTCTGGATGAAAAGGGAGCGCTGTAATGGACCGTTATCAAGCTTTATTCAGCCGTTTAGCGGCCAAACAGGAAGGCGCGTTTGTTCCTTTTGTCACCTTAGGGGATCCGAGTCCGGCCCTCTCTTTGCAAATCATTGATACCCTGGTTGAATCCGGCGCCGATGCCCTTGAGCTGGGTATTCCGTTTTCAGACCCGCTCGCCGACGGGCCAACCATTCAGGGGGCAACTATCCGTGCTCTGGATGCCGGAACCACGCCTGACACCTGTTTTGAGCTGTTAAAACAGGTGCGGGAAAAGTACCCCGAGTTGCCTATTGGCCTGCTGATGTACGCCAACCTGGTGTTTGCAGGCGGCATTGAGCATTTTTACCGTCGTTGCCAGGAAGCGGGTGTTGACTCGGTTCTGGTCGCAGACGTGCCTGTTAATGAATCCGCAGAGTTCCGGCAAGCGGCGGAAAAATACGGAATTCACCCGATTTTCATCGCCCCGCCGAATGCCACAGCAAGTACGCTGAAAACCGTGGCCGAATTGGGTGGTGGTTATACTTACCTGCTGTCACGCGCCGGTGTCACCGGCGCGGAAACCAAAGCAGGTATGCCCATTGACCATCTGCTGGCCTCTCTGGCCGAATATAAAGCGCCCCCCGCACTGCTGGGGTTTGGTATCTCAGAGCCGGCACAAGTGGCTGACGCCATCAAAGCCGGTGCAGCCGGAGCGATATCCGGCTCTGCTGTAGTGAAAATCATCGAGCAGCACAAAGATAATCCGGACGCTTTGCTCCACGCATTAGGACAGTTCATCCACAGTATGAAGCAAGCCACCAGAGGCTGATGGATTCCTCCGCCCTAAAACAGAGCCCTGGCTTCATTAAGCCGGGGCTTATTTTTTAACATTTCCGTTACACCCTTCCTTTTCGGGCATAAAAAACGTAATGCATAAGTCCGCCAGCCTAGTAGAATAAATCGCCCCTAAATCGTAACAGAAGTAGAAAGTAACGAATTTCAACATTGATTATCGCATTATTCTGCTGTAAAACCTTAACCCGCAAAATATTGACTCAAATTAAGCAACATTTGCGAAACATAAGTCTTTCATCAATTAACAAACTTCCACAATAAAGGTGTTCAAGGTGCTAAAACAACAAGGACTACTTGGCAACATTGGAGTACAGGTTGTCATTGCCATGTGCTTGGGTGCACTGGCCGGTGCAATGATGGGGCACTCGGCGAGTATGTTTGCTCCGCTGGGCAGCATTTTCATCCACCTGATTAAAATGCTGGTGATCCCTCTGGTTGCTGTGGCTATCATCTCTGGCGCAGCCGGTCTGGGTAGCAGCCAGTCAGCGGGTAAGATCGGCCTGATTACTCTGGGGTTCTTTGGCCTGACATCAGCAGTTGCCGTTGCACTGGCGCTGTTTATGGGTGAAGTGTTCCAGCCAGGTATGGGTGTCGACCTGACCGGCGTACAGGGCATGTTCGCAAATACCTATGCTGACAAAGGTGACCTGCCTTCGTTCTGGGCAACTATTTTGGGTATGATCCCAACCAACATTTTCCAATCCCTGAATGAAGCAAACATCCTGCAAATTCTGGTGTTCTGCCTGTTCTTCGGTCTCGCCGTTTCTAAACTGGAAAAAGAACGCCGTGACCCGCTGATCAACGGTGTTAATTCCATCGTTGACGCTATGGTCTGGATGATCAACGTAGTCATGAAGATCGCCCCTCTTGGCGTATTCGGCCTGATGGCTGATGCCGTGGGTACGTTTGGCTTTGACGCCCTGATGGTGGTGTTCAAACTGTTCGTTGTCTACATCGCTGCCATTCTGGTATACGGCTTCGTGTTCTACCCGCTGATGATCAAATGCTTCAGCAAGACATCGCCAATCAAGTTCCTGGCTGCAATGAAGAAGCCTCAGGCAGTTGCACTGTCTACCGCCTCTTCCATGGCAACACTGCCTGTCACCATGGAAACCTGCGAAGAAGAGCTGAAAGTGAAAAACAGCACGGCGGCTTTCGTATTGCCGCTTGGTGCGACCATCAATATGAGCGGTAACGCTATCTATTATGGCCTGGTTGCTATCTTCTTTGCCCAGCTGTTCAATGTCGACCTGTCTATGAGCGCGTATGTCGCCATCATAGTGACTTCGACACTGGGCGCCGTGGGTCAGGCCGGTGTACCTGGTCCTTCATTCCTGGTGGTGGCTGTACTGCTGTCAGCAGGTATTCCTATCGAAGGTCTGCCTCTGTTGTTCGCGCTGGACCGTATCTTCGACATGACCCGTACCGCACTCAATATTACAGGTGACGCTGCCTGTGCTGTGATTGTAGACAGCCTGATCACTGACGAGCAAAAAGAAGACGTACGCATGGCAACACAAAACGAAGCCTAATCTAAACTGCGGCTTCTGTAATCTCATAAGGCTGTCAACTGACAGCCTTATTATTTTCTGCCGCTATGAATCCGATTTTCGTTCAAAGTTCCATCAGGCCTGGGTCAGACCAGGTGCTTTCTGCTTGCAAGCCAGCGTAATATTGATGACCATATGAATACATCTTCCCAACACATGATTTATGATGAATTCAGAAAATAATGTCCCACGAGGCCAGTTATTACTTCGCACTTTAGCCATGCCTGCTGACACCAATGCAAATGGCGACATTTTTGGTGGCTGGATAATGTCACAGCTCGATCTGGCCGGCGCGATTCTGGCTAAGGAAATATCTCGCGGTAAAGTGGTTACCGTCTCAGTCGACAACATAGTGTTTAAAGCCCCCGTCGGTGTGGGCGATGTTGTGTGCTGTTATGGCGAATGTAACCGTATTGGTAATACATCGCTCTCTGTCGCCATGGAAGTGTGGGTGAAACCCGTTGGCAATGACGGTATTGGTGAGCGCTACAAAGTCAGTGAAGCCACCTTCAATTATGTCGCCATTGATGCCGATGGCCGCCCTCGTCCGATTAAGAAAGCCTGATTTATCTGCCCTGACCGCTGGTTGGGGCTTTTTCATTCCGCTATGATAACGGCTGCATTCCACCACAAGTACAGGGAGACAGAACGCATGTGGTACGTCATTTTTTCTCAAGATGTTGAAAACAGTCTGGAGCGCCGTCTGAGCGTTCGCGAAAATCACCTGACTCGCCTCAAAGCCCTGCAGGATGAAGGCCGCCTGCTGGTGGCCGGACCTATGCCCGCCATTGACAGCGATAACCCGGGTGAAGCCGGTTTTACAGGCTCTACCGTCATCGCCGAGTTTGGCTCTCTTGAAGAAGCAAAAGCCTGGGCAGAGGCCGATCCTTACATTGATGCCGGTGTCTATGACAAAGTCATTGTGAAGCCATTCAAAAAAGTACTTCCGGCCTGATGGTTATGAATCGAGCATCCATAAAGGCCCTGTTTACCGCCATGATGGCTGCAGTTATTCTCACTGGCTGTGCTAAATCGCAGGATGACCTGACCAACGAGCTTGCGGAGCGCCGGGCAGCTGTCATTAACTCCAAAGCACCTTATCCCAAGATTGATCAGTACCAGATCATGAAAGCGAAGGCGCAGCAGAATATTGTTGAAATTACCATTCTCTACGGTGGTGGCGGTAAAGTTCCTCCCACTCAGGCGGCTCAGGCAGCGGCAGCGAATTTCTGCAGTAATCCTGAACTGACGCCTATGGTCAGCGAAGGTCTGGGCTATCTGATTCAGATCCTGGATATGCGGGGAAGACCCGTGGTGCAGCAGCCGATCAATGCACAATTCTGTGCCCAGATTGTGGCTCCCGGCTCCTGAACTATTGCCAGACAGAAAGCCAGGCAGGAAGCTAACCCGCAATAAAAATGCCGGAGATATCCTCCGGCATTTTTATTTATCGGGCAAAAACCATGGCCTTCAGCGCACTGTCGTGCTCCAGATCCGCAAACTCAGGCGGATTATCAAGGCGCTCAATAAACGTCAATTCAGGTGCTTCCTCAGCCATACCATCAATCAGAAACTGTGGTGACACAGCAGGCGAGTTGACACAGGCCAGCACCTTGCCTTCGGCTGTCAGCATATCCGGCAAACGGCGCAGAATTTTGGCGTAATCTTTCGTGAGTGCAAAACTGCCTTTCTGAAAGGACGGCGGGTCAATGATAATCAGATCATAAGGGCCATACTTTTTCAGTTTGCCCCAGGATTTAAAGATATCGTGCCCTAAAAAACTCACCTTGCTCAGATCGTGCCCGTTCAGCCGGTGATTATCCCGGCCACGCCCCAGAGCCGCTTTGGCCATATCCAGATTAACCACATGCTCTGCGCCGCCCGCAATGGCGGCAACAGAAAATCCACACGTATAGGCAAACAAATTGAGCACTTTGCTGTCTTTCGCCGCGTCTCTTACCCACTGGCGGCCATAACGCATGTCCAGAAACAGACCATTATTTTGCTTCTGGCCCAAATCCAGCTGAAACTTAAGGCCATTTTCCGTCACTTGCTGCCAGGTTTGCAGCTCCCCCCAGATCACTTCCATCGGTGAGCCCACCCGGTCACGATGCTGCACCAAAAGCGACACCGCGCCCGAGCGCTGCCAGGCTTGCGTTTGCGTTACGTCTTGAAGTAAAGCCGTCAAAGCAGCCAGAAAGTCAGCATCCTGCTCTTTAAACAGCGATATCAACACCTGGCCGTCAAGCCAGTCGGCCGTCAGTTGCTCCAGTCCGGTCCAGCGCCGGCCCCGGCCATGGAATAGCCGGCGCATTTCATGAGGAGGAGAAGCCAGTTGCGACAGCAAATGTTGATAAAAAAGAGGTAAAGCAGAAGCGTCCATGAATCACCAGTATGGAATAAATAATAAATGAATCTAACCGGATTGCCGCTCTGGCGGCAACGGCATTAATCAATGCGCGGTTTAACCAGCCCTGAAGGTAGCGAAGGCCATGAAATGTCCCAGGGCGCAGACCACTCGGACAACGCAACCTGCACTTCCGCCACTTGCCATAGCGAGCCTTGTTCAGGCAAACAGACAAAGCGGCTGACTTGTCCCTGAAAGGTAAACTGCAGGGCAAATGCGTGTAAATATCCGCGGTCTGCCTCTTCCTGGCCATAAATATCATCACCTGTGATGCCGGCCCCCACACTTTTCAACGCCACCCGGATCTGATGGGTTTTCCCTGTGCAGGGTTTGCACAGGAACAGCCGGCGGCCACCACCGGCGGCCGTTGAAATAAACTGGGTAATAGCCGGATTCTCTCGCGTTGCATCCAGTTTCCAACTGCGACGACGTGAACGGCTCATATCGCCAATCACTGTGCCCTGCTTCTTTTTGGGTTTCTTGCTGCTGATAGCGAGATAAAACTTCTGCACTTCACGACGGGCAAAACCGCCCGACAACTCGGCGGCGGCTTTCGCGTGACGGCCCAGCAGCAAAATGCCCGATGTCATCTTATCCAGACGGTGGATCAGATACAGCTGTTTATCTCCGGTTGCCGCTGCAACCTCCGCGAGCAATGGCTGATCATTGTCATCTTTATGCACACTCACGCCAGCATGTTTGCAAATAACGAGGAAGTCCGGGGTTTGATGCAGAAGTGTAAACATGGTTCGCAGTTCGATTAACTCAGGAAAGCGGCAGTATACCCGCTCTGCCGCATGACGCCAGCCTTGTGATGTCATCCGTTACTGGAGGAAAAAGATCAGCAGCATGAGAACCGGACAGACAATACGCACATACCAGGGCCAGATCCGCCAGAACAGGCTCGACGCAACGGCCGGATAACCTTTGCGGATTTCTTGCAATACTTTATTTCTGTGCCAGATCCATCCCACCAGCAGCGCGAAAATCATGCCGATGATCGGCTGTGCGTAGGCTGTGGTCGTGGTCACTACCCGGCCGAACAAGGCGTCAAAATTAAACACAATGATCGCCGAGATGACGCAGATTAACCCGCCTATCCACCAGACGGCGGTACTGCGGCGCTGGTTCAGTTCTTCAATGGCGCAAGAGACAGGCACCTCCAGCATAGAAATGGAAGAGGTAAGCGCCGCAATGATCATCAGCACGAAAAACAAGATGCCGACTATCATGCCCACCGGCCCCATGGTGTCGAACATGGTCGGCAGCACACTAAATACCAGCGTATCGGACGCCAGTAATGCCCCGCTCTCGTCGTAAATCACCACGCCGTTATGCTGGGCCACAAACATAGCAGGCAGGATCAGCAGCCCGGCGATAAAAGCAACGGCAGTATCGAGCAGTGCAACCTGCGCTGCTGTTTTCGGTAGATTCGCCGACTTACTCAGATACGAGCCGTACACCATCATAGTGCACACCCCAAGAGAAAGAGAAAAAAACGCCTGCCCCATCGCGCTGACAATCAGCTTGGGAGACAAATGGCTGAAATCCGGGATCAGGTACAGCTTCAACCCGTTCCAGGCGCCGTCCTGCGTCAATATATACACCACCATAACAACGAACAGCAGCAGCAGAACAGGCATCAGACGGGTGGACCATTTTTCGATCCCATCAGCAACCCCGCTCCTTACTACCATTACGGTCAGCCACATAAAGACCAGCATGAGTATCAGGTTACGGCCGCTGCCAAACGCTTCCAGCCAGTGAGCCATTGAAACCAGCCCCACCGCCTCACAAATCGGTGCCAGCAAATACCCCAATAGCCAACCGGCAACAATCGCGTAGAAACTCAATATCAGCGATACAGCTATCATACCCGCCAGTCCGACCAGTCCCATCAGGGCTTTCTGCCGTGGCCAGACTTTACGCAACGAGGTGATGGGATCGGCACTACCGTAGCGGCCAATGGTCAGCTCGGCCACCAGCAAGGGATAAGCCAGCGCAAACACCATCAGCAAATAAACCATCAGAAATACCGCGCCGCCATTGCTGGCCGCCTGAGTCGGAAAACCCCAGATATTGCCCAGACCGACCGCGGAGCCGGCTGCCGCCAGAATGAAACCAATGCGGGAGCTGAATTGCGCTCTGTTCGCCATACACGATACTCAAATAACAAGGGGCTCTTACAAGATAAGACATTTCTCAGCGTATAACGCCTTCACTATTGATACATACGGCATTATAAAATGTGTCAAGTTTTCGCTTAACCCTATGTTTTACAGCGATTCGGGTGCAAAATAGAGCGCAGGTATGCATATAGAAAGAGACAAGCCGCTTTTATGGATCACGTTTATCAAGTCTTAGCCTGGCTCAGCCTGTTTATCTATTGGGTGGCCATTGCGGCTGTCACTATGCGGGTGGTATTCAAACGTCGTGTTGTGGGCGTGTCGCTGGCATGGCTGATGATTATCTACATCATTCCTATTGGTGGCATCATTGCCTATCTCTTGTTTGGTGAACTCAATCTTGGCAAAAAGCGGGCATTACGTGCCGAAGAAATGTTTGAACCCTTCGCCAGCTGGTTTAAGCAACTGTATAACTGCCCGGGGCACCAGCCTCAGCTGATGAACCTGCATACCAAACCCATTCACGACCTGTGTCAGAACCGCCTCGGCATTCCGGCGTTGGTGGGTAACAGCATGACATTGCAGGACACCCCGCAAACCATTCTGCGCTCGCTGATTTCAGACATACAGCAGGCCCATCGCGCAATTCATTTGGAATTTTATATCTGGCATCCGGGCGGCCTGGCCGACGAAGTGGCAACCGCATTAATTCTTGCCGCTAAACGTGGTGTTAAAGTCAGATTATTGCTGGATTCTGCTGGCAGTATGCGTTTTTTCCGTTCCCACTGGCCGCGTTTAATGAAGCATGCCGGTATCGAATTGACAGAAGCGCTGGCTGTCAGCCCGTTACGTATGTTCCTGCGAAGACTGGATATCCGGCAGCACCGTAAAATTGTTGTCATTGATGCGCAAATTGCCTATACCGGCTCCATGAATCTGGTCGATCCGGCTTTTTTTAAAACAGATGCCGGTGTAGGGCAATGGATTGATGTGATGGTGCGAGTCACCGGTCCGGCCGTGTCGGTGCTCAATTGTATTCAGGCCTGGGATTGGGAAGTCGAAACCGGGCAACGTTATTTGCCCCCCGTTCCTGAATGCGACGCAACCCCGCCTGCTGGCAACATCGATATGATCCAGGTGATTCCGTCCGGGCCGGGTATGCCGGATGAAATCATCCATCAGGTTCTGCTGATCAGTATTTACCAGGCCAGGGAGCGCGTGGTCATCACTACCCCCTATTTTGTACCCAGCGAACACTTGTTACATGCGCTGATCAGTGCCGCGGAACGAGGGACAGAAGTTCACATTGTCATTCCCGCCAAAAACGACTCTGTCATGGTGGAATGGGCCAGCCGCTCGTTTTTTGCCGAACTTCTCAATGCCGGTGTATTCATTCACCGGTTTAACGGCGGTCTGCTCCATACTAAATCGGTTGTCGTTGATGATACCCACTGCCTGATTGGTACAGTCAACCTGGATATGCGAAGTCTGTGGCTGAATTTTGAAGTGACGTTAGCGGTAGATAATCCGGTTTTTACAGCGCAATTAGCACAATTGCAGCAACAGTATATAAAACAATCCAGCCGGATTGATCCGGCAAAATGGCGTGAACGTTCTTTAGGCCATAAATTTCTTGAACAATGCTTTTATATGTTCAGCCCGTTACTTTAATTTGCCTGTCAAGCCGGCGTGATCAACAGCGCCAATGACTTCAGCAGAAGTACTTTAACTAGGGTTCGCCGGTAATAGCATCAGATGTCTAAAAAAAGACACTTTGGCATCTGATTTCCTTGCGTGACAATAAACTTAAGTTGGAACTTCATATATGCAATCGCCTCCCATGCGCCACTTTTGGAACAAAAGTCACGCAACAAGACTATGTGTTTATACCGAAAAGTCCAATGATTGAAAAATATAAAACCACATAAACTGTCATTTCAGACATAACGCCCACATTCAATTCAAATTTGAAATAATCCCTTCACACTCATTCATACGAGAAAAGTATTGCTTTGCGCTTTTATATAGCTATCTTTGTATTTACGCACTAATCGCACACGAAGCTGAGGGATATGTGATTCTCAGGAAGTATATCTCACCACTTTCCAATACCCTCTTGTCAGGCCTGCTATTTGCAGGAGTTATTTTCGTTTTTCCTGTTTTTGCTCTCACACCACCTCCGTTGACACTTAAAGGGCAGTCGGCGGAAAATGCGCCCATAGAAATACGCCTGACACGAGTCGATATCGCCAGCCTCCCGCAGGAATCCATCACCACCTCTATGCCTTGGGTCAATGGCAAAGCAACATTTTCCGGTGTTAATCTGCAAGCCTTGTTAGACCACTATCAGCTAAAACCCGGCACCATACATTTTACGGCCCTGAATAAATTTACCGCCGAGTTAAACTGGCAAGATATGGAAACATATCAACCTGTACTGGCGGTACGTCACAATGATGAATGGATGAGAGTACGTGATTACGGCCCCTTCTGGCTTATTTTTTCACTGGATACGTACCCAAACCTCATTGATAAGGGTTTCCTAGAAAAAATGGTCTGGCAAATAAACGAAATTAATGTGGTGCCATGACGTGTTATCTTTGAAATCATTAAAAGTTTTTCACTTAGCCGGGATGCCCTTAATGAAAAAGCTGCTTTTTTTTGCGGCTCCCCTGCTTATTGTGTTTACTTTCGTGTCTGTCAGCTCTTTAGAATCCAATGCTGAGTCTGTCAGTAAAGACCAGAATCTGGCCAGCTGGTTCATGATGCAACTGAGCGATGAATACAGTGAGTTAATATACCAGCTTCAGAGCTATGAAGCCGGGCGGGCTGATAATAACGACGTACTACTCCAGTATGAGATACTGTTAAGCCGCTTTAATTCCATTCAAGTCAACAGCCAGGTGAACCGCCTTCACAGCACCTTTGGTTCATTGCAATCTTTCAATCATCACTATCAAATCGTTAAAGGCTACGAAGCTTCGCTGCAACAGCTCACCAAACAGAACGTGACTGAACTGACCCTGGCGGTCAAAGATAATTACGATCAATTGATGAGTTATGCGTTAAAAACATTTCTTTTCACCAACAATGTATTGCGCTCAAAACTGGACAGGTTTATTTCTCTGCGCTGGTTAATCCATGCCTCCCTGTTTTCCACCTTGCTGATCGGCATCATGATGATTTACTTACTGATGAAAGAGTCGAAAACACACCATCAACTGGCGATGTATGACTCATTAACCGGCATCCATAACCGACTTTGGCTCAACAGAAAATTAAAAGATCTTGAGAAATCCGGTAACGAGTTTGCGTTTTTCCTGATTGACCTGAACGGGTTCAAAGAAGTGAACGATACACTGGGGCATGGTGCCGGGGATCAGTTGCTAAAAACAATAGCGCGTCGACTTGATAACCTGACACACGATGGCATGTATGTTGCCAGGATGGGAGGTGATGAATTTGCTGTGATCCAGGTTTTCCCTCAGTCGGTCAATCAGGCGTATGTGTCGAACTTTCTGATGAACACGCTGGACCACGTACTCAAAATCCCCATTCAGCTCCTCCATCGCGAATTATCGCTCTCGGCCAGTATCGGCCTGAGCGTTTATACTCCGGGCAGCAAAAGCCTGTCAGAACTGCTGCAGGAGGCAGATTTTGCTATGTATGAAATGAAACAGCAATTTAAAGCAGAGCATCCATACCCAATCACCAACCTGGAACACCCTGCTTCTGATGCCGCACCAGGTTTTACCAAACGTCAGTAACCTGTTACTAATTGGCCGACCAGATATCGCTGGCCATTACATGACCCGTTTCCAGCAAGGTTTTTAAATTGCTGATCACCGCGGGCCAGCCTTCACTGACATCCTGATAACTCAGCGAACCCGACTGCAAGTCACTGTGGATAACCGTTATCCGGGTGTCTTCACCAAGGTTTTCCAGCGCGACACTCACCTGAGATGAATGCATTACACCATGGTGCCCTCCGGTTTCCTGCCAGCTCAGCACTAAATGGTGAGGTGGGTGAATAAGCAACACTTTTCCCGTCACATCTTCAATTTCAGAGCCGTCAGCCCGAATATGCGCCCACCGGCTGCCCACTTTCCAGTCAGATTCATTCACATGCCCCCAGTATTGCTGGGTCATTTTCGGATCCAGCAAAGCATTCCAGACATCAGTATCTTTTGCCGCGATATAGCTGACATATTTGAATTGTTCCAAGCTCATGGGCATACCTCATCATAGGGGCGGCAAATCTGGCCGGATAGCCAGAATACAGCTCAAGATACCTTGGTATCACTACCAAAGAGGAGAATTCAGTCATTCTTTATTGAGAGTAGCACTGAGTGTCTCTGCAAGCCGAACCGGATAGTTACAATAACTTCTTCATTTGCAGTAAAGTCCAGGGTTCACCATTAAAAACGCGAGTCGCCCGATCAGCCTGATACGTTTCAAACCCCATACCACGATAGCAATTTACTGCACGAAAATTGTGCTCAAACACGGCTAATGATACCACCTCGGCACCGAACTCAGACTCTGCTTTCTCCACCGCCATATCCAGCAGCATCCGGCCATAGCCCTTACCACGGTCCGATTCATTCGCCACTAGTACACGACAAAGCCGGCACTGTTTGGGTGCTGATTGGTATAACTCGACATAGCCTTTTGTCTGGCCTTCGACCTGAAATAAATAGGGATGGACTTCGGGACGGGCAATATGTTTCTCAATCTGTTCTATGGTCAGAGGAAACTGATACACAGGTCCTCCCCAAAGTAAATTAAACTCCTCATCCGTTACCCAATCCATGAGTAATGAATAGTCCTGCGCGGTAAACGGTTTTAGTTGATACCGGGAGCCTGGCCGTTTGATAAGCATGATCTTCCTTGGACAAATTTATACGGTGTTTAAACAGTTGCAACAGTTCGCAGAAATGGAACCTGATAACGCTCGGAGCCATGACAAAGCTCGAAAGCTGGATTCATTTCTCAATCACAGGATCATCAACACACAAATGCAGTGAGCGCAGTTGCACAAAGCTTTGTAGCATTACTTTAGTAGAGAACCAGATCAAGGATCTAAGCCTGATTGATTGCGCTAACTCTCACTTTTTACAGAAGAAATACAGAAGAGAGGCTTATCCGCGCCCTTTTGGGTATTTTTTATGCTCATCACAAACCGCTAACCAAACGAGCTTATCATTGATATAAATATGTTTTTGCTTGCTGGGAGTAAAAGGCGTATCCAGCAAAGGAAGTGAAAATGTCACCCACTCATGACTGTATTTACCGCTGTCCAGCCACTGTACGCTGGCTCCGCAGTGCTTACAAAACCGACGAATAACGCCGGGGGAGGATGAAAACGCAGTGAGATGCTCTTCACCTTTCAGGCTAAAGTTATCCTTCAAGGTCGCCGCATAAGTGGCATACACAGCACTATGGCTTTTTCTGCACATAGAGCAATGGCAATGTGTAATGGCTTTAATTTCACCAAAGATAGAAAAGGTCACGGCCCCGCATTGACAGGAGCCGTGGTATTGATTCGACATCAGATGGGTCGTCATGGGGCATTAATTTTTGCTTCTACTGACATCTGTCCTCCATGACATGTCAAACGTCCTGCTAACCGTCCAGCGAATTCAGGTCAAGCTCCATGAAAATACTGAGCGGGTGCGCTTGGTACTGACCATAAGGCTCACAAACCCGATAACCCATGGTTTGATATAGGCCAATTGATTCAGGTTGATTCACGCCGGTTTCCAGGCGGGCAATGCCGATACCGTTATGCTTAAGGTACTGGTGCAAAGCCTCCATAATTTGCCGGGATATACCCAGGCCGCGATAGTTATCCAGCACAAACATACGCTTGATTTCACCGTACTGCCCGTCATCATCCATCATTTTCACTGCGCCAATACCGGCTAATGCACCGCGTACAAAGGCGCCGACCAGATGAACATTGTCCTTCATGAGGGATTCCTCACTTTCCAGGTTGTTCGTCTCAGGTGGGTACAGACTATACATATAAGCATCGGACGCGCTGAGGATCCCTCGGACGTCATCACGATTAGGCATAACTTTCTGAATATACATAGTATTAACCAAGCATTAATGTTGTTACTGCTACACAGTCAAATAATAGTGATCATAATTTTCATCGCGCCGAAAAACCAGCGACGCATAAAGCGTCAGAGCGTTTATGTTCCCGTGATCTTTCTGACGCGATCCCTCTTCCGCCTGTATGACAACAAACAGATTACGGCCAATTCCCCTGCTCTTTAGCCAATAAAGGCCCTCTTCGCAGGGCAAGAATCGGAATCAGCCTCACATAATAGCAATTTTAAAATCGGAATGAGAGCTTAATGCGTAAAGCGATAACATTCTGTGCACTCTCGCACATAGCCATGCGCAGCGATAAACGAATTCAGCCTGCACCATGCCGAAGACATTATGCCAAACAACTCCGGCATGTATCAGCGCACACTTCAGGGAAGCGCACCTTACTATAAGGAAAACTAAGATGCTATTGGATGATGAAACACCTCAGGAATGAGGTGTCTGGTGGGTAATTTGACAGTCGTCGGTGACTGTCAGGACAGAGTTTTTTCCCACGGTATCGACCATGATAGTCACAGGAAATTGTGTCTTGCTCAACATCATTGAAGCACGGCTCGAGCCACTGACAGTACTTCGCATCCGATTGCCTCTGGCAGATTCCACCGTTAACGTAACCGACTCGTTGCCGTTCGTTATGATTTGTAAAGAAATGTTCTGAGTCAGAACCTTACAGGACAAATCAACCGGCAAATCATCCTGCGCCAGAACGGTTAACGGCAGATAAGTAAAAGCGGCGATAACCGCCGCTTTAATCATTTTTCCTGAGTGCATAAGCTACTTAAAACTGATTCAGGATAAAGGTATTGCCGTCAGAGTTACCACTAATTTCTTTGATAGCAACATCGTTAGTCGATTGGTTAATATAAACAGTGTTGTAATCGGAGTAACCAGAGATATTCACTTTAGCAAACGAGTCATCGCCCAGTTGATCAATATCGACTAAGTTATGCTCCGCACTGCCCCACATGTTCACGTATGCAGTGTTGTCATCACCATACTGGGTCATGCGTACAGTGTTAGAATCAACACCACCACCCAGCAAATCTACATCACCAGTATTGTTTGAACCATGTTGACTGATTCTCACTTTATTGTAATCACCGGATTCAATATTGATCTCAGCATCATTATAAGAACCGCGCTGGCTGATTTTTGCTTTATTGTAGTCAGCATAATCCCAGATGTTAATGTCGGCGTCATTACGATATCCGCCTTGTTTAACTTCGGCATCATTATGATCAGAATGCCAAGTAATATTGACGTCAGAATAATTACGGGCACCATATTGAGTGACAGCGACGTCATTATAATCTGAACCATATGTAATAACTACATCTGAATCATTTCTGTAACCATGCTGTGAAACATCCACATCATTGTGATCAGAACCGCCAATATAAACTGTTGATTCTAATTTTTTACCTTTTTGATAAATGTCGACATTGTTGTGATCTGAGTCGTACTGAAATTTGGTTACAGATGAGTTATCACCATAGTATCCATCAGAGACTTGAGTAACATTTTCCATGTTATTGTCACTATCGCCAGACGCTTCGGTATAAGAGTAGTTATCAGCCGCCATTGCACCAGAAGACATCAGAATTGTTGAGATTACTACTGCTAACTTTTTCATGATCATTTCCTTTAATTGTGTTAATGGACAGAAATATTTTTATTCATTCCGTTTACTATTAATAATTGTTCGTTACCCGACTGATTTATATTATATCCCGAGTAACTCACTCCAGGTCTTTCTACCACTACAGCTTTATTGCCATCACCCTGCTGGTTGATGTATTCGCGAGAGTTGTTACCATTTTGTACCAACGCTGCAAAATTCTCATTTCCATTTTGAATAATAATGCCTTTATTATTCCAACCATTCTGATAAACAGCCGCAATATTGTCATTTCCATTCTGGTCTAAATAAGCGAAATTATTCACACCATTTTGATTAGCGACTGCAACATTGTTATTACCCGACTGGCGTACCATCGCCTTATTTCCTTTCCAACCCTGAGGACTATTTTGTCGGATAAACACTTTACTATTCGTTGCATTTGATAACTCAACAGAAGATGCATTACCATTGATGCCATCTAATTCTGAGTCATAATAACCAAATTCATTCCTGGCTAAATCAAAGGCGCTTGCACTTGAAACAAATAAAGCACCACAGATGAACAAAACATTTTTATTAATTACTTGGGTTTTCATTACTGCAACCTGAACTCAATGTCATCTTGTAACTTTATTATGGTATTTAATCATTCAAATTCTATAAACTTACTAATGAATGTGTGAATTTTTTTGCTAGTACTTTTACATTACATTCAAATTAAAGACAACAAACATAACACGTTGAATAACAACAACAAAAATACATTATCAAGATATTTTCACTCGTCAGGCAGACAATATAATCACAATATAAAAATATACATATAATGCTGAAATCAAAAAAACCCAATCATTATGTATCTAGCAGGAAAGCCTCCGATGAATCATTTCACACACGCGATGAAACATATGCTTTTGACACAAAAAAAGCGCCCTGAGGACGCTTTTAAATAATGTGAGATATTAAATAATTGGCTGAGTAACGTTCATATATCTCTGAATAATTGGATTATTAATATCAGATGAAGTATTCAACTGCCACATATTAGTCTTGATACCATCGACAATCAGCTGTATCACCGCCGAGTCTATCGCAGACATCACAGCAACATTCACTGGTTCATTGGTAGTAATGCCGAGTTCTGCTTCCAGTAAGTCCTTATAGTCTATGAATTTAAACACACCGGTTTGCAACTCCTGAGATAATATCGTTTTACTGGTTGTCACACTTAACAATACACGACCACTTCTAACATCAATAGCCCTGACGTTCACAGAGACCTGATCAGAACGATACTGTGAAGACATACCTATCCCCAAATAACGAGCACCTGCTCCTCCAGTCTGAATATTGGTGTCATAGGCAATAATCCCGCCCTCAATCATAATATTTGCAGCCATAAGCGAAGGAAGATGATCACCATGGTTCTTAGGGATCTCTTGCTTATTCTGTGCAGCACGAATTATTTTTCTTTCGGTCAATAAATTCTGCAGGCCCTCACGCTCAAGAGGTATAAACCATTTAGAGTTTAATAAAGAGGTAGTCAACATTGCAGCCCCTCCCTGAGGAACAGCTGTAGAAAAATTACTATTTGGCTGCGGTTTATATTGACCTGTCTGATCCCTGAAATCATATACTGAAACAAATACTTGGCCTCTGGGCATGGGCAAAGAGGTCAAATCCAGATACGTTGCTCCTCTCGGCATCAATGTCGGCTCTCGGTCTATCTCAGGAATTCTCATCGATTGACTACAGCCACTCAACACCAGTGCACACGCCAGCAAAGTAATGACTTTCATGCCTATCTCCTTACATGTCAGGCACTAAGCCATTAACTTGGATGGTTGACGATTCCCCTGTTTCTTTATCCGTAATTTGGATCATCAGCGTACCGTTGTTATCAACGATATTCAGCAGAAAATCATCCGTGACTAATTGCCCGGTATTACCATTACCGACATCTGAAAGCAACTGACTAATCAACCTGGATTCTAAACTGGAAGCCAGTCGCTCTAGATCGGATTGTTCATCTAACAATGAATCTTCCTTGGGGGCTTTGTAATCATTGATTGCATTTGCCACTCCCAGAAGAAAATTACCATTTAGCGGGTTTCCACCAAAGTTGGGATTCACTGGTGTATAAATCAGCTCTGTTGCTTGGCTATTCATTCCACAAAAACCGAGCAATAATAAACAACATATTTTCCCTTTCATGTGCTTACCTCTTAAATTTCGTCGTAGTCAACATCAAAGGTATCTTTTAAATACCGTTCTATGCGCCATCTCAACACATAATTTTTTACAGCAGAAACAGCTTGATCTGTTTTTTCTTCAACCGTTTGTCTACCAGGTGATAAAGCAGTTCGATATATGATATTTTGCCGATGAAAAATAGTAATAATACTACCCGATAAAGCCGTCGGCCGTTCTTTTACAGTTAAATTCTCTTTCAACTCTTCAATTTGATCATCGAGTTTCTGTGAGAATAAAGAATAAAAATCCTCACCAAGCTTCGTCATTGTACGATCAACAACAACACCATTAATTTCACGTAGGCTATCCAGGCTTTCTAGTCTATCTTGTAACTCTACAGACTCGTTGCTTTCCAACGGAGGACCATTTTCCAAAGGCTTACCGTTATCCGTTTTTGTACCTTCTCCAACAACAGTACCGGGGAAAACCAAGATAAGTGAAATCAGAACAGTGGTTAACTTTTTCATGATAACAAACTATTAAATGTATGATTCTTAGCCCACATAAATGCCTGCAGGCGGTTCTTAACTTTAATTTTTTTAAACACATTATGGAGATGTGTTTTAACTGTATTTTCACTCACGAACAGGGACTCGGCAATTTGCAAATTAGATGCCCCTGACACCAATAGTTGCATAATCTCTTTTTCTCTTGTCGTTAACTCTACGCTCAATTTTGGGATATTGGCTTGAGTACTGCGGTATTCGGAAATCAGTTCCTGGCATAACTTACGGCTAAACCACAACTCACCACTTTGTATCTTCAGCAACCCTTCAGATAACAGATCAAGTGAATCGCTGGTATAGAAAACCCCCACCAAATTCGGCCATCTCTTAAGCTCATCGACCTTAATATCAGTGCAAACATTAATCAGAACTTCAGAAGGTATTACCTCTTTATCTGCCATGATACTCAGATACTTTTCACTCGATTTCGGCGTGATACTGGCAGAATCTAAAATGAACAATGTCTCTTCTATCTGCTTAGCTGATAACTTGCTGATTTCATCCAGCTTTATACAGTTTATGGAAAATGTAAGCTTCTTTACCAAGTACTCTTTCAGAATTGAAGACTGAATACTCTCGTCCGACACTAATGCCAATCTAGTGTATGATTTTCTAGACATTCCTACTCGTCCTTTCATTATTATATTAGCGTTTTAATAAAGTTAACTTTAGTTCACGTAAAAAAAATGACAAATAATAAAGTTATCGTGAAGGCATTTAAAGTTAATCATTTAAAAACATGAAGTTGCAATTGGTCTTACATTTAAACCTTAAGACTTATTTGTCTTATTAATCTCAATAAAATTATATAAAAAATCACCTTCTTATTTTTAGCACTGGAAGTTTAGTTTGGTAGTAAACTTAAGTATTAAATTTCAATTATTCAGTTAAATTAGATAGTTGATAAAGGCTTTCTACACATAAACATTTTTACCATAAAAGCATGTGTCAATATTTTTTACGTTTGTCTTTCTAGGCAGGTTTATTCTGAGATAATTCGGTTCAATATTCATCAGAGAGTATATGGCTGCAGAGTTAAGCTAATTGATGCCTATATTGAATATGCAGGATGATGGATGCGAAAGAAATCCGGATGGGGTGTCGCGGTATTTCAACAGGCTTAGCGGCCTGATATACATCAGACTAAATATGGGTTTGCCTGAAGGGCAACGTGGTCTCGCTCCGCTCGGCTGAGACTGGCCGTCCGCCCCCTTCCAGGCTTCTTCACCCTATCTCATCCTGCCAAGGTTCAGGCAAAAAAAAAACCGCTGATGCTTCAGCGGTTTCTTCGAATGTGGCGGAGCCAGAACAAGGTATAGAGGGATTTTCAAATCCCGGGAAACATCATCTTAAACCCAATAAAAAAAGCCCCGACTAGGCGTCCCCGTCTGATGACGAGGCTTTCGAATGTGGCGGAGAGATAGGGATTTGAACCCTAGATACGCTATTAACGTATGCCGGTTTTCAAGACCGGTGCTTTCAACCACTCAGCCATCTCTCCTGAATGTGGCGGTGAGGGAGGGATTCGAACCCTCGATACGTTGCCGTATACACACTTTCCAGGCGTGCTCCTTCAGCCACTCGGACACCTCACCAAATTGTTGCCAACGCCTGTCGCGTCGACGGCGGCTAATTTACTGACTTGTGCTAATCGGGTCAAGGCTTTTTCCCAATTAGTTGTACTTTCTTATCGTAAGCGATGATCAAAAGATCAAATCGGTTTTTTCTTAGGCCTAACACACGCTTATTTCTACACTTGTAAGATAATTCTTATTTGAGTCTCACCACTTCACTATGCGTAATCTCACCGTATTCGTACTCTCGTTAGTCTTATTGATCACCGTCTTTCCCTGCTACGCCAGTGAAGAGTCAAATTCCGCCACCACCCAGCAAACGTCCGATTACAGTAAAGCACTGGACAAACAGATTGCGTTGGCTAACGAGCTGGAGACAACGCCTGAGAATGAAAAATTACTGGAGAAACTACTTCAGGCTCAGGATCAGCTGCAAAAAACGCAAACCTATAAAACGCAAATCGAAAAGAACCAGCAGTTGCTGGATAACTTCAATGAGCAAACGGAAACCATAAAAACTCAAATCAGTGACTTTAATACCTCAAACTTTCCAGACTTTAGCCAATGGAGCCAGGACCAGCTTACCCTTGAGATAGCTGAACAGGACAACAAGTTAGAGCAGCTTGAGTTACAGCGACAGAACTATCGCAACGAGATTGAAGACATAGAACGCAGTATTGATGCGTTTCCAAAACGGGTCGAACAACTGCGCCAACAGATAGATAATGCAGATAAAGCCCGCAAGCAGGCGGAAAGAGATCGTGATAACCCGCTGTTGCTGGTTCATAACATTGAGTATGAGTTTTATGACAACCAGTTGTCTGCCCTCGAAGCCGAACAATTGACGGGTGATAATCGCCGCACGCTCAGCAAACAAAAGCTCCAGCTGGTCAATGTAGAAATAGAGGCCAGACAAGCATATCGTAACAATCTGCAATTGATGCTGAACCGGCTACTCAGAACCGATGCCGAACAGTCTGCCGTCGATACCGATGAGCTGGTACAAGAGCTGGTCGATCTTCCCCCTGAACTGAAACAGCTCAGTGAAGAAAACCGGCGCTATGCCCGTGTGTTGTCCTCGTTGTCAGATCAACTGGATCAGGTTCAGTTGCAACAGGAAAAAACCGATCAGCAATCAGAACAAGTGGCAAAAACGGCAGAGGATCTGAATAACATGGCCGAGTGGTTGTCCCTCAGCCCTGCTTTCAGTGAAAACATGCGTACGCGGCTCAAGAGACTGCCAGATCCGCCGGATATGTCAGAGCTCGACAATAACATCGCTCAAAATCAGATCCGTAAGTATGAATACCAGCAACGGTTTGAAGATCTGACCGAAAGCGCAAAGTCTGCGCCAGAAAAAAATCTGTCCGAAGATCAGCAAGCACTGCAATCCGAACTCGTTCAGAACAACCTGTCTTTGTTAGAAAAGCTGATAGACAGCAGCGACATCCTGATTTATCAGCAAGCAACCTTGAAAGTCGCCTATGACAAACTGGATTCATCACTGAATAACCTGAAAAACAGAGCGGCACGCTTGCTGTTCCTGGCGCCGGACAGCAACGCTTTCAGTATCAAATTAGCGACCGACACACTGGAAAAATTGCAGTGGTTTTTTTCACCGTCGCACTGGCTGGGCTTACTCAAAGTCCCTTTGGTTGCCGATCCTGTGCTACTGGCTTTCTGTCTTATCATTGTCGCACTGCTGATTATTGCCCTCAGCTGGAGCCGCGCACGCTGGAAGCAATATTTAAAAGAAACCAGTCAGTATATAGGTAAAGTCACCAAAGACAGGTTCAGCTTCAGTACCATCAATGTCATCTGCTCTGGCCTGTTTGCCTGGCCGGCACCACTGGTGGTCGCCGTTGTTGGCGCCCTGTTAAGCGCGCTTTGGCAACTGCCTTTCATCCATCACTTAGGCCAGGCCCTCGCACTGCCATTGCCTCTGGTCATGTACTGTTTCATGAGGGAGCTGGTACGGCCGGACGGCCTGCTCATCAAACATTTTGACTGGCAGCCCAATCTGGTCATGCGCTGCTTCGGCCATTATCGCCGATTGCTCTGGATTTACCTCCCTATGATGGTGATCCAAAACTTTGCCTTCTTCTACAACGATATTGATGTGAACGCCACACTAGGACGACTTGCTTTTATCATCAGCAACATAGCCGTCAGTTACTTTATGTGGAAAATGGCCAATGAGCGTATTCCTATGACCTACCGGGACCTACCTCAAGGCCATTTGCATCTCAGCCATCACTTATTCTGGTGGCTGCTGATTTTATTACCGCAAGCGCTTAACTATTTTGCACTGCTGGGCTATCTGGGCTCGGCGCAAAAACTGATGTCCAAACTCGAATATGCTGCAGTGCTGGGCGTGTTTACCCTCTTGGTGTATTACCTGATCAAACGCCTTATGCTGATTCAGCGACGCAGGCTGGCTTTCGAACGTGCCAAAGCAAAACGTCAGGAAATACTGGCGCAGCGAAGAGCTGAATTACTTGAAGGCAAAGAGGAACCAGCAAGCA
This sequence comes from Photobacterium sp. WH77, assembly GCF_022014395.1. NCBI lineage: Bacteria > Pseudomonadati > Pseudomonadota > Gammaproteobacteria > Vibrionales > Vibrionaceae > Photobacterium > Photobacterium sp. WH77. The sequence continues at coordinate 263,124 of NZ_JAKLTE010000002.1, read as the reverse complement.
GTGAACTGCATATTGAAATTGAAGAACCAGAAGTCGATCTGGATGTCATCAGTGCGCAGTCACTGCGGCTTTTACGCTCACTGTTGCTGCTGATTTACCTGTTTATTCTGGCGCTCTTGTCGTCAGATTTATACCAGGCCACCAGCTTCCTTGAAGACATTACACTCTGGGATGTCAATGCCAATATCGACGGGATAGAACAACTCAGCCATATCACGCTGAAAAGTGTGCTGCTCGCCATTCTGGCGCTCTGGCTGACTGCCATTCTGGCCCGTGATTTACCCGGGGCAATGGAGCTGCTGGTGCTGCAACACATCAGCCTGAGTCCGGGAACCGGCTATGCGATTACTTCCCTGACCCGCTATATGGCCATTTTCTTTGGCATCATTATTGGTTCGGCATTGATAGGTTTTGAATGGTCGAAAATGCAATGGCTGATTGCAGCGCTGGGGGTCGGCCTGGGTTTTGGTCTGCAGGAGATTTTCGCCAATTTTATCTCAGGTTTGATCGTTCTGTTTGAGAAGCCTATCCGCATTGGCGATACGGTCACCATTCGCGATCTTACCGGGATTGTGGCAAAAATTAATACACGGGCAACCACCATTGTCGACTGGGACAGAAAAGAAGTCATCGTGCCGAACAAAGCCTTTGTCACAGAGCAGTTTGTCAACTGGTCGTTATCGGATTCCATTACCCGGGTAACCATAGCTATCAGTGTGAAATATCTGGCTGATACTGAACTGGTGACCCGGCTGTTATTTGAGGCGGCAGATGAATGCGAACTGGTTCTGGACAATCCTGAACCCGAGGTGTTTTTCCTGAGTATTACTGCAGACGCACAAAATTTTGAAGTGCGGGCCTATGCAGCAGAGACCGGCCACCGGCTCAGTCTGACCCATGATCTCCACAGCCGGATTAAACGTAAGTTCCTGGCACACGATATCAGTATTGCGCACCCTCAACTTGAAATTGCCATCAAGAAGCAGCAACGTCACCCTTTGAGCCGCTAGCGGCAGCAACGAAAAAGGCAGTCCGTTGGACTGCCTCTCAGCAAAGACGTTTTAACTCGCTGTGTTAAGCCTGCTGGTAGTAACCCGGTACTCTGAACATACGACGGCAAACTTCAAGAAATTGGCCATAGACGCCACCCAGTACACCGCTTACCAGCGCATTAGTTGCAACCGCTGTCATGATTTGCTCGGGCTCTGCCCCCACAAACCAAAGGATAGCGGCATAAACAGGCGACTGGAATAGCACGTAAGCCAGCATATCTGAGACGAATTTCATCCGGCCCAACGGGCTCAATTTTGCGCCCTGACGGATCATCCAGTCGCGAAAGACGCCGTAAGGCCAGGCAATAGCAATGTTAACCGGAATTGACAATGTTCGGGAAGCCAGCGACTGCTGGAAGGTCATCCCTGAGATAAACACTTCGATCATCATGCCTGTGATAAAGCAGAACACCACCATTGCAAAAGTGTCTGCTGCCGCATTGCGCACATTAAATTGTTCTTTCACTGCCGCTCCGAACCATTAACCAGAGATAAAAGCCAACATAGGCGATTCAAAAAGACCATATGACCAGAATTACCACAAACAACCAGTCATTCATCATATTAAATCAACTTTTCAGTGAAATATCTCACTGTATTAATATTAATGTTGTCTATTTACAACCAATAATCGTGATCAAAGCCGCATATTTAGCTAGTTGCGCACTACTGACGTGCTACTCAGGTATTTCTTGCCTTCTGTTATTCAGTTTTTTCGCATGTTTCACGGCACAAAAATGGTCGGAAAGCTCAGTTTGTCAGTTGATAAACGCAGCTTATCGCCAAGATCCGGTTTATTTACATGAAACCCCACCCGAAGTTTCGCTTCATTTTGCCTGTGCTATTTTTATATTTTTTTCATAAACTTATGATCGAACAAGCTCGGCTACCTCATCTAGCCTGCAATTAACACTGTTAAGATTGCCAAAAATCGTATGCATAAGGTGCACTTTACTGAGTCATGACTGAAGATCATGCCAAATGAAGATAAAACTGCAGGTTTTTATCGCGGGGATACAGGCACACAAAAGAGATATAACTACATAAGTGAAATTTAATTACATATCATGACCAAGCGCTCAGCAAAGAAAAAAGGGAGCACAAGGCTCCCTTCTGGTTCATAACGTTAAAAACGGCTTAGTAATTCAGGTTCAGTGTCACGCCTGAGAAGTTGCTGTAGCCACGCAGCATCACGTAGTAGGTCTGGCCAGATGAAACGGAAACATTGCAGGTTTCATTATTCCCACCAACATATGGACGACAATCCCATGAGCTCGTGGTGGGCTTGCTGCCTGCTTTCACGTACAAGTCGGCATCGCCAGATCCGCCAGTAATGCTTACAGAAGCACTTGATACTGATGCTGGCACAGTGAATGTGTAGTGAAGCTCACTGCTTCTGTTACCGGAAAGACCACTGATAGGCTTGCCTTTTTCTAGCGTATCACCCGTTGGCGGGGTTACACCACAAGCGGCATTGACACCGACAGTATTGAAGGCATCGACAACATCAGCAGTGTTATAGCCCAGATCCTGGGTTGCTTTAACAACACCACAACCACCCTGGTCAAAGTTGGAGTTGGCAGTCCAGTACAGCTGGTTAGCCACTGCAAAAACTTCGAAACCTTTACGGGCATCCCAACCGGATTTATTGGCTAGCAAGTAATATGCACGGTTGAATACACCGCTTGAATAGTGCACATTCAGGCCCGATGTGTACTGCGAAGCATGATCGATTGAGCGGCCGTCTTTGGATGGCTGATCAAAATAACGTAAGCCACCGGACTGTTTGAAAATATCGCTTCCTACTACCCAGTCCACACTGCCACGCATATAGAATTCAGCCGCTTCACCGGCGATATCAGAGAACGCTTCATTGATACCACCAGACATATTGCGGTATTCCAGACCTGAGTTCTGCTCGGTAAAGCCATGGCTGACTTCATGAGCACTGACATTGATATCTACCAGTGGATAGAAGGTAGAAGAACCGTCACCAAAGGTCATTGCGCTGCCGTCCCAGAAGGCATTTTCATATTGAGAGCCGTAATGCACACGCATTGTCAGCTGGAAGGTTAACGGTGCCGTATTCAGCCAGTCTTTATACATATCAAAGACAACCTGGCCAAAGTAGTGAGCATCATTCAGCGGTGAATAGGCACCATTGACCTGCTTGTGGCTATTGGCGTTGCTGTCAGTCGGACAGTTATAGCTGAAGGCGTTGTAGCCTGAGGTCGCCCCATTGAGATCGACGGTTTTTACTGCACTGGTATTCATGGTACAGGTCGTACCGTTTTTCTCCACCATGAAATTCGGGAAATCCACACCGAACTGATATTGCCCGGTCTTAGTGTTACCACCAGGGCCAGAGCCCGGAGCCTGGATATGGGCGATGCTGTCCCAGGTATCCAGCACATCACCTGTGTTGGCATCAATGAAGAAATAAGGACGTGATGGCTCATCAGAAGGAACAAAGAAACTCACCTGGTACACCAGCTCAGCCAGATTGTTTTCATCCAGACGAACCATCAGTGTCACTTGTTCATTTTCAAGTGGCAGCTCACCGGTTAATTGCGGAGAATGTAAAGAAGCATGGTGTGATTTAGCAATATTCAGTGCCTGTTTTTCATCAATACTTGCCTGAATTAATGGCAGATCTTGCTCTACATTTTGCGCCATTCGGCCATGAACCTGAGTCAGGCCTTTATTACTTGTCGTTGCCACTACGGCAGTATTATAAACGGGTAATCCTTTATAAAGCTGCTGATAGCGAACCTTTTGTTTACCATTTGGCAAAGTGACCGATTTAACAGGTTTAAAACTGTTATTTAATGGTGTCAGTGAACGTGCCATTAACCCTTGTTCCAGAACAGCAGAATCGGTTACGTCAACCATTTCTGCGGCCATGGCCGGCAAGGTGAAAAGTGAACCTAGTGTCAATACAGCCAAAGCTTGTTGTTTGTTTGTTTTCATTACTCATTCCTAGAGATTATAGTGAGCTGTCCTGCGCATCCCAACCAACAAACCATTCATACTGCAAATGTTTTATCGCCTAACTTCTGAGAACTTCTTGTTTCAGCTCCGTTACACATATGTATGCTTTTCAAGAAAGCGATTCAACTTTGGCTCAGCATTTCAATACTTTGCAAACATAACGAACAAAAAACCGATAATGAAACGTACATAAAAGTTAACATTTTAATAACAATTAAAACAATAAATAAGAGCTATTACTCTAATGTCAAGTAAAATCAACACGTTGAATCACCACGGATTGTATATGAAAATTTACAAATTAGTTCTTGCTAATTTACAAATATAATGAGGGTTTGATATTTAATGTAACGAATGAACATAAAATGAATAGTGTCTCGCAAATATTTTCGGCTGATAAAAGCGCTTAACGGCCAAATTAGAAATGAGTATTTCGTGAATAAACCAGTTCGCTGTCATCTAGCATTAACGACGCTATTTTAAATTTTCAATACAAAATAAATAACGATTCATGAATAAAGACTGAGTCAGAAATGAAATAATGAAGGTCAGTTTTAATTTTCTGGCTTATAGGCCATTTGATACAACTCAGAGTCGTTAAATACAAAAAGACCCGCTGATTTCTCAACGGGTCTTTTCTGAATGTGGCGGTGAGGGAGGGATTCGAACCCTCGATACGTTGCCGTATACACACTTTCCAGGCGTGCTCCTTCAGCCACTCGGACACCTCACCTAATTTTGGTCACTGCGCTTACTCAGTAACGGGGCGTAACTATAGTGTTGCCCCCGACTGAGGTCAACCCAAATCACCACATTATCAATCAAGTGGATACTTTTGCAGCATTGTCAGGCTCACACTCCCCTTTTTTCATGTTTCCCCGTTACAAGGCTATGTCTTCTGACTCTGCCTGCTACAATACCGTTATTCTGCTCCCAGGCGCTGGAACAGCGTGCCTGCCCATTTAAAAGAGAAACTGATAATGTCTGCGCAACTTTCGGCAATTTTGCAAGACCCTGAACTTAGTCAGCATTTGCTGTCTGAACATCAAACCCGTGGCTTTGTAACGGCAATGGCGGCGGCCCCTCATTTACTGGATCCAGCTGAATGGCTGGCCTATCTGTGGGGTGGTGATGAAACCTCGCCATTTAACAGTCATGAAGAGTTGGAAAACTATGCCAACGCCATCGTTCAGATATGGAACGAAGCGCGCCAGGCTTTGTTGTCCAATAGCTGGGAATGGCCGGAAGGCTGCGATTTGGATGACAGAGAATTAGTCACGCCAGCCACCCGTGAATTTGCCGAAGGCGTATTACAGGGCTGGCAATTGGCCCGGGATGACTGGGAAACCATCATGCCGGAAAACAGCCAGGACAATGCCCTGCTGGGTGGCGTGCTGCTTTCTGTCAGCCTGCTGTATGATCCGGAAAGTGCAATGGCCGCCTTATCTGAGCAAGGCGCTGAAGGTCTGGCACAATTTGAAGAAGTATTCAAAGCCATCCCTCCCATGCTGTGCGGCCTTACTCTGCGCGCACAACAGCTTACCGAAAACCAGTAATACCAACCGCCGGGCAGCCACTTCTGCCCGGCTGATTACACGGGCTGGAAACAAGCGTCAGTGGGTCATTTCCACCTTCTTCCGGCCTAACTTGGTGTTTACCACGACTATCCCGATAACAGCAACTAACGCAGCTAACCTGACCGAGTCATCCATAAACAGCATCATCAGTGCCAATGCCAGCAGTATCACTCTGAACGGCTTATTGAGCGGGTTAATCAAACGTCCCTCAATACCACCCGCAAATGCAATAATCAGCCCTGCCGTTGTCGCAATGCCAATCACAAAATGCAGCGTCTCGCCGTCACCCAGTATGAGCCCGGAGAATGCCATCATAGCAGGGATCAAGAAAAAGCCCTGAGCCAGTTTAAACGCCTGCACCGCAGATCGCATCGGCGATGCATTCGCAATACCGGCACCGGCAAAGGCCGCCAGAGCGATAGGTGGCGTGACATTAGAAGTTTGCGACAGCCAGAATACAATCATGTGGGCAGTCAGAATAGGCAAGCCGAAATCATTCAGCGCCGGTACCGCCATAACGGACAGCACTATGTACGCGGCTGTTACAGGCAAGCCCATGCCCAGCACCACCGCCGCCAGTGCTATCAGAAGGAGTGCCGACCATAAGTGACCACCGGACAGCGCCAGCAGGAACTGGGTGAACTGCAGGCCAATACCGGTTTGTCCGACAACGCCAACAACAATACCGGCCGTTGCACAGGCCACGGAAATCGGCAGGGCCATCAATGCCCCTTCTTTCATGCCTTCCAGTACCTGACTCAGGCTGACACGGCTCGAACGGCGACACAAGGCGGAAACAAGAATAGCGACACATCCCGCAATCCCGACCAGCACCGGCGAGTAACTCATCATCAGCAGCGCAGTGACCAGAATCAATGGCGCAAGAAAGTGCCAGCCTTTATTCAGCACTTCACGCACACCTGCTTTGACATCCATCCCTTCCAGCCCCAGCTTACAGGCCATCAGGTGAACATAAAGCAACGTGCAGGCAAAGTACAAAATCGCAGGTGCGATCGACACCAGCAATATTTCGCTATATGGAATCCCCGTAAACTGCGCCATAACAAACGCGCCCGCCCCCATAACAGGCGGCATAATCTGCCCCCCAGTGGATGCAGCGGCTTCAATGCCGGCAGCTTGCTCGGGTTTGTAGCCCAGCTTTTTCATCATAGGGATCGTTAACGACCCGGTTGTCACCGTATTGGCGATGGCAGAGCCAGAAATAGAGCCTAGCGCCGCCGACGCGATCACACTGGCTTTTGCCGGACCACCGCGGTATTTACCGGCAACAGCAAAGGCAATATCGATAAAAAATTGCCCGGCACCGGTCACCTGCAGAAACGCACCAAACAGCACGAAAATAAACACTACCCCTGCCGCAATCGCTAAAGGCGCGCCGTATACCCCGTTGGTGGAAAAAATATGGAATCGAATCAGCTCTTCCAACTCGAACCCTTTGCTGGCGATGCCAGAAGGCAAGGCATCACCAAACAGCGCATAAGTGATAAAGACCGCCGCAATCACCACCATTACCATGCCGACAGAACGCCGGGTCGCTTCCAGTAAGGCAACGATAGTGATCAACCCAGCCAGTTGATCTGCCCCTTTCAGCCCATCCAGTAAAAAACTGATATCGTCATAATCAAACTGAACAATGTGCCAGGTCGCCCAGATGGTGGCAGCCGACAACACAAAATCGACACTACGTGCCGCCAGATATAGTGGAAGAGAATGGCTCTGTTTGATTAATGGCTGAGTGAGAAACACTAATACCAGAATCCAGCTTAAGTGTACCGGACGAAAAACAGGCGCCGCTAATTCTGCCGTCACCCCTTGCCAAATCTGAAAGGCAGACAAAACGATAGCCGCTATAGCGGCTATTTTCATCAGCATATCTGCAAGCTTTTGCCCGTGCCGGGCAGTGGCTGTCGTTGACATAAATACTCCAATTCAGCACAAGGGCTGAGAGACAGACCCAGGTCTGCGCTTCCCCGCCCCTGAAAACAACCCATGTTTACTGCGACTGCTCATCCAGATATTGCTGGGCACCAGGATGCAATGGCACACCACCCAGTTTTTTCATATTTTCAATCGTCGTATATTGAGTCACGCTGATCGTTTTACGAATCTTATCCATATTCTCGAAGGCGGTTTTGGTCATTTCATACGCCAGTTTGTTATCCAGATCTTTATTCACCACTAACACATTCCAGATTGCCGGTGCTTTAAAGCTTGCGACATTCTTATAGGTGTCAGCGGGTGCTTCGATCAATTGATAAGAGGGGTTGGCCGCAGTGATTTTCGCCATATCCGCTTCGGTAAACGACAAAATACGGATATTACGGGTCAATGCCAGCTCTGTGATTGCGCCTACACCTAAGCTGCCGACAATGGCTCCGGCATCAATCTGACCATTGGCAATCGCACTGGTGGTCGCGGTGTAATTCAGAGACTGGGCCTGAATATCTTTTTCTTCAACCCCCAAGGCATTCAGAATATTAACGGCGCTGACTCGTGTACCCGAACCCGGTGCGCCAAGCGAAACCTTTTTACCTTTAAGATCAGCAATACTGTGGATATCTGAATCCGCAGGTACCATAAACTGGACAACATTGGGATAGAGAGCAAACAAAACTACCGCGTCCATTTTTCTCGGGAAGGGTTTAGTGCCTTCATAGGCCTGCTCAACCACATTGCCCATTGCAATACCCGCCAATTGCTTATGGGTAGATACTTTGATCACGTTTTCAACCGAAGCAGCAGTCACCTCAGCCCGCATATCAAAGTTATCAATATTCTCACTCCAGATCTTGGCCAGCATGCCGCCTAACGGGTAGTAAGTACCGCTCTGACTGCCTGTTCCTATGGTGTAATTTTCCGCACTCGCCTGAACCGAAAAGGTAAGCAATGCTGTAGTCGTGAAGGCCAGCCAGCTTTTTCTGAATTGTGTAAGCATAGTTATGATCCTAGTTTTCAGATATTTAGTAGGGTTGTTTCATTATTATTTATCCTATAAATGTTATTGCCTTGTTGGCATACATGATCAACTAAAAAATGCTGACAATGAGATCTCAGGTGCCACTAAATGTTACAAATTTGATTCATTTTGTTATGTTACGGCGAGTAAAACCTGCTGTTACCGCTTACCGATAATGACTTATACCGGTTTAAGGTCTGTCTATCACAGTCGGATTTCACAACATCTCGCAAAATCCCGCCACACCTTCAACAACACAAAAGTCTTCAGATACAAAAAAAGCGACCATAGGGCCGCTTTTCATCTCGGTGGATCTGGTTTGCCCGTATCAGGCGTTGCCTTTCACTTGCAACTGCAGCGATGCAGCAAAATCCAGCATACGGTTCAACGGAATAAGAGATTTCACACGAATGGCTTCATCGACAAAGATCTCGTGCTTTTCGCCACCTTCGCGCAAAGCTGCTTCAATGGCTTTCAAGCCGTTCATTGCCATCCAGGGGCAATGCGCACAACTTCGGCAAGTCGCGCCAGCTCCTGCCGTCGGTGCCTCAATCAGTTCTTTTCCTGGCACCATCTGCTGCATTTTGAAGAAAATGCCTTTGTCGGTCGCAACAATCAGTTTTTGTTGCGGCAGGCTCTTAGCCGCTTTGATCAACTGGCTGGTAGAGCCTACAGCATCTGCTAAGGCAACCACACTCGCCGGCGATTCAGGGTGGACCAGGATAGCTGCGTCCGGATGCAGGTGCTTCATGTCTTTCAGCGCTTTGGCGGAAAATTCATCATGAACAACACACTCGCCTTGCCATAACAGCATCTCAGCGCCTGTTTTCTTCTGGATATAGCTGCCTAAATGGCGGTCTGGTCCCCAGATGATCGGCTTACCTTCGGCATCCAGATGTTCGACAATCTCCAGCGCTATACTGGACGTCACTACCCAGTCAGCGCGTGCTTTGACCGCTGCAGACGTATTCGCGTACACCACCACAGTGTGATCCGGGTGCGCATCGCAGAATTCACTGAATTCTTTTTCCGGGCAGCCTAAATCCAAAGAGCATTCAGCTTCCAGCGTCGGCATCAACACGTGTTTTTCTGGCGTAAGAATCTTGGCCGATTCCCCCATGAAACGCACACCGCAAACAATCAGGGTTTTCGCAGGATGTTGATTACCAAATCGTGCCATTTCCAGCGAATCGCCCACAAAACCACCGGTTTCTTCGGCCAGTGCCTGGATTTCGGGATCGGTGTAGTAATGCGCGATCAGCACAGCTTCTTTTTCCTGAAGCAGCGCTTTAATTTTCGCTTTGTAATCCACTTGCTCGCTTTGAGTCAGTGGAATAGGTTTGGGTGGAAATGGATACACCATTTCTGAAGGGTCAAATGTCAGGCTCATTACGTCTTGCTCTATCAGCTCGTCCTTACAATCCGCGCATTATACACTGCAATTACGCTGTAATACTAATCTGGATAAGGCATGGAAGGGGCAAACAGACACCGCTAACCCAATTTTGAGAGGTCAGCGGCGAGGAAGAGACTAAGCCCGATATCCTGTTATTTAAGATTCTTGAGGCTTTTTTCGGCTTGTTGAGATGTCGCAGTATTGGGATATTCTGCCACTACCTGCTCGTAGAGTTTTTTTGCCACATCCGCTTTGTTGCCACGCTCGGCTAACACACCCATCTTCAACAGCGCATCAGCGCGCTTATTGGAATCTTTGAAACTGGCAACAGCTTCAAAGTGTGTTTGAGCATCCGCCATCTTGTTCTGGGTAAAATAAAGCTGCCCAAGCCAGTAATGGGCATTGGCCGCATACACAGAGTCAGGATAAGTGGACAAAAATCCGTTGAACGCCGTCACCGCACCATCATAATCCTTTTCTTTCAGAATCAAATTCACGGCACTTTCATAAGCGGTATTTTCATCGGCGCTGGCGGCATAGGTTTCACCGCCGGATACATCCTTTTTCTCTGCTTTGGCTGCAGCGGGTTGCTCACGGCTTAATTTGTCAATTTCACGATAGAGCTCACGCTGACGTTCCAGCATCTGCTTCATATCGTAACTATTGCGTTCAACCATACCACGTAGTTCGCCAACTTCACGGGACAATTCATCAAGTTGACGCTGCATATCCAGTTGCATCTGGCTACGCGCCTCAAACATACGTTCTAAACGTTGCAGACTGCTTTCGCTGCTTGATGAGCTGCCTTTGAGCTCAGAAACAGGAGCAGGTGCGGCGACCACAGGGGTCGCCGCACCAATCAGCAACGTTAATGCGACATAACGCATCATGTTACTGTTCATTTTCATAACCTTAATTAGTAAACCAGAACCGAACGACGGTTCTTAGCGTAATCGGCGTCAGTGTGGCCCAGTACCAGCGGCTTCTCTTCACCGTAGCTTACGATAGAGATCTGGCTTGAAGACACACCCAGTGCCTGCAGGTACTTAACAACAGCATTGGCACGACGCTCACCCAGTGCAATGTTGTACTCTGGCGTACCGCGCTCATCCGCGTGGCCTTCAACAATAATTTTCACACCACTGTTGTTACGCAGGTATTCAGCATGTGCTTCAAGCATCGCCTGATAGCTGGCCTGAATTTCAGCATTGTCAAACTGGAAGTAAACCGTTTGTTCCTGGCGCAGTTGCTGGTTGCGGACTTCTTGCTCTGACATCGCCGCTGAACCAGAATCTACAGGTGTTACAACTGTGGTTTCTGAGCCAGTTGTACCAGCGCCAGTGTTAGTTTGAGCGGCAGAACTGTCTGTGCTGTCGGTAGAACTACAAGCAGCCAGAGTAAACATTGGCAGCGCAATTGCCAAACCCTTTAAAACTTTATTCAGTTGCATTTTTTTTCCTTATTTATCGCTATATTGCAGTGAACCCTATAAGAACGGTCCCCAAGATGGTGCTCTTACTCGCCCACTGGTAGCTGGTAAACGAGCCTTAAAACGACCATCTATTGATACCAGAGACAACTCGTTGGATTTGTTATTAACCGAGCTGTAGATCACCATGCCACCATTTGGGGCAATGCTTGGAGATTCATCCAAAAATGTTTTCGTCAAAATCTGTACAGCACCTGTTTTCAAATCCTGTTTGGCAATGTTGTAACCCGAATCCGATCGGTTCACCATTACCAAATAACGGCCATCTGGAGTCAGCTGACCACCGAGATTTTGCGATCCTTGCCATGTCAGACGCTCAGTCGAACCGTCAGCTAAATTTACTCGATATATCTGAGGTTTACCACCTCTGTCTGACGTGAAAATTATAGATTGACCGCTTGGATCCCAAAACGCTTCAGTGTTGTTCGCACGCCCGTCTGTCACCTGTTTCATCGCTTTAGTTTGTAAATCCATTACGTAGACTTGCAAACTCCCACTTTTCGACAAGACCATGGCTAGTTTCTTCCCGTCAGGGGAAAAACGCGGTGAACCATTGTGTCTAGGGAATGAGGCGACCATTTCACGGGTGCCATTCGTAATGTTCATGATAAAAATCTGGGACTGCTGATTTTCAAAGCTGACATAAGCCAGTTTGTTGCCGTCAGGAGACCAGGAAGGCGACATCAACGGCTGTTTGGATTTCAGGACCAGTTGCTCGTTATAGCCATCATAATCAGCAATGCGAAGCTGGTACGGATAGTCCGAGTTATCGTCGATGACCACGTAAGAGATCCGCGTCAGGAATGCCCCTTTTTCGCCGGTCAGTTTTTCATAGACCACATCCGAGATACGGTGCGCATACTGACGCAGACGGTTGGTTCTGACTGTCGCTCGGTTATTCAGCAAAACGTGATCACTGGTCTGAACCAGCTTTCCGTCTTCCAGACCCCGGCTCTCGCCATTGGTTAACTGGCCGCGCACTACATCTATCAGCTGGTAATTGATGACATAATTACCATCAGCGTTCTTACTGACAGTGCCTGTTACCAGCGCATCCACACCCAATGCTGTCCAGGCGGCATAATTAATGTCTGCTTCGCTGGTAGGCGTTTGCGGCATTGCATTAGGGGCAACAGGACTAAATTTGCCACTGCGACGTAAATCCGAGGCAATAACCGACGCCATATCAACAGGCGCCGCACCACCACCCTCCCACTGAAAGGGAATAATACCGATCGGGCGTGCCGAATCGACACCTTCAGTAATGACCAGTTCCAGTTCAGCATGTGCCAGTTGGCTCATGGTGAGCAGGGCGGCACACAAGCCCAAAATCCAACGTTTCATTTAGCTTTCCCTCTTAACTTACTGGCTTCACGGTTAAGCGAATTGAACGCAGTTTTTCCACCACTGCCGGATCTTCTGGCATGGGAAACTGGCTGACTTTTACAACGGCCGCTTTTGCCGCGCGGCACAAACTTGTATCCCCCCCCACATCCGACACATCCAGCAGCAGGCCGCTCACTGACAGTCGCATTTGCAGGTTGCATTCTTTACCCGAGAAATTTTGATCAAACAGCAAATTTTGCTGGATCATCTGCTTGTAAATTTCGCCGTAACGGGCAGTTTCATCAGCGATAAACTGCCCTTTCGCACTACCTCGTTGCTCAGTTTCTGCTTCCAGGCCGGCAAACATGTCATTAAGAGCCGCTTCCTGCTGCCGCTGCAGTGCTTTTGCTTCTTTCGCTTTACGTTCGGCTTCTTTACGGGCAGCTTCAGCTTTACGTGCTTCTTCTTCCGCTTTCTTCTTCGCCGCTACCTTAGCTTTACGATCAGCTTCTGCCTGGCGAGCCGCTTCTTCGGCACGTTTTTGCTCTTCAATTTTCTGCTGACGCGCAATTTCAGCTTTACGCGTTGCTTCTTCAGCTTCCTGCTTGGCTTTTAACTTAGCCTGACGATCCGCTTCGGCTTTTTTCGCTTCTTCGCGAGCCAGCTTGGCTTGTTCGTCTGCCTGACGCTTTTCTTCTGCTGCTTTTTCTTTTTCACGAGAAATTCGAGCCCTTTCAGCATCTGCTTCGCGCGCTGCTTTCTCGGCCTGGAGCTTATCCGCTCTCAGTTTACGAATACGCTCTTCTTCAGCCTGACGCTGCTGTTCCAGTGCCACAGCCTGACGTTCAAGGCGCTCAAGACGTTCTTGCTCTGCTTTTTTCGCCGCATCTCGCTGCTCGCGAAACTGGCGGGCCTGCTGATTGACCAAAGCGGGATCAACGACAACAGCCTGAATGGTCGAACCCTTTGGCTTAGGGTCAGACATAGTGAAGTCCGTTCCCCAGATCAGCGCAGCAAACAATACAGCATGGAAAAATAACGAAATGATGATGGCAACTGTATAGTTGTTTTTTTTCATTTACTTCCCTACTGCTCCAATGGCTCAGTCATCAGACCCACAGAGCCGACACCTGCCTGATTCAAGGCATCCAGCGTTTCGATAATCGCTGAATAAGGGACTCTGGCGTCTCCGCCCACCATTACGGGCGTTTTCGGATTAAGCTGCAATTCGGCTTTAACGCGCGTCAGCAGCTCAGTCAATTGCAGGCCACGTATCATGTCATCGTTATTGACGCTCAGGCCAAGCTGACCATCTTTGTCCACCTCGACAATGATAGGTGCCCCGCTATCGTTTTCACCGGCCAGCTCTGCCGCCGTTTGCGCTGTATGCGTGGCAGGTAACTCAACGTCTACACCCTGAGTCACAAATGGCGCGGTCACCATGAAGATAATCAGGAGCACCAGCATCACGTCAATGTACGGAACCACATTGATTTCTGCCGTCATCTTGCGCTTTTTCGGTTGATAAACCGCCATGATGTTACTCCTGGTTAGCTGCAAACGCCTGACGGTGCAGGATGCTGGAGAACTCTTCCATAAAGGTGGCGTAGTTATGTTCCAGTTTGGCAACCTTGTTGGTCAGGCGGTTGTAAAACATCACAGCCGGGATTGCTGCGAACAGACCCATCGCCGTTGCAACCAATGCTTCGGCAATACCCGGAGCGACCATCGCCAGTGTTGCCTGCTTCACGGCGCCCAACGCAATAAAGGCATGCATAATGCCCCATACTGTACCGAACAGGCCGATGTAAGGACTGATTGAACCCACAGTGGCCAGAAACGGCAAACTGGTTTCCATTTCTTCCACTTCCCGCGACAGCGATACACGCATCGCACGGCCAGCCCCTTCCATGACAGATTCTGGCGCTTTGCCATTATTACGGTGCAAACGGGCAAACTCTTTAAATCCCGCATAGAAAATCTGTTCCGTTCCGCTCAGATCGTCTTTACGGCTCTGCACTTCCTGAAACAAATGAGATAAATCAATGCCCGACCAGAAACGGTCTTCAAAACGCTCGGCTTTTGAGGCTGCCTGAGACAATATCTGCGAACGTTTCACAATCATCGCCCAGGAGATGACCGACATTCCCAGCAGGATCAGCATGACAATTTTGACCAGCAGGCTCGCCTGCAAAAACAAATCCAGAATAGAAAGTTCAGCACTCACTTAGGCTATCTCCGACAGTATATGTTCTGGTATCACAATGGGTTTCATTGAACGAGGGTCGACACAGGCTACCTGAACAGTAGCTTTACACAAGCACTGGCCCTCATTGTTTACTAAAATCTGACAAAATTCGATGGAGGCTTTACGCACCTTTAACGGCCAGGTACGAACCTTGAGCTGATCGTCTAATCTGGCACCTTTCAGGTAATCAATTTCAAGATGGCGCACCACGAAACTGAAACCTTGCTCTAACATGTCCTGTAAGCTGACTCCAAAGCTTCTGAATAGTTCCGTTCTGCCACGCTCAAAAAACTTAAGATAATTGGCATGATAAACAATGCCGCCAGTGTCTGTGTCTTCAATATAAATAGTGATTGGCCATTCAAAGGCGTTTTCTTCCGTCATCCCAATACCACTAATGATGCATAACCAACGCCAAAAAAATGACGTCAGAAGGTAATCCAGCAATAACTATACCGGAGTTAATTTAGAGAATGAAACCCCTGACTTTCCGCATGTATTATTTCCTTTCAATTTTTGACCTTGTCGGTATTTCCGGGAATTACTGCCACATAAAACACAGCCCGCTATTCTCGGCGGGCTGTGTCGTAACATACATGCTTTCAGCTCAGACGGAGCCAAAGAATACCCGCCAATATGGGTAAGGCGGCATAAGGTGTGAATAACAGTTGCCAGTACCACCGCCGAGGCACGAAACCTACCCCGAAGATAACCGCGGCACAGCAAGACCAGATGAGTGCCGGAGAAATAACAGGACCAAAACCTCCTATCTCCTCGGCGAACAAGACTGGGTCCCATATCACGAGACCGCCTGTAACCAGTCCCATGATCAGGGCCAGCACACGTAACACACTGTGCGCCAGCCAGGCATGGCTTGTTCTGACCCAGACGTCGATACGATTACTCACTGTCTGATTGACTGCTGTCATCCATGTTCTCTGTTGTTTCTAACCACAACGCGTTAATGATACCGAACGAGCAGGCTAACAGGACCCCCAGAATCCAGGCGAAATACCACATAGTCAGTCTCCTTAGTACAGTGAATTTTTATTGTCTTCGATATATTGCTTATCGAGACGACCAAACATTTTGTAATAACACCAGCAGGTGTAAGCCAGGATGATCGGCACCATGACAAAAGCAACCACTGTCATAATGTTCAGCGTCAGCTCACTGGATGTTGCATCCCAGAGTGTCAGACTGTGGTTCGGAATCTCACTGGACGGCATGATGAATGGGAACATTGCAAAGCCGAAAGTAAGAATAATGCCTGCCATGGTCAAACTGGAGAACAGGAAAGCAAACCCTGCCCGTTCAATACGACATGCCAGAATCGTCAGCAACGGCATCACAATGCCCAGTGCCGGAGCAATCCACAGCAGCGGCTGAGCATTGAAATTCATCATCAGTGCGCCAGTCTGGCGCACCACTTCTTTGTTGAGCGGGTTTGACGCCGCATCTTTTACAAGCTCAGACGCGACCACATACCCTTCCAGGTTTTTCGCCCAGAATCCGGCCAGCACAAAAGCAACCAAGGTTATTATCGCTGTGATTGGCGCAATGTTACGCGCGCGCGCATGCAGCTCGTCTGTGGTTTTCATCTGCAGGTATACCGCACCCTGTGTCACTATCATCGCCAGACTGACAACGCCGCACAGCAAAGCGAAGGGATTCAGCAAGCCGAAAAACGAGCCCTTATAAGTCGGAATCAGCAGATCGCTCAGAACAAAAGGCACGCCTTGCAGCAGGTTGCCAAAAGCCACACCAAAGATCACAGGCGGAACAAAGCTGCCGATGAAAATCGCACGGTCCCACAGGCTACGCCATTTTGGATCTTCAATTTTCGAGCGGTAATCAAACCCCAGAGGACGGAGCCAGAGGGCCGCTACTGTCAGAACCATAGCCAGATAAAACCCGGAAAAAGCCGTCGCATAGACCAATGGCCAGGCCGCAAATAACGCACCGCCGGCTGTGATTAACCAAACCTGGTTACCGTCCCAGTGCGGTGCGATAGAGTTAATCATGATGCGGCGTTCTGTGTCTGTTTTACCAATAATGTTGGTGAGAACACCGACACCCATATCGAATCCATCCGTCACTGCAAAACCGATGCACAAGACACCAATCAGCAACCACCAGATAAGACGTAACACTTCGTAATCAAACATTTTTAATTCTCCTGTCCGTCTCGGATCACTTCATGACCGGGTTATCAGTTAAGTCATGCGGTGCAACATTCTGTTCAAAATGATAGCGCCCGGTTTTCAGACTGCTTGGACCCAAACGGGCAAATTTCAGCATCAGGTAGACTTCCGCAATGAGGAAACAGGTATACAGAGCGATAATAACGGCCATCGACGTCAGTACATCCGACACGGCCACATTGGACGCCGCCATCGCTGTAGGCAAAATCTCACCCACCGCCCAGGGTTGACGACCGTACTCAGCGACAAACCAGCCGGCTTCAATGGCGATCCAAGGTAGCGGGATGGCGTACAGCGCCGCGCGAAGCACCCATTTTTTCTCAGTGATTTTATGGCGACAGGTTTGAATAAATGCCGCAGCAAACACACCCAGCATAATAAATCCACAGCCCACCATGATGCGGAAGCTCCAGAATAATGGCCAGACGGTAGGCAATGAATCGGCCGCCGCTTGTGCGATGTCCTCATCCGTAGCATCCACGACCCTGTCGGTATAAGGCTTCAGCAACAGCCCATAGCCCAGATCATTTTTCACGGCATCGAACGCGGCGATATTTTCAGGTGATTTTTCACCCGCACGCAGTTTCTCAAGCAGGCCGTAGGCTTCCATACCACTACGGATACGCACTTCGTGCTCATCTTTAAGATCACGTAAACCCGTGACTTCAGTATCAAACGAACGCGTAGCAATAATACCCATCACATAGGGGATTTTAATGGCGTAATCCGTGTGCATGGTTTCCTGATTCGGAATGCCGAATAAGGTGAAAGCCGCCGGGGCTTCTTCGGTGTGCCACTCGGCTTCAATAGCGGCCAGTTTTGCCTTTTGGACATCACCCAGCTCGTAGCCGGATTCATCTCCCAACACGATCACAGACAGGATAGAGGCCATACCGAAAGAAGCCGCAATCGCAAATGAACGACGGGCAAAAGGCAGATCGCGACCTTTGAGGATGTAATAAGAGCTGACACCCAAGATGAACATGGCACCTGTTACATAGCCTGATGCCACAGTGTGGACAAATTTCACCTGTGCAACAGGATTGAGTATCACTTCGGCAAAACTCACCATCTCCATGCGCATGGTTTCGAAATTGAACTCAGCACCAACTGGATTTTGCATCCAGGCATTGGCAATCAGAATCCACAATGCCGAGAAGTTTGAGCCCAGAGCCACCAGCCAGGTCACCGTTAAGTGTTGGCGCTTACTGAGTCGATCCCAACCAAAAAAGAATAAGCCGACAAAAGTGGATTCAAGGAAAAAAGCTATCAGCGCTTCAATTGCAAGCGGGGCGCCAAAAATGTCGCCGACGTAGTGAGAATAGTAGGCCCAGTTCATACCGAACTGGAATTCCATGGTCAGTCCAGTGGCTACACCCAGTGCAAAGTTAATGGCGAAAAGCTTACCCCAGAACTTGGTCATGTCCTTGTAGATTTGCTTTCCGGTCATCACATACACAGACTCCATGATGGCGAGCAGAAACGCCATGCCCAAAGTCAGCGGGACGAACAAAAAGTGGTACATCGCAGTCATAGCGAACTGTAACCGCGATAGTTCGACGATATCAAACATGATAACTCCTTTAGTCGCCAGTCTCCCGGCAACGTACGACATAGTTGATCGAGCACGCCCAGCAAGTATTCTTCAAGACTACTGTCAATCGGTTAAAACATCAGCAATCATTGATTGATAACCCGACAACGCGTTATCCATCGTTAGGCTACGCAAAACGTCAGCGAGCACGCCTGCCTGTTTTACAACATCATTTCCTGACCAGCGATTTACTCGCCAAACTGGATGTTGCGGACTTGTTTCGAATTATAGATTTTAATGTAAAACCACAGCCAGATAAGCTGAAACTAATACTACTGACTTCGCCACACAGGTTCAAAGGTATTTATAAAAAAGCGCGCTGATTCGCTAAGCAGATTGCGATTTAAATCGTATAGATAAGTTATTTCCATGCGCGAGATCAAACTTCTCGCAATTGCATAGCTTTGTAGCTAACACTTTAAATAAATGTGATTTTTCAATTATAAAGTTACAAAAAATGCAAATTTAATCACCTTGGCAGGTTCTATAGTCACAACAAAAAACGGGTAATTTTTCTCAGTAAAGCTGAAAGGAAAAAACGACTTCGGCGCACAAGATAACATCAATAAACAAGCGTAAAGACAGTGCAATTAATATAAACCTGACCCGACCTTTAGATTATTTTTTCTAATCCAAAAAGACAACAAGACAATGACTGTGCCCTGCAGGTATCACCTTACTGGCAGCCATACCAACTGTGACACTTGTTTGGAGATGAAGATATTCCTATTAACATTTCCCGGTTTGGTTACTGCACCAATATCCAAGTTTTAAACAATCACCGCCAAGCCCAGGCCTGCCAGAAAAATCCGCAACTCCTGGCCAGCCTCAACCATTTGGGCCTTTACCAGCATTAAAGCTATGGCCACCGTCAGGATTTGACCCGTCTGACGCATAAACTCATGCAGGAAATGTTAATGATATTAGATGACTCAGCCGGATTTAGCCGAAAAAAACATGCGTAAAAAGCAAACAAAAACGGAGCCTTGGGCTCCGTTTTTAACATTTGATTATCTGTGATATCAGCTGCTAGGGATATCCAAACCAAAATGCAGATAAGCGCGATGGGTCGCGATCCGTCCCCTGGGTGTGCGCTGCAAAAAGCCTTGCTGAATCAGATAGGGTTCGAGTACATCTTCAATCGTATCCTTTTCCTCTCCGATAGCGGCTGCAAGATTATCCAATCCCACAGGACCACCCATGAATTTGTCAATAATCGCCATCAGCAGTTTTCGATCCATATAATCAAAGCCGCTGCTGTCCACATCCAGCATATCCAGCGCCTGGCTTGCTACCTCTTCACTGATATGACCATCACTCTTCACTTCAGCATAATCCCGTACGCGCCGTAACAACCGGTTCGCGATACGCGGCGTGCCGCGGGCACGTCGTGCAATCTCCAGCGCCCCTTCCGGCACCATAGACAACCCGAGGCACCGGGCGCTGCGCTGAACAATATCTTGCAGATCAGCCACTTTGTAGTACTCAAGCCGCTGGGTAATACCAAAACGATCACGCAGCGGTGAGGTCAGCGAACCGGCACGCGTTGTCGCGCCCACCAGGGTAAACGGGGGCAGATCTATCTTGATAGACCGTGCCGCCGGCCCTTCGCCAATCATGATATCAAGCTGATAATCTTCCATCGCCGGATAGAGCACCTCTTCCACCTGAGGGCTGAGACGATGGATCTCATCAATAAAGAGCACATCATTTTCTTCCAGGTTGGTCAGTAGTGCCGCCAGATCGCCGGCCTTCTCCAGCACAGGGCCTGACGTTGTACGGATACTGACACCCATTTCGTTTGCAACAATGTTAGCCAGTGTCGTTTTACCCAATCCGGGCGGGCCAAAAATCAGCAGATGATCGAGCGCTTCAGTACGCAGTTTCGCAGCCTGAATAAAAATTTCCATCTGGCCCCGGACATGATCCTGGCCCTGATAATCCTGCAGTAATTTCGGGCGGATGGCACGGTCAATGACCTCTTCTTCGCGGTTAACCGGATAACTTCCCGACACCAGGCGATCAGCTTCTATCATACAATCTCACTTACACCATGGAGCGCAGGGCTTCACGGATAATCGCTTCACTTGGCATATCATCCTGCGCAACCTGAGCGACCACTTTAGAAGCCTGCTGAGGTTTATAGCCCAGCGCTATCAGGGCGCTCACGGCTTCATCTTCCGCCCGGTTCTTATCGGATGCGGCAGACTGTGCCTGGCTGGCTGCAGTATCCAGCGCTGGTGTGAAAAGATCGCCCTCGCCCCAACCTTTCAGGCGGTCTTTCATTTCAACCAGCAGGCGTTCTGCCGTTTTCTTACCCACACCGGGGATCTTCACTAAGGTAGAAATATCTTCATTTTCCACACAAAGCACGAACTGGCTGGCCGTCAACGCAGACAAGATGGCTAAACCCAGTTTCGGGCCAACACCATTGGCTTTGATGACTTCGCGAAACAAATCCCGCTCACTTTTCTTATTGAAACCGTACAGCAGCTGGGCGTCTTCTCTCACCACAAAGTGGGTGGCAATGGTGACTTCCTGCCCCGCTTGCGGCAATTCGTAAAAACAGCTCATCGGCATCTGAACTTCATACCCGATTCCGGCGGCTTCAATCACCACTTCCGGTGGCTGTTTTTCTACTATGATTCCTCGTAATCGGCCAATCACTGCCTTGCCTCTATCTCGCAAATTAAATTGGCTCTAGCATAATAAAGCGCTGGATGGATATCCAGCGCTTTATCAGAATGTCGTAATAAATGACAGACAAGATCAAGCCTGATGGCGTGACACCAGCGCATTGAGGCTATCGGCGAGTCCTTTTAAGGTTTCGACTCTGTTGGCCAGCTCGGCGCCCTGCTGGGCCACCTGATCCGAAACCTGATTAGTCTGCACCACACTGTGTGCCACTTCGGTGCTGACCTGATTAAGCTCTTTCAGTGACTGGACCTGAATACCCAGGGTATCGGCCAGCCGGTTAACATCCTCAGACAGACCAGTGATCTCGGCAATAATACCGCCCAGCTCGGTCGCCGTGGCATGAATGACTTTTTGTCCCTGCTGCACTTCATTTTTACTTTTCTCCAGCAAGCTGCGGATCTCTGTGGCGGAAGCATTACTTTTTGCAGACAGCTTACGGACTTCATCGGCGACCACGGCGAACCCTCGTCCCGATTCCCCGGCTCGCGCGGCTTCAATCGCGGCATTCAATGCCAGCAGATTGGTCTGTTCGGCAACGGCAGTGATCAGCTCAGCGGCCGACATGACTTCATTATTACTGTGCAGGATGCGGGCGATAGCGTCGGTTGAGGCATTCAGTGATGCCGAGCTGTGCTGGGCCTGAGTTTCTATGGTTCGGCTGCGCTGGCGCAATTCGGTTACCGAACGGTCTGATTCATCCAGCCCTTCTGTCATCTGCCCGAGTTGCTGGCTCATCTGCTCGGCCGCACTGGCCTGCGACAGACAGTTCTGATTGAGATCTTTCACCTGATGATGCAACGCATCAGACTGCTGTTCCAGATCATCGGCTAACTGTGCCAGCTGACTGGCACTTTCGCTGGCACGATCCATAATGCTGCCCAGCGCCTGCTCACCTTTTTTGGCTTGCTCTGCCAATGTATGGCTGGCCCGTTCAGCCTCTGACGACTTCACCAGCGCGCTTTCTCGCTGACGCACGGTGAAGGCCTGAGCGATACCTATCACTATTAAAGGCAGTAATAAGCCAGACCAGGTTTCCAGCCGTTCTGCTGCCGGCGTCAATACCAGGTGAGGAAAGTCGTGACCGGCCAGAGATTCCTTTATCATCCAGCCAGAAATCACTACGACCAGCGCACTCCAGATCATGGCTGTGACCGGTTTGGCCGCCAGAAAAAACGCCACAATCAGCAGCGGCATCCAGAATGCCTGAGTGGAAACAACAATACCGCCACTTTGATAGACAATGTTCACGGCATGGATCACCATGCCCAGAAAACCCAGATTGATCGCAAGTTCAATCTGTTTAAGCCAGCGTACAACCAACCCGGCCAGTATTTCGCATCCAATGAGTGTAATAGACGTGATAACCAAACTGGTATGGGCATGGCTCGACCATTTTATCCAGCTGTACAAGCCGACGAAAAACGAGATGAGGGTGAAAAATAGCAGGGTATCAACCAAGCGGACTTGCTCTCCCTGCCACTGATGTGAAGAGGGCAAAAACAGGCCGCGCCAAAAAGCGACTGGGGACATTTTGTTATCCTTGTCATTGTTATATATGAACTATCCAACAGCTCCGACCACTATATTCAGTTAACAATGAATTAACAAAGAAAAAAGCAGCACAAGGCTGCTTTTTTTTGATCCGTCCAACAGAACGCATTCCTGACAGGGATATTGATATGGTGACTTAACAGCGTATGACTATCTGTATCGTCCCCGTTTCGAACCCGATGCCTGGCCTGCCATCGCCACCAGGGTTTTGTGGGTATGGGCATGACAGATAGCCACTGCCAAAGCATCTGCCGCATCCGCCTGGGGCTTACCCGGTAATTTCAGCATATGGCAGACCATGTGCTGAACCTGTACTTTATCGGCACTGCCTTTGCCAACCACCGCCTGTTTAATCAATCTGGCCGCATATTCGCTGACGGGGATATGGGCATTCACGGCTGCAACAATTGCACTGCCGCGTGCCTGCCCGAGTTTCAGTGCCGAATTGGCATTTTTGCCCATGAAGACTTCTTCAATGGCAAAATCATCGGGACGAAACTGAGTGATCACTTCGGTAACCCCGGCATAAATCTGATGCAGCCGACCCGGAATATCATCACAGCTGGTACGGATACAACCACTGCCCAGATATTCAAGTTGTCTGCCCACCTGACGGATAACACCGTATCCCGTGATTCTGGAGCCTGGGTCTATCCCTAAAATAATGGCCATTAATATTACAACTGTTCCGCCACTTCGTCGGAAATATCCCCGTTATGGTATACCTCCTGCACATCATCAAGATCATCCAGCGCATCAATCAGACGCAGCAGTTTTGGCGCTGTGTCCGCGTCCAGCTCGGCCTTGGTTGACGGCACCAGAGTCACTTCTGCGTTCTGGGCTTCAAATCCGGCAGTGTCCAGTGCGTCTCTCACCGGACCAAAATCCGCCGGTGTGGTGTAGACGTCGATAGAACCATCATCATTGGTTTCAACATCATCAGCCCCCCCTTCCAGTGCTGCTTCCATGACAGCGTCTTCATCCAGCCCCGGCGCGTAGGAAATCACCCCTTTTTTCTCGAACAGGTAATTAACGCTACCGTCTGTGCCCAGATTACCGCCCGCTTTGCTGAACGCATGGCGCACACCGGATACCGTGCGATTGCGGTTGTCCGTCATACATTCAACCATCACAGCAGTGCCGCCAGGACCGTATCCTTCATAAATCACGGTTTCCATGTTGTCGTCACCTTCACCGCCAGCACCACGACTGATAGCACGGTTGATGGTGTCACGCGTCATGTTATTGGACAGCGCTTTATCGACAGCAGCACGCAGGCGCGGGTTGCTTTCCGTTTCAGGACCGCCTTCTTTGGTCGACACCACGATTTCTCGGATTAACTTGGTAAAAATTTTGCCACGCTTAGCGTCTTGCGCCGCTTTGCGGTGTTTGATGTTGGCCCACTTACTATGACCTGCCATAACAATGCTCCGGATTTATAGAGGGTGTTGTCCCAGCTCTGCGTCACTGGGAGGCGCTGATCACTGTTCAGAACACGGCGAGAGATCGTACATCAGATGGTATGAAGCATACTGCAATGTCTTGAAGAGTGATCGGGCTGGCAGAGCTGCCAGCCCGGATAAGCCTGATTAATCAGGCTTCGGTATTTTGTTCATCTTTCGCGACCAGCTTCACCGCAATCGCCAGCTCCTCAAGAGCGGCAGGATTAGCCAGACTTGGCGCATCTGTCATCAGACATGCTGCCGCCGTTGTTTTCGGGAAGGCAATCACGTCACGGATATTCTCAGTACCACACAGCAGCATCACCAGACGATCCAGACCAAACGCCAGGCCTGCATGCGGCGGCGTACCAAATTTCAGTGCGTCCAGCAAGAAGCCGAATTTCAGTTGCTGCTCTTGCGCGTCAATACCCAGAATGTTGAATACTGCCGCCTGCATGTCTGCGTTGTGAATACGCACAGAACCACCGCCCACTTCGTAGCCATTCAGTACCATATCGTAAGCATTGGAAATTGCTGTTGCAGGGTTAGCCGCCAGCTCTTCCGCGGTCATGCCCAGTGGCGAGGTGAACGGGTGGTGCATCGCGTGCAGATTACCTTCCTCATCTTCTTCAAACATTGGGAAGTCAACCACCCATAACGGCGCCCATGCCGATTCGTTGGTCAGATGCAGATCTTTACCCAGCTTCAGACGCAGCGCGCCCATCGCTTCATCAACCACATTTTTACGATCGGCACCAAAGAGCAGAATATCGCCAGATTCGGCCTGAGTGCGCTCCAGCAACTGGGCCACTATGTCTTGGTTCAGGAATTTAGCCACAGGTGACTGCACGCCGTCAAAACCGGCCGCGCGGTCATTGACCTTCATCCATGCCAAGCCTTTTGCACCGTAAATACCGACAAAACTGGTGTACTCGTCAATCTGCTTGCGAGACAGCGCTGCACCACCCGGTACACGCAGAACGGCCACGCGGCCTTTAGGATCATTAGCAGGGCCGGCAAAGACTTTGAAGTCGACGTCTTTCAGGATGTCGGCCACATCCACCAGCTCCAGCGGGTTACGCAGATCGGGCTTGTCCGACCCGTAACGACGCATCGCTTCTTCATACTTCATGACAGGGAAAGTACCCAGGTCAACGTTCAGCAGCTCTTTCCACATATCGGCTACCATGCGCTCAGTCACGGCACGTACCTGATCGGCCGTCATGAACGAGGTTTCAATATCGATCTGGGTAAATTCAGGCTGACGATCTGCACGCAGATCTTCGTCGCGGAAACATTTGACGATTTGATAGTAGCGGTCAAAACCAGACATCATCAGCAACTGCTTAAAGAGCTGCGGTGACTGAGGCAATGCGTAGAAACTGCCTTTGTGCACACGGCTGGGCACCAGATAGTCACGGGCACCTTCCGGTGTCGCTTTGGTCAGGACGGGTGTTTCAATATCCAGGAAGCCGTTTTCATCCAGGAAGCGACGCACGAAGCTGGATGCTTTCGCACGCAGTTTGATACGGTCGCTCATTTCCGGGCGACGTAGGTCCAGATAGCGGAATTTCAGGCGTTGCTCTTCGGTGTTCTTCTGGTTGAAGTCCAGCGGCAGCACATCGGAACGGTTGATGATTTCCAGGCCTTTGGCAATCACTTCCACTTCACCGGTCGCCATGTCTTTGTTGACCTGGCTGTCCGGACGCTGACGGACTTCACCGGTCAGACGGATACAGAATTCATTGCGCAGTTGGTTCGCCACCTCGAAGATATCTTTCATATCCGGGTCAACCACTACCTGAACGATACCTTCACGATCTCGCATATCAATGAAAATAAGACCGCCTAAATCACGACGGCGGTTTACCCAGCCGCAAAGCTCAACGGTTTGTCCCGCATGGGACTTGTTCAGGTGACCACAATATTGGGTGCGCATAAGAATTTCCCGATCTGTTTACTTACAATCCTGTGTGTCCGCCCAAAATGGTATGACAGACACCAACTGTGCCAGTTTCGGCCATCTTCAGTGTCCGGCTGCGGCCTGACTGACGTCCGAAATAAAAATAACGCGGTATTATAAATGAAAAACACCACTGTAGGAAAAACCTCTGGCGTAAATCAAGCAAAATAGCCTGATTACAGTCGTGAATGTTGACCGAATGGCGGGATATTCTCCACAATGTCAGCCAAGCCCCTTATCCAGACGAATAAAAAGTATTCACTAAGGTTTTTCAATGCCCTTTTCTTCACCCCTAAAGATCGGCATGGCAATGTGGTCACATGCGCCCTGGCAACGTAGCCTCTACGGCCGCGGCTGTCCTTCCACCGAAAGATTAAACCGGTACGCAGAAACTTTCTCCACTGTCGAAGGCAATACCACCTTCTATGCCACGCCCAAGCCGGCCACTGTACAGAACTGGGCTGATGCCACACCGGACGATTTTCGATTCACCTTCAAGCTGCCGAAAACCATCACTCATCAATATAAGCTGATGCACTGCCAGGGCCAGCTCGGTGAATTTTTTCATGTCATGGCGCCTGTGGCAGAAAAAACCAGCATCTGGAAAATTCAATTACCCGCCAGCTTCGGACCGGCAGAGCTGCCTGCACTCTCCGCTTTTCTTAAACAGCTGCCGTCAGATCTGACGGTTGGGGTTGAGGTCCGCCATCCGGCCTTTTTCAGCAAAGGCGCAGAAGAAAAGGCGCTAAACCGGTTGCTTATCGAACATCAGGCCAACCGGATTATCATGGACACTCGCCCAGTTTTTTCGGCCCCCGCCACCAGCGAGGCGGTCATTGATGCCCACCAGAAAAAACCCAGAGTGCCGGTTCACGCCATTGCAACCGCCATGCACCCTGTGGTGCGTTTCATTGGTCATCCGGATCTTAATGCCAACGATCCCTTTTTTGCCAACTGGTTACAACGTCTTCCCTTATGGCTGAGTGAAGGCCGCCAGCCTTATCTGTTCATTCATACGCCCGACAACGACTTTGCCCCGGAACTGGCCGTCCGGCTTCATCGCCAGTTGGCACAACAATTGGCTGACACAGCGTTGCACCTGCCCGAGCTGAAATTGCCGCAAGGTGGTGACCAGGTGTCACTGCTCTGAATCCTACCTGACCTGCCCTGTAAATCCACAAGACAAGTGGCGCTATTTTATCTACAATACGCGCCTTTTCAGCGGGAGAAGGACTCCCCATTGCCATCGCCGTGCGGCGAGGTATGCCGGAAGGAACCGTGCGAGATTCAGATATCAGGTGTGAGGAAGAGATAATGGCTGGCCACGACAATTTGTTCGCCGCCCCGATCGATAAATTGGGTGATTTTACCTTTGACGAACGCGTCGCCGAAGTATTCCCGGATATGATCCAACGTTCTGTGCCGGGATACAGCAATATCATCTCCGCCATTGGCATGCTGGCCGAGCGCTTTGCTATGCCGGATTCCACGATTTATGATCTGGGCTGTTCGCTTGGCGCTGCCACGCTGTCCATGCGTCGTCATATCAAACAGCCCGGTTGTAGAATCATAGGCGTCGACAACTCCCGCGCCATGGTAGAGCGCTGCCGTCTACATATTGACGCTTACCGCTCCGACACACCGGCAGACATTATTGAAGCGGATATCCGGGATGTGGATATTCACAATGCCTCTGTGGTGGTGCTGAATTTCACCCTGCAGTTTCTGGCACCGGAAGATCGCCGCCAGTTGCTGGAAAAAATCTATGCCGGGCTGCGTCCGGGCGGCATACTGATCCTGTCTGAGAAATACGTTTTTGAGAACGGCCAGGCGCACGAGTTGCTGATCGATCTGCATCACGATTTCAAACGTGCCAACGGCTACAGCGAGCTGGAAATCAGCCAGAAACGCAGCGCCATTGAGCATGTCATGCGCCCGGACAGCATCCCGGCCCACCGTGAGCGTTTGTCCGATATTGGCTTTCGCAGCGTAGAAGTCTGGTTCCAGTGCTTCAACTTCGGCTCTATGTTTGCCATCAAGTAATTAACGAAATTAAGGTAACTTTGACGCTCCATGTTTAGCTTTTCAGAATTCTATCGCTTATTAGCCAATGACGAGCAACTGCGTCCCTGGCTTAACATTTTGCCGCAGCAATTATCCGACTGGGAAACCGCCCAGCACGGCGACATGGCCCGCTGGGTTCGGGCGCTGAAGAAGTTTCCTGCCGATAAGCCGGACTTTATCGACCTGAAAACACAAGTCAGTGTCATGAATGAAGTGCCGGTAGCCGATGGTGAGCAAAAACGCCTGGAAAGCTTACTGCGTCTGCTGCACCCCTGGCGCAAAGGCCCGTACCATATCCACGGTATTCACATCGACACCGAATGGCGTTCCGACTGGAAATGGGATCGCGTTCTGCCGCACATCTCTCCCCTCAAACACCGTAAAGTGCTGGATGTCGGTTGCGGCAACGGCTACCACATGTGGCGTATGCTGGGTGAAGGGGCCGCACTGACGGTCGGGATCGATCCTTCAAACCTGTTCCTGATTCAGTTCGAGGCGATCCGTCGCCTGATGGGCCAGGATGAGCGTGCGTTCCTGCTACCGCTGGGCATCGAACAACTGCCGGAACTGAAAGCGTTTGATACCGTCTTCAGTATGGGTGTGCTCTATCACCGCCGCTCGCCGCTTGATCACTTATTGCAGCTGAAAAACCAGCTGCGCAAAGGCGGTGAACTGGTGCTGGAAACCTTAGTGATTGAAGGCGATGAAAATGCGGTACTGGTTCCAGGTCACCGTTATGCTCAGATGCACAATGTCTACTTTTTCCCCTCTGCCAAAGCCCTGAAAGTCTGGCTGGAGAAAAGCGGTTTTGTCGATGTGCGGATTGTTGATGAAAGTGTCACCACCACCGATGAGCAACGCTCCACCAACTGGATGACAAATAATTCACTGCCGGAATATCTTGATCCGCAAGACCCGTCAAAAACAATAGAAGGCTACCCGGCCCCCCGACGCGCAGTGCTGGTCGCCGTAAATCCTGACTAAGTGTTAACAAAAGGGTGCTACCCGCATCCTTTTTTGTACGCTAAACTACGGCCCCCTAAAGAAAAACTAAGAATTACACTATATCCACTTTTGGGAGTGAGCATGCTTGGCCGCAGCGTAACCTTTATTGCATTGACATTTATTTCCGGCTGCTCAATGCTGAAAACCGAACCCAGCCCGCAGCGGGAAACGAATACACTGACTGCGATTGAAATGATGGAAACCAATGTCCATTTTCGACTTAATCGCATGTCGCAACAAATAAATGAGCAAAATGAAAACATTGCTAAGTTAGAAAAAGAGCTATCATCAATGTCAGAAGAACTGAATAAAGTTGCTTCTGTTTCATCGTCTAAACCTGAAGTCATTGTTGAGAAAAAAATAGTGCCGGTACCACAAAAAACTATTGATATCGATCCTAAAACTGCCCATGGCAAAGTTATCCTGGGTGAAGAAGAGTGGATCTGGCTGGACTCAGTGCAATCCTTTTTTAAAGCACGGGTTGACACGGGTGCGACAACTTCTTCGATCAACGCACTGGATGTCCAGATCTTTGAACGGGATGGCAAACAGTGGGCCAAATTCAATCTCAGCCACAGCGGAGAAGAGAATCAGCCAGCCGACCAAATCGTGGAAGCCCCGATTGTCCGCTGGGTGAAAATTCGCCAGTCTTCCGCCGACGATACCGAGCGGCGTCCGGTGGTTGAAATGTGGCTTAAACTCGGCAAATTGCATGAGAAAGCACAGTTTACCCTGGCAGACCGAACACAGATGACATATCCGGTGTTGCTTGGGCGGGAATTCTTTAAAGACGTCGCACTCGTTGATGTCGGTAAACAATTCATCCAAGGGCGATAACCGTTTTCAGTTTGGGGCATGACAGCTTGTCATAGCCCCATTTTCGTTTTCATCGTTTCGTTTGCTTCAACCAATAAAGGAAAAATTAGAGGTTGTCATGACGTCAAGAATTCCGTTTTATTTTCTCATCACCTTGCTCGTCATTGCCGGGACAGCGCTCAGTCTCTACCGCCATGATATTTACGGTGTGCCTTGGACACCGGGCGAAGAGCGCGCCTTGTGGGAGCTGGAAGCCAGAGTGGAGTTTGATGCCATCGGCAAACCGGTCAAAGTATCAATGGCCGCACCGGAATCACAGCAGGGCTTCACGCAAATCGACGAAAGCACCTCATCACCTGGCTATGGCGTTGCACTGATCGATACCGATCAGGGACGCCGGGCGGAATGGTCAATTCGTCAGGCATCCGGCAAACAGGTGCTTTATTACAAAACACAGATGCTTGTCGACCCGCTGGCCAGTTTCTCGACCGATAAACCGAGAGGCAAGCCTGAAGCTCCCAGCCTTGATAACCCTCAGGAAACGGCAGCCAAAGCCATGCTGGTTCAGGCTAGAACCCTGTCGGCGGACAATCTGACGCTGACCCGGGAAATACTGAAACAGCTCAATGATAGGAATAACCAAAACGCCTCTTTGCTGCTCAATGCTTTTCCGCGGGAAAATGTGGTGGTTTTCTTACTCTCGATGGAAGGGATAAATGCCCGCATCGTGGGTGGCTTACAGCTCGAAGATGGCCGCCGTCGCCAAAGCATCAGCCCTATGGTGGAAGTCTGGGGCGGCGAGAAATGGCATTTATTTGACCCGCAGACAGGACAGGAAGGTAAACCTAACGATGTACTGGTCTGGAATCAGCAAGGTCATTCCTTGCTGGATGTCATAGGCGGCCGTAACTCCAATATCAGCTTCTCGATTATTTCGCAGGATATTACCCCGCAGCAGGCAACCCGTGAAAAAATCCAGGCTGAAGATCTGCTGAACTTCTCAATACACAGCCTGCCTATTGAGGAGCAGGCGATGTTCAAAACCATCATGCTGGTACCGATAGGCGCGTTGATTGTAGTCTTCCTCAGGGTCATAGTGGGCCTGAAAACCTCAGGGACATTCATGCCGGTGCTGATTGCAGTGGCCTTTGTGCAGACTCAGCTGATTACCGGTGTACTGGGTTTTCTGCTTATCGTTGGCACAGGTTTAATCATACGCAGCTACCTGTCGCGGCTGAACTTGCTGCTTGTGGCCCGAATATCCGCCGTCATAGTGACTGTAATACTCATTATTTCGATCTTTACCGTGGTGGCCTTCAAAATTGGCCTGGTAGAAGGTCTGACGATCACCTTCTTCCCGATGATCATCCTGTCCTGGACGATTGAGCGTATGTCGATTCTGTGGGAAGAAGAAGGGGCAAAAGAGGTCTTTATTCAGGGTGGTGGCTCGCTGTTAACGGCTATCATAGTGTATCTGGTCATGACCAATGATCTGGTTCGTCACTTAACCTTTAACTTTATCGGCCTGCAACTCATTATAATGGCAATGATCCTGATGCTGGGTAACTACACAGGCTACCGCCTGAGTGAGCTACGACGCTTTAAGCCGTTAGCGGAGGATTAAGCCATGTTTTTATCGCGTTATACTACGCCGTGGCGTCTGCGCGAACGCGGCATCATGGGCATGAACAAGCGCAATCACAGCTATATCGGCCGCTACAACGACCGCAGTCTGTATCCGCTTGTCGATGATAAACTGAAAACCAAGATCATCGCCCAGCGTGCGGGAGCCACCGTGCCTGAACTGATCGGTGTGATAAGAAGCCAGGTTCACGTCAAAGAAATTCACGACATGGTGCGTGACTGGCCGGGCTTTGTTATCAAACCGGCTCAAGGCTCCGGCGGGAAAGGGATTCTTGTCATTATCAAGCACGAAAACGGTTTATACACCAAACCGTCAGGGGCTGTGATTAATAAGCAGGATGTTGAAAGACACATCACTAATACCCTGGCCGGGCTTTTTTCGCTCGGCGGCAAGAACGATGTGGCCATGGTCGAAAATCTGATCCAGTTTGATAATGTCTTCGACGGGTTCAGCTTTGAAGGGGTACCGGATATACGGGTGATTGTATTTAAAGGTTACCCTGTCATGGCCATGATGCGTTGTTCAACCGCGGCCTCCGACGGCAAAGCCAACCTTCACCAGGGAGCCGTCGGGGTCGGCATTGATATCGCCTCCGGCAAAGCCGTTCGTGCGGTGCAGTTTAACCTGCCGGTAGAACGTCACCCGGATACTGAAAGATTGCTCAGCGAGCTCACCGTACCCAACTGGCTGAAGTTACTGGAACTGGCAGCCAGTGCCTGGGAAATGACAGGACTGGGCTATCTGGGCACTGACATGGTACTGGATAAAGTCAAAGGTCCTATGGTATTGGAGCTGAATGCCCGGCCTGGCCTTGCGATCCAGACCGCCAATGGCTGCGGGTTGCTGCCGCGACTTCATCACATTGAAAGCCTGGGCACGCCGTCCAAGATGCCCTCTCCGGCTGAACGCGTCGCCTATGCTGCCGAACAGTTTGGAGCTAAGCCCCTGTTCTGATTACCTCTCAAGCCCCGGTTTTCGGCTGGGGCTTTCTTCTTCTGGCCAATTAGGCGCATAATAGCTCAGTCATCATATTCATTGATTTCAACTGGTTATTGGAGAGCCTATGTCAGAGATCCTGCGTTTATTTGACCAGCCGGTGGATCGCACCAAGAGCAACAGTACAAAGTGGCTGAAGTATCAGGGAAAGGATGTTCTGCCTATGTGGGTGGCAGACAGTGACTTCAGAGTACCGGATGCGATCACACACGCCCTCCACCAGCATGTCGATCACGGCGTCTTTGGCTATGGTTCCGTGCCTGCATCGCTCAGCGAGCTGATCGTTGAGCGCATGGCGACGCTCTATAACTGGCAGATCAAACCGGAGTGGATTGTTTATTTACCCGGTCTGGTCTGTGGTCTCAATCTGGCTGTTCGTGCCTGTACCGAGCAACATCAGGCCGTTGTCAGTCCCAAGCCGGTGTACCCGAAATTTTTTAGTGCGGCAAAATACGCTTCACGCCCTCTGGCCTACTCCCCCGTAACACTGCAGCAAGGCCGCTGGCTGTTGAATTTAGCGGCAACTGAGATCCCGACCGATAGCAAGCTGTTGCTGTTCTGTAACCCCTTAAATCCCGGCGGTACCGTCTACACGCGTCAGGAGTTGGAAGCGCTGCACAGCTTTGCCAAAAAGCATGACCTGTATGTCTGTTCCGATGAAATCCACTGCGATTTGCTCCTCAATGAGAATGCCCGCCATATTCCCTTTGCCAGTCTGGATGACGATGCCGCACAGCGATCCATCACCCTGATAGCACCGAGCAAGACCTTTAACATTGCCGGTCTTGGCGCATCAATGGCAATTATTCCGAGTTTCGAGCTACGACGCCGTTTCAACCGGACGCGGGCTGGCATAGTGCCTGAGGTCAATGTGCTGGCCTATACGGCCGCCGAAGCCGCATACCGTGATTGCCAGCCGTGGCTCGACAATCAGCTCCACTATCTGCGTCAGCACAGAGACAGGCTGATGACAGCCATTAACAGTATGCCGGGGCTCACACTGCATCCGATTGAAGCGACCTATCTGGCCTGGATTGATGCCTCCGGCCTGCCTGTGGCAAACCCGCATGCCTTCTTTGAAGCCGCTGGTGTTGGCTTTTCGTCTGGCGCAGATTTTGGCCATTCCGGATTTGTCAGGATGAATTTTGGCTGTACCAGCCAGACTTTAGAGCTGGCGCTATCGCGCATGAAGAACGCCATTGAATCAATCGGTTAATAATTAGCCATCTGATAGACAATCTCGCTAAAGATTTTCACTGACTGTCCGATAGAGATAACACTGGTTTTAATTTCTGTCGGACTCCATGCAAATCCATACCATAGACAAAGCGCAGCTTATCAGTGAAGTGCAGCTTGGTAACCAGCTCAACCGCGCGGTTGAGCAGGGGCGCCGATCTGACTTCGCACTGATGCTGGCTATGTTATCGCCGGATTATCTGGAAACCACGCCGACCGAAAAACCGCTGCCCCCTGCGACCACAGAAGAGCAGTTGCGCTCTTATTTCGAATTGCAAGACCCTGCCCCGCTGTCGACATCCGAGTTCTGCTATCCCCGTGGTGCAGAGCAATCACGAGCGTTCCATTATGGCGGGCTTTCCGCAACCCGCTTACTCAGCTCGTTACAACCCATAGCAATAACGTTCCCCCCCCAGGACACTAAAGGTTTGCCTGAAGAGCTGTACCATAACCTGTCCGGGCATGAGCGCCGCCGCCTGCCTCCCACCCAGCCGGAACCGATCAAAGGGTCCCCGCAGGATCTCTACCTTAACCTTATCCGAGCCAAACGTTCCGCTGAAATGTATGGTGCCGTTGCTAAGGTCTGCTGATCACCATCACCTTTTCTTTTCGTTATTTTTCAGTCAATTAAGCAATTTTTTCGCGACATCTCACAAAGTACTAAATTTCGTGACAAGCGTCATATGCCAAACAATTCAATGCCGCTTTACCTGCGTACTTAACTAAGATTTAACATTATCAGGGTGTTATTAGTTTATTGAATAGTGAAGGTGAGGATGGTTAAAGCCGTCATTGCTGTTACGACTTCTAGGTATCCACATATAGGAAGATTGCGCTATGAATATTGCAGACTCAGTTATTCTTATTACTGCTGCAGGCTGCCCATTAGGAAAAGCCGCATCGTTCCATTTCTCTTCATTAGGCGCACGGATAGCCCTGGTAGATACAGACAGTGAACGATTGCACATCAACCATCAGGAATGTTTAGCCAAAGGCAGCGAGTGCTATGCACTTTGTCTTTCCGATAATAAAGAAGCCACTATTGCCAGTGCCATTCATGCGGTACACGAGCAATACGGAAAAATCGATGTACTGATCAACTGTTGGCTGGGTGTCGATATTCCCATGCTCTTAACCCAGACCTCAGTTGAAGAATTCTGCCAGCTCATGACGGAAGGTACATCAGCGTTTCTTTCCTTTGGCAAACAGACCGCAAGCTACATGCGCGAACATCACCAGTCCGGTGTGATTATCAATTTAGCTGCTTGCCGGCCGGATAATCCCATACCTTTGAGCAGCAGTTCCAAAGCCATGCTGGCGGGCTTTACTCAAAGCTGGTCCAAAGAGCTGGCGCAGTACAAAATTCGTGTTGGTGGCGTTTTCCCGCTGATCTTTGATGAGCGGCATGATCTGCCACCCAGCACCCTACTCAGCCTGCCCATGCAGTATGAAATTGCCCGTAGTGCTGAGTACATAGTCTCGAACGACTATTTCAATGGCAGAATGATTGAAGCTGAAGTGGTCTGATCCCCTGTCACTGCAGCGAGTCCCGTCTTTGTCCTCGCAATCTACTAATGCCATAGGCCGTAATCTGCAAATGGTATAAAAAAACCCGCCAGATGGCGGGTTTTTGTTTCACTCAGCGATAGGCTATCAAGCCTTAGCCGCAACCTTCTTGCTTCGGGCCGCAGGAGCAGCCTGAATGACTTCCGCAGGTTTTTGATCTGCATTCTTCTTAATCACAGTCGTGCCTTCAAAGGTTTCGCCTTCGACATACGCCTTTCCGTAATAAGAAGCCAGTAGCACCTCTTTCAGCTCTGCAATCAGCGGATAACGCGGGTTCGCGCCGGTGCACTGATCATCAAAGGCTTCGACAGCCAGTTCATCCAGTTTCGCCAGGAAGTCAGATTCTGATACCCCTGCCGCCTGAATTGACTTAGGAATATCCAAATCGTCTTTCAGTGCATCCAGCCAGCTCAGCAAGCGCTCAATTTTCTGTGCGGTACGGTCACCGGGCTGAGAAAGGCCCAGGTGATCAGCCACTTCGGCATAGCGACGACGAGCTTGCGGGCGGTCGTACTGAGAGAAAGCCGTCTGCTTGGTTGGATTGTCGTTCGCGTTATAGCGCACCACATTCGCAATCAGCAAGGCATTTGCCAGACCATGTGGAATATGGAACTCAGCACCTATCTTGTGTGCCATAGAGTGACAGACGCCCAGGAACGCATTGGCAAAAGCAATACCGGCGATGGTTGCCGCGTTATGGACTTTCTCACGGGCAATCGGGTCTTTCGCACCGTTGGCATAGCTGGAAGGCAGGTATTGCTTGAGCAGTTGCAGTGCCTGCAATGCCTGGCCATCTGAATACTCGTTTGCCAGCACAGACACATAGGCTTCCAACGCATGGGTCACAGCGTCATAACCACCAAACGCAGTCAGTGATTTTGGCATGTTCATTACCAGATTGGCATCAACGATTGCCATCTGAGGTGTCAGCTCATAATCAGCCAGCGGGTATTTCGCGCCTGTTTCATCATCGGTGACGACCGCAAACGGCGTCACTTCAGACCCCGTCCCTGACGTGGTTGTAATACAAACCAACTCTGCTTTTTTACCCATTTTCGGGAATTTGTAGATACGTTTACGGATATCCATAAAGCGCATCGCCAGCTCTTCGAAGTGGGTATCCGGATGTTCATACATCACCCACATGATTTTCGCGGCGTCCATCGGTGAACCGCCACCCAGTGCAATGATCACATCAGGCTGGAAGCTCTTCATGGCTTCCGCACCTTTTTTGACGATCGTCAGTGTTGGATCGGCTTCCACATCGTAGAAAGCATGGACATCTATGCCCTGTGCTTTGAGCAGCGTCATCACTTCATCGGCATAGCCGTTGTTAAACAGGAAACGGTCGGTCACCAGAAAGGCACGTTTCTTATCTTCCAGATCCGTCAGCGCCACAGGCAGGCTGCCACGGCGGAAATAGATCGACTTAGGCAGTTTATGCCACAGCATATTTTCAGCTCGCTTCGCCACTGTTTTCTTGTTAATCAAATGTTTAGGCCCGACGTTTTCAGAGATAGAGTTCCCCCCCCAAGAACCGCAGCCTAAAGTCAAAGATGGTGCTATGTTGAAGTTGTACAGATCACCGATACCGCCGTGGGTGGTTGGGATGTTCACCAGAATACGCGCGGTTTTCAGCTTATCGCCAAAGTACTTAATGCGCTCTTCATTGACATCCTGGTTGGTATATAAACCCGAGGTATGACCAATACCGCCAAGGTCAACCATCTTACAGGCCATATCTACCGCATCTTCAAAGGTTTTGGCACGGAACATCCCCAGGGTTGGCGACAGTTTCTCATGGGCAAACTCTTCATCGATCGTGATGGCCTCGCCTTCACCAATCAGTACCTTGGTATCAGAAGGAACCGACACCCCTGCCATTTCAGCAATTTTTGTAGCAGGCTGGCCCACGATATTGGCGTTCAGATTACCTTCAATCAAAATCACTTTGCGGACTTTGTCGGCCTCTTCTTTGCTCAGCACATACCCTTTGTGGCTGGCAAAACGCGCCTTCACTTCGTCATAGATTTCATCCATTACGATTACGGCCTGCTCTGAGGCACACACCACGCCATTATCAAATGTCTTAGACATCAGCACAGATGCCACCGCACGTTTTACATCGGCCGTTTCGTCAATCACCACAGGCACATTACCTGCGCCGACGCCAATGGCCGGTTTGCCAGACGAGTAAGCCGCTTTCACCATGCCCGGACCACCGGTGGCCAGAATCAGGTTTAGGTCTGGGTGCTTCATCAGGGCATTGGACAACTCAACCGAAGGCTGATCGATCCAGCCAATGATATCTTTAGGTGCGCCAGCCGCGACGGCGGCATCCAATACCAGTTTCGCCGCAGCGTTGGTCGATTCTTTCGCCCGTGGGTGCGGAGAGAAAATAATACCGTTACGGGTTTTGAGTGAAATCAGAGATTTGAAGATAGCGGTTGAAGTTGGGTTTGTCGTCGGCACAATGCCGCAGATGATACCGACAGGCTCTGCGATGGTGATGGTGCCGAACTCATCGTTCTCCTCCAGAATGCCGCAGGTCTTTTCGTCTTTGTATTTGTTGTAAATAAATTCAGAGGCAAAGTGGTTTTTGATCACCTTGTCTTCAACGATCCCCATGCCAGACTCTTGTACGGCTTGCTGGGCCAGAGGAATACGGGCATTGTTTGCCGCCAGAGAGGCGGCACGGAAAATCTTGTCTACTTGCTCCTGCGAGTAGGTGGCAAAAATCTTCTGTGCTGCTTTTACACGGGCAACCATTGCATCGAGTTCTGCCAAATTCGTTACAGGCATAGTCAAACTCCTAACTTTAAGATTGAAAACTTTTTAGTAAGGATACGTCTCTGATTCCTTGCCATGAGAGCGCTTATCGCCGATTGAGCACACTTAGTAAATTGCTTTCAAAACTGATTTTATGACTTCATTGCCAGGTGGGGCTTGATCTGGATCATGCTAAACGCATACATCAGAAAGATGTCACCACTCATCAAAAACAAATAAAATCAATTATTTAAAAAGCAACTCAATTAGAATCATTCACAAAACAAATATTTAGACATGCCGCAACATGAAATTAATTTTCATATCGGTAATTTAATTCCCAAAAGTGACAACAGATTGGCTCCCCAAACGGCTACAGGCTCATACCCCATTCTGGGTAGTATTCACGCCACATAAAGCCTAATCCAGTAACGCTCAGAACGACAATGTCATTGAATGACTTTTTGACCACCAATAAGCATCTGAACACATATCATTGATAAATGAAGCCAGAATAGAAAACAAAAACAGTAAAATAGGTGCAGTAAGTCTTACCTTCCCCCTGCTGCTGTAAACCAAATAAGCTCTTACCGGCAGCAGGTACAAACAGCGCGGAA
This sequence comes from Photobacterium sp. WH77, assembly GCF_022014395.1. NCBI lineage: Bacteria > Pseudomonadati > Pseudomonadota > Gammaproteobacteria > Vibrionales > Vibrionaceae > Photobacterium > Photobacterium sp. WH77. The sequence continues at coordinate 223,903 of NZ_JAKLTE010000002.1, read as the reverse complement.
ATGGCTCTGGCAAAGGCAGCAACTCTTAAGTATGCTTTATTTTTCAATCACTCAGATGTTAGTTATGTCCCACTCAACAAGAAAAGAAAGACTCTACATCACCATTTTTGGCACCCACACCCCGGCGGGCAAAGCATTTGATATCACATTAATTCTGACCATACTGGCATCGATTATTGTTCTGATGCTCGGGTCTGTCAGCCCGATAAGCCAGAAGTGGGGACAGCTGTTCTACCTGATGGAATGGGGGTTTACGCTGATCTTTACGCTCGAGTATCTGCTCAGGCTGTACTGCTCACCCAAGCCGGCTGCGTATGCCCGGAGTTTTTACGGCATTGTCGATTTTCTTGCCATCTTACCCACCTATCTGGTGTTTCTTTTTCCGGCCGCGCACTATCTGATGGTCATCCGGTTGCTGAGGGTAATGCGTATATTCCGGATCTTAAAACTGGTTAGGTATTTGCAGGATTCTAATTTACTGCTGAGGTCTTTATTACAATCCAGCCGCAAGATCCTGATCTTTTTCACTACTGTCGCAGTGCTGGTGACTGTATTTGGTTCACTCATGTTTGTGATTGAAGGACCAGAACATGGCTTTACCAGCATTCCTTACAGTATTTACTGGGCCATAGTGACCTTAACGACTGTGGGTTATGGTGACCTGGTACCTCAGACGGATCTCGGTAAAACGCTCGCCTCATTCACTATGCTGATGGGCTATTCCATCATCGCCGTTCCCACCGGCATTATCACTGCGGAGATTGGCCATCAGAGTCAGTTACACCGCACCCTGGTGAAGTGCATGAACTGCTCGCGGCCGGGCCATGAAACCGACGCCGTCTTCTGTAAGCATTGCGGCAGTGAACTCGCACATCCCGATGACAGGATCGTCTCAGCGCCTGCCACTAAATGATCCCAGAAAAACGAACACAATCCGCACGCACAAAAAAGCCCTCGCAAGAGGGCTTTTTCACTCAGCTGTCCAAGTGTCTGATAAACAGCTATTTACGACGCCAGATCGTACCTTGCGGACCATCCTCAAGAATGATTCCCATGGCGGTCAGCGTATCACGTGCGGCATCTGCAGCTGCCCAGTCTTTCGCAGCTCGGGCATCCAGACGTTGCTGGATCAGTGATTCAATCTCAGCCACATCGTCTGCCTTTGCACTGCTTTGCAGGAAGGTTTCAGGATCCTGCGCCAGCAATCCCAGTACTTCAGCCAGTGCGCGCAGTTGAGCGCCAAGTGCAGAAGCCGCCTTCAGATCTTCACCTTTCAGGCGATTAATCTCACGCGCCATATCAAACATCACAGAGTAAGCTTCAGGCGTGTTGAAGTCATCATCCATCGCCGTGGTAAAGCGCTCAATGAAGGCTTCACCACCCTGTGCGGCTACATCCGTATCCAGACCGCGCAGTGCCGTATACAGACGCTCCAGCGCAGAGCGTGCCTGCTTCAGGTTCTCTTCGCTGTAATTGAGCTGGCTGCGATAATGGCCAGACATCAGGAAATAACGAACCGTTTCAGCATCGTAATGCTCCAGCACATCACGAATGGTGAAAAAGTTACCCAGTGATTTGGACATCTTCTCACGATCAACCATCACCATACCGCTGTGCATCCAGGTATTCACATACTGGGTATCATGGGCACAGCAGGATTGCGCAATTTCATTTTCGTGATGCGGGAACTGAAGATCAGAGCCGCCGCCGTGAATGTCAAAATGATCGCCCAGAATGGCAGAGTTCATTGCAGAACATTCAATGTGCCAGCCCGGACGGCCAGGTCCCCATGGTGATTCCCAGGTCGGCTCGCCCGGTTTGGACATTTTCCACAGCACGAAATCCAGTGGGCTGCGTTTTGCCGTTTCAATATCAACACGCGCACCGGCCTGCAGCTGTTCCAGATCCTGGCCAGACAACTTACCGTATTCGTCAAACTTACTGACTTCAAACATCACGTCGCCATTGTCTGCCACGTACGCGAAACCGCGTTCGATCAGACGTTCACATAGCGCAACAATTTCCGGAATGAATTTGGTCGCACGAGGCTCAATATCCGGACGCGCCATACCCAAGGCATCAAAATCGGCGTACATTTCGCCGATCAGACGTTCGGTCAGAGAGTCACAGCTTTCACCGTTTTCTGCCGCGCGTTTAATAATTTTATCGTCAATATCTGTGATATTACGGACAAATGTCAGATCATAGCCACTGTAACGCAAGTAGCGTGACACCACGTCGAATGCAACAAAGGTGCGGCCGTGGCCGATGTGACATAAATCGTAAATAGTAACCCCGCAGACGTACATGCCTATTTTGCCAGGCACTATGGGTTTAAATTCCTCTTTTTGTCTTGTCAGTGAGTTATAGATCTTTAACATGTCTGATAATTACTCATTTCGGGGGTTACGATTCAAAGGGCTGATTATACCCAAGTCGCCTCAAGATGCTAGGTTCAGCGCGATTGGCATGGTTAACGGGTGCAGTACCGATTTTACCAATCCCAACCCTCTTCTATAGTTATAGAATTAACTTGGTTCACCTGTATAAACTGTATTGACGCTTTGCCTTAGTTCGTTAGAATTCAGGGTTTAAAGCAATACACTCCAGTTAAGGATAAGCTCATGGTAACGCTTCACACCACTTTTGGTGATATTAAAATCCAGCTCAACACAGAAAAAGCTCCGGAAACCAGTGCGAACTTCCTGCAGTACTGCCGTGACGGTTTCTACAATGGTACGCTGTTTCACCGTGTGATTGACGGCTTCATGGTTCAGGGCGGCGGTATGGCGTCCGGCATGGTTGAAAAAGAAACCCGTGCACCAATCAAGAATGAAGCTAACAATGGTCTGAGCAACAAAACTGGCAGCATCGCGATGGCCCGCACCATGGAGCCACATTCCGCAAGCTCTCAATTCTTCATCAACGTGAATGATAACAACTTCCTAGATTTCAAATCTGAAACACCAGATGGTTGGGGATACTGCGTATTTGGTGAAGTGGTTGAAGGTATGGATATCGTCAACAAGATCAAAGCGGTTGCGACAGGTAACTGGGGCTATGTCCATCAGGACGTGCCGGTTGAAGAAGTTGTCATCAATTCTGTTACCATCGAAGAATAATTCCCTGCCAAGGTGGCCGTTCATACCGGCCACCTGTCTCAATACTTATGACCATATGTTTTATAGCTGATTTGCACCTGAGTGCGGATCGCCCTGATATTACCGATTGTTTTCTGCACTTTATGTCAACCGAGGCAACCCAATGCGAAGCACTCTATGTGTTGGGCGATCTGTTTGAAATGTGGATTGGTGATGACGACGACAATGCCTTTCACCGCCAGATCAAATGTGCATTTAAAGCATTGACGGATTCCGGTGTGCCCTGTTTTTTCATTCATGGCAACCGTGATTTCCTGATCGGCAAGCAATTCAGCCGTGAAACAGGCGTCATGTTATTACCAGAGCACACTGTGATTGACCTGTACGGTACGCCAACGCTGATTTTGCATGGTGACACTTTGTGTACCCTGGATGAAAGCTATCAGCGTTACCGGAAAAAAGTCCATAACCCATTTATTCAATGGCTATTTTTGCGCCTACCGCTGGCATGGCGCCAGGCTGTTGGCCGCAAGATGCGCTCTGGCAGCAGTAGCAACAATCAGATGAAGTCCTATGACATCATGGATGTGACGCCACAAGCTGTCACTGATTTAATGTCAGAACACCAAGTGACCCATATGATTCATGGCCATACCCATCGCCCGGCCGTTCATGATTTAACCATTGATGGGCAGCAGGCCACCCGGACCGTGCTGGGTGACTGGTATGATCAGGGTTCCGTTCTGCTCTGCACAGCTGCCGGTTGCCAGCTGCAAATGCGCAGCTTCAGAATGGCTGACCAAAACTAGCGATACATATTCACACTCACACACAACCCGGTGATTCATAACCAGAGGCTGAATTCGGGTCGACACCGGGCATTACTTTTACTTATCAATCTTATCTTTTGGGCTTAAGATCACAAGCCGCGCAATTTCTCAGCGAAAGGTCACAACCAGTGGAAAATTCTACTGCTAATGTTACGCAACGGTGATAATTATTAGTAATATACTGGTTCACTCCTGTCATGCGGACTATTCACCAAAGAGAATCACTGGCAATGCAAGCCCTCGCCAACACAACGATAACCATAAACAGTGCTGATATCATGTATTCTTATCTTGCCCGGCAGCCCGTTTTAGATCGCGAAAAAACGACTATTGGCTACGAATTGCTCTTTCGCGACGGGCCCAAAAATTGTTTCCCGGATGTGCCGCCCGAAGAGGCAACAAATCGCTTGTTACTGAACAATTTCTTCTCTAACGGTTCAAACGATGTATGCAGCGGCAAACTCGCCTTTGTCAACTTTCCTGAAAAAAGCCTGCTTAAAGGTACACCTCTTCTTTTTCCATCCCATACTTTTGTAATTGAAGTGCTGGAAGACTGCACCCCCTCAGATACGCTTCTGGAAACGGTTAAAGACCTTTATCAGCGTGGCTACCAGATAGCACTGGACGATTTTAACCCGAGCGTAGAATGGAACCGGTTTTTGCCTTTCGTCCACATCATTAAATTTGATTTACAACTGACGCCTATTGATAAAGCGCGATTTTTTATTCGCCGCCACAAAGACAAGCCAATTCAGTTTCTGGCTGAAAAAGTGGAAACCTACGCCGAATTCAAAGAAGCCAAAGCGGCGGGATTTCATCTGTTTCAGGGGTATTTCTTCAGCAAGCCCGAAATGATGCAGCAAAAGACACTCAGCCCTTCGGCGCTGACGACGCTGAGGCTCTACCAGCAGATCTGTCAGGATGTGGTGAACTTTGATGAGGCGGAGGAGATCATTGCGACCGATTTGTCCTTATCGTACAAGTTATTACGCCATGTGAATGCCATCACCTCAAACCGTGCTGTGCCCATTTCCTCCTTCAAGCAGGCACTCATTTATCTGGGGGAAGAAAGGCTTCGCCGCTTTATCAGTTTTGTGGCAACCTCACACGTTACCCGTGACAAGCCGTCATCACTCTACTGCCTGTCTTTGCAACGGGCCCATCTGTGCGAACTGCTGGCCGCTGACATTTCCCCGAAATTAAATGGCAACCGTGCTTTTCTGACGGGGCTTTTCTCGATGCTGGATTCACTGCTTGATCAGCCGCTCGATGTGTTGATCCCTATGCTGCCGCTCGATATCAGCATTCAGGACGCCTTGATTCACCGCAGCGGAAAACTGGGATACCTGCTGTCACTGGTGTGCGCCTATGATCATGCCGATTGGGATCAGGTGGATAGCATGTGCTCTAAACTGGGTCTGGAGAGTGAACATGTTGCGAACCGCTACCTGGAATCTTTAGAATGGGTGACCAGCATAGAAGAACTGCAATAAATGATGACAAACACACAATTATGTCCTTGTGGCAGCCAGCAACCTTTATCCAGCTGCTGCCAGCTTGTCCACCAGAATCCATCAATGGCCCTGCATCCTGAACAGCTCATGCGCGCCCGATACAGCGCGCATGTTCTGGGACTGGTCGATTTTGTCGTCGCGACTTACCACCCCAGTTGTCAGGCAGAACAATATCGCGACGCCATCGCAGACTCCATCAATAGTGAATGGCTTGGGCTTGAGGTCGTCAGTAGCCAGATCGCCAGCGATACCCAAGGCTATGTCGAATTCAAAGCCTTTTACCGTGACGAAAACCAAGAATATTGCCTGCACGAAAAGTCACGATTTTTACGTGAAATGATCGGAAACAGCCCACAATGGTTCTATATCGACGGCGAGTATCCGGAAGCAACCGAACCGCTGAAAGTGGGCCGGAATGATCCCTGCACGTGCGGTAGCGGCAAGAAGTTTAAAAAATGCTGTATGTAAGCTAATCCCCGTGTGGCATTCAGCACAAAGAAATTTCCAAAATGTACTAATTAACTATTGCAAAACCGCCGTAGCTTGGTTAGTGTGAATAACAAGTCCACAGTCAATAATGATTTAGACAGAGTACATAATTATGCGTATCCAAATGGTAAACCTACACCACCATCATCATCCTGATTAGTCTTTCAGGAGGATACGCCTCACTCTGGAAGACGACAATTCGCCTCTTCCAGCGGTCGCTACATATAAGCAGCATTCAGACCCCCGGAAGAGAAATCTTCCGGGGGTTTTTCGTTTTAGCACTGAATTTAAAAGATAAATTAAGCATATAGGGAATGTCATCATGCAAACACAACGACTACGCATTGCTATCCAGAAGAAAGGACGACTGAGCACTGAATGTAAAGATCTCCTGAAGCGCTGCGGTGTAAAATTCAATCTGATCGGTGAGCGCCTTGTGGTTCACTGTGAAAACATGCCCATCGACCTGCTGCTGGTTCGTGATGATGACATTCCCGGCCTGATTATGGATGGTGTCGTTGATCTGGGCTTCATTGGTGAAAATGAACTGGAAGAAGTCGGGCTTGAGCGTGCGGCGCGGGGTGAACCCAGCCACTACGAGATGCTGCGTCGCCTGGATTTCGGTGGCTGCCGTCTGTCTATTGCGATTGATAAAGATGAGGAATACCTAGGTCCGCAAGATCTGCAAGGTAAGCGCATTGCCACTACCTATCCACAACTGGTGAAGCGCTACATGACAGAGCAGGGTGTGACATTCAGCACCTGCATGCTCAATGGCTCAGTCGAAGTTGCACCACGTGCCGGTCTGGCCGATGCCATCTGTGACCTGGTTTCCACCGGTGCGACACTCGAGGCCAACGGCCTGAAAGAAGTCGAAGTGATCCTGCAGTCTAAAGCGGTACTGATTCAGCGTTCTGGTGATTTCAGCGCCGACAAACAAGCGTTGATCGAGCGTCTGTTAACCCGTATGCAAGGTGTGATTCAGGCCAAAGAGTCGAAATACATCATGCTGCACGCACCGACTGAGTGCCTGGAACAAGTGACAGCCTTACTGCCTGGCGCGGAAGACCCTACCGTACTGCCGCTGTCTCACGACAAAAGCCGCGTCGCCGTTCACCTTGTCAGCTCAGAAAATCTGTTCTGGGAAACCATGGAACAACTGAAAGCGCTGGGCGCCAGCTCAATTCTCGTTCTGCCAATTGAGAAAATGATGGAGTAAGCACCATGAAGACGGTTGTATGGCAATCTCTGAGTGAACAGCAGCGTGAATCATTACTGCAACGCCCGGCCATCACAGCAGGCGAGAATGTGACGGCAATTGTCAAAGACATCATTACAGATGTTCGCGAACGCGGTGATGAGGCCTTGCTGGAGCTGGCAGAAAAATTCGATAAAGTCCGCCCGGAATCAATCAAAGTCAGCCAGGAAGAGATTCAGGCCGCCGCTGACAGACTGTCTGAGGACATGAAACAGGCACTGCAACAGGCATACGCCAACATCGCCAAGTTCCATAAAGCGCAAAAAACCAAGCCACTGCAGGTTGAAACACAACCCGGTGTTATCTGTGAGCAGGTCACCCGGCCCATTAATGCCGTGGGTCTGTACATTCCGGGAGGCAGCGCCCCCTTACCGTCGACTGTGTTGATGCTGGGCGTGCCGGCACAAATTGCCGGATGCCGGCGTGTGGTGCTTTGTTCGCCCCCGCCTATCGCCGATGAGATTCTGTATGTCGCCCAACTGTGCGGCATTACCGATGTCTACAATGCCGGTGGTGCGCAGGCTGTCGCCGCCATGGCATACGGCACCGAATCAGTATCCAGAGTCGACAAAATTTTCGGCCCCGGTAATGCGTTTGTTACCGAGGCCAAACGTCAGGTCAGCAATGATTTTAATGGCGCCGCCATTGACATGCCTGCCGGCCCGTCTGAAGTCATGGTCATTGCCGACAGTGGCGCTGATCCGGATTTTATCGCTGCTGATTTGCTCAGTCAGGCTGAGCACGGACCAGATTCACAGGTTGTGCTGGTTACCCCTGAGCCAAGTATTGCCGACCGCGTCGCTGACGCCATTGCAAAACAGCTCAGCAGTTTGTCCCGTGCCGATATTGCCCGCCAGGCACTCGGCTCGAGCCTGATGATCATTGCCGACAGCATCACTCAGTGCGTGTCTATCTCAAATCACTACGGACCTGAGCATCTGATTGTTCAGACCCGTAACCCGCGTGATTTAGTGCCTCTGCTGGATAACGCCGGCTCGATTTTCCTGGGGCACTGGTCGCCGGAATCCGTAGGCGATTACGCCTCAGGCACCAACCACGTATTGCCTACTTATGGTTATACCAAAACGTATTCCAGCCTGGGTCTGGCCGACTTTACCAAGCGTATGACGGTGCAGGAGCTCAGTGCCGATGGTCTGCTGGAACTGGCGCCGACGGTGGAAACCATGGCAACCGCAGAAGGTCTGGACGCACACCGCCGTGCCGTCAGCATCCGGGTAGAAAAAATCAAACAATCACGCTCATCGACGTTGAAAGAGGCTTAAGATGAACCCTGAATTACTGGCTCGTAAAACCGTTCGCGAACTCACGCCATACCAGTCTGCCCGCCGCCTTGGCGGCAGTGGTGACATCTGGCTGAATGCCAACGAGTCGCCGTTCGTCAATGAATACAAGATTCAGTGTGACCGCCTGAACCGCTACAGCTCCTGCCAGCCAGAAGCGCTGATTCAGGCCTATGCCGATTATGCGCGTGTCGATAAATCCCAGGTGCTGACTTCGCGTGGGGCTGACGAAGGCATTGAGTTGCTGGTCCGCACTTTCTGTGAGCCTAAGCAAGACAGCATTCTTTACTGCCCGCCGACTTACGGCATGTACAGCATCAGTGCCGAGACCTTTGATGTGGGGGTCAAGCAGGTACCGCTGACCGCTGACTGGCAGCTGGATTTACCTTCGATTGCCGATAACCTGGACGGCGTCAAACTGGTCTTTGTCTGCAGCCCTAACAACCCGACCGGCAACCTCATTCGCCGTGATGACATTATTACGCTGCTGAACATGACGCAAGACAAAGCCCTGGTGGTGATGGACGAAGCCTATATCGATTTCTGTCCGGAAGCTTCCACGGTTGATTTGCTGGCACAGTTCCCGAACCTGGTGATCCTGCGTACCCTGTCTAAAGCCTTTGCCCTGGCTGGCCTGCGTTGTGGCTTCACACTGGCCAACTCAGTGGTGATTGATTTGCTGCTGAAAGTGATAGCGCCTTACCCGGTACCTATCCCTGTGGCGGATATTGCGGTTCAGGCACTGTCGCCCGCCGGTCTGGCCAGAACCAAATTTCAGGTGCTCGATCTGAGCGCAAACCGGGCTTACCTGCAAGCTGGACTGGGTATGTTACCGGGTGTGACGGTATACGACGGCTATGGTAACTATCTGCTGGTACGTTTTCCTGACGGTGATGCCATGTTCAAAGCCCTGTGGGATAACGGCATTATTCTGCGCCGCTCTCCGATCGAGAACTGTATCCGTATCAGTATTGGCAGCCGGGATGAATGCGAGAAGACCCTGGCCTTCATCCGCACTCAGCTGGAAAAGATTTCGTAATTTGGAAGGATTCTATTGTGAGCAAGGAAAAAATTCTCTTTATTGATCGCGACGGCACTTTGATTGCCGAACCGCCGGTAGACTTCCAGGTCGATCGGCTGGACAAACTTGAGCTGGAGCCCTTCGTCATCCCTGCCCTGCTAAAACTGCAGGATGCAGGCTATAAACTGGTCATGGTGACCAATCAGGACGGACTGGGCACAGACAGTTACCCGCAGGCTGACTTTGATGCTCCGCACAATATGATGATGGCCATTTTCGAGTCTCAGGGAGTTCGCTTCGATGATGTGCTGATCTGCCCGCATTTTGAACACGACAACTGCAGTTGCCGCAAGCCCAAGCTCGGCCTGGTCAAAGACTACCTGCAACAAGGCCGTGTCGATTTTGCCACCTCTGCGGTTATCGGCGATCGCCAGACCGATCTGCAACTGGCCGGCAACATGGCTATCCGGGGTATCCAGTACCAGCGTGAAAGCCTGAACTGGCAGCAGATAGTGGCCGATCTCACCACCCGTCCCCGCATTGCCGAAGTGGTCCGCAAGACCAAAGAAACCGACATCAGAGTGAAGGTCAATCTGGATCAGTCCGGCGGCAACGTGATTCAGACCGGTCTGGGCTTTTTCGATCACATGCTGGATCAGATTGCGACTCACGGCGGCTTCCAGCTCATCCTGACAGTGGATGGCGACCTGCACATTGATGACCACCACAGTGTGGAAGACACCGCACTGGCACTGGGCCAGGCGCTGAAAGAAGCGCTGGGCGACAAACGCGGCATCGGCCGCTTTGGCTTCAGTCTGCCAATGGACGAATGCCTGGCTCAGTGTGCGCTGGACTTATCCGGCCGCCCCTATCTGAAATTCGATGCCAAGTTCAGCCGTGAAAACGTCGGTGATCTGTCAACGGAAATGGTCCCGCACTTCTTCCGCTCCCTGACCGATACACTGGCCTGCACGCTGCACCTTTCTTCCGATGGCAACAACGATCACCACATCGTTGAAAGCCTGTTTAAAGCCTTTGGCCGTACCTTGCGCCAGGCCATTAAAGTGGAAGGCAACGAGCTGCCGAGCAGTAAAGGGGTGCTGTAATGACTGATTCAACTCAGAAAGTTGTCATCATTGATACAGGGTGCGCCAACGTGTCATCCGTGCGATTTGCCATTGAGCGTTTGGGTTATCAAGTGACCGTCAGCCGGGATCCTGAGATTGTACTGGCGGCAGATAAACTCTTCCTGCCCGGTGTAGGGACCGCCAGCGAGGCTATGAAAAACCTGGCCGAGCGCGACCTAATCACACTGGTAAGCCAGGTCGACAAACCCTTGCTGGGTATCTGTCTGGGCATGCAGCTGCTGGGTGACTACTCAGAAGAACAAGGCCTGAATGGTACAGAACGCGTGCCCTGTCTGAAGCTTTGTCCGGCACCGGTGCAGAAAATGCGCACCGGTGAGCTGCCCTTACCGCACATGGGATGGAATACCATTACTCCGGAAGAGGGCCACCCATTATTTAACGGCATCCCTGCTGGCAGTTATTTCTATTTCGTCCACAGCTACGCCATGCCGGCGTTTAACACCGAGCAAGGCAGAACGATAGCCAGCTGTGAATACGGCCAGCCATTTACTGCCGCAGTGCAAAGCGGTAATTACTACGGTGTGCAGTTTCACCCTGAACGTTCCGGTAAAACCGGTGCACAACTGATTCAAAACTTTCTCGATATGTAGGACGACAAGGACTGGTTATGATTATTCCCGCACTCGATTTAATAGATGGCCAGGTCGTCCGCCTGTTTCAGGGCGATTACGGTCAGGTAACCGAGTATAAAGTAAACCCCGCAGAACAGTTTGCGCTGTATCATCAGGCAGGGGCTGACTGGCTGCACCTGGTTGATCTGACCGGCGCGAAAGACACCTCTGCTCGCCAGCTCGATTTAATCCGTGCCCTGCTGGCCAGCACGCCTGCCAATATCCAGATTGGAGGCGGCGTTCGCAGCGAGCAAGATGTTGCCGACTTACTGAATGCCGGCGCGCAGCGTGTTGTGATTGGTTCAACCGCGGTTAAACAACCGGAAGTTGTTAAGGCTTGGATGGAAAAATACGGCCCGGAGCGCATCGTACTGGCGCTGGACGTCAACATCGATGACAACGGCCAGCGCAAAGTGGCCGTCTCCGGCTGGCAGGAAGATTCAGGCGTCACCATTGAAGCCCTGATTGAAGACTTCCGCACCGTGGGCCTTAAACATGTTCTGTGTACGGATATCTCCCGCGACGGCACGCTGGCTGGCTCTAATGTCGATTTGTACCGCGACTTATGTGCGCAATACCCAGACGTTCAGTTCCAGTCATCCGGCGGTATCGGATCACTGGATGACATTGCTGCACTGAAAGGCTCAGGCGTTGCCGGCGTGATTGTCGGCCGTGCCCTGCTGGACGGTAAATTTACCGCAGAGCAGGCATTTGCCTGCTGGAACGAGTGACAAGGAGCCTGACATGTTAGCAAAACGCATTATTCCCTGCCTGGATGTCCGTGACGGCCAGGTCGTTAAGGGTGTCCAGTTCCGAAATCACGAAATTATCGGTGACATCGTTCCGCTGGCAAAACGCTACGCGGAAGAAGGGGCCGATGAGTTAGTTTTCTACGATATCACAGCGTCCAGCGATGGCCGTGTCGTTGACAAAAGCTGGGTCGAACGTGTCGCTGAAGTCATCGATATTCCGTTCTGTGTCGCGGGCGGTATTAAATCAGCCGACGATGCCCAGCAAATACTGCAATTTGGCGCGGATAAAATTTCTATCAATTCGCCGGCGTTAGCCAACCCTGCGCTGATCACTGAGCTGGCAGATAAATTCGGTGTGCAGTGTATTGTGGTGGGTATCGATTCTTACTTTGATGCCAAAACCGGTCAGTATCAGGTTTACCAGTTCACCGGTGATGAAAGCCGCACCCAGGTCACCCAGTGGCAAACCGCTGACTGGATTGAGGAAGTGCAGCGCCGCGGGGCAGGTGAAATCGTATTGAACATGATGAACCAGGATGGTGTTCGTCAGGGCTATGATCTGACTCAGCTGAATCTGGTTCGTGACATTTGCAAAGTGCCGCTTATTGCCTCCGGCGGCGCCGGTGAAATGGCGCATTTTGCCGATGCCTTTACTATCGCCGGAGTTGACGGCGCCCTCGCCGCTTCGGTTTTCCACAAGCAAATCATTAACATTGGCGAACTCAAGCAATACCTCAAACAACAACAGGTGGAGATCCGACTATGAGCCTGAGCAGTGAAATTAATTGGGACAAGGTCGACGGTCTGGTCCCCGCCGTAGTGCAGGACAGCCGCAGCGGCCAGGTACTGATGCTGGGCTACATGAATGATGAAGCCCTCAGCAAAACGCTGGATACCCGGCAGGTGACTTTCTGGTCACGCAGCAAACAACGTCTTTGGACTAAAGGCGAGACATCCAGCAATGTGCTGCAACTCAAACAAATTCAGCTCGACTGTGATCAGGATACCCTCCTGGTCAGCGCCGAGCCTGTTGGCCCCACCTGCCATCTCGGTACAACCACCTGTTTCGACAAGGGCAGCACAGACAGCGGAGACACTGCCACCGCCCCCGATCTGGTGTTTCTTCACCGACTGGAGCAAGTGCTGGCAGCCCGCAAAGGCGCCGATCCTGAGTCCTCTTACACCGCCAGCCTTTACGCTCGTGGCACCAAGCGGATTTCGCAGAAGGTGGGCGAAGAAGGCGTTGAAGTCGCGCTTGCGGCAACGGCGGGTGACAAAGAGGAGGTAATTTCCGAATCAGCCGACCTGATGTATCACCTGATAGTGTTGCTTCAGGATCAGGGTCTGAGCCTGTCTGATGTGATTGCCAAACTACAGGAAAGGCACAAAGGCTAAAGTCCGCGACAAGCCTCATTAAAAAAGGAAGCTTCAGCAGCTTCCTTTTATATTTTGTTTTCATTAATTATTACGTTGGCTTTATCAGGCGCTTTTCGCCGCCTGACGAGCTTGATCCATCGCTTCTTTATAATGCTTCCGGCAAACCGATACGTATCTGTCATTACCACCGATTTCAACCTGATCGCCATCTGCAATGGCTTTACCTGACGCATCATGGCGAATCACCATGTTCGCTTTTCGGCCGCAATGACAAACGGTTTTCAGTTCGACCAGTTTATCGGCCCAGGCCAGCAGGTACTGACTACCTTCAAACAGCTCACCACGAAAATCGGTACGCAAGCCATAGCAAAGCACAGGAATATCCAGTTTATCGACCACTTCAGTCAACTGGTGAACCTGATCTTTCGTCAGGAACTGGCATTCATCCATTAACACGCAATCCACTCGTGACAAGCTGTTCATCTGAGACAGCTTATCCCACAGGTTATCTTCCGGGCTATACAGTTCAGCCTCTTCAGACAGACCAATTCTGGAACTGACCTTACCCTGACCAAACCGGTTATCAATGGCTGCGGTAAAAATTACCGGCGACATGCCGCGTTCACGATAGTTAAAAGACGACTGCAACAGCGTCGTCGACTTCCCGGCATTCATCGCCGAGTAATAAAAATACATTTGCGCCATCAGGCTTTCCGCATCACTCTGAATATCGCAAGATGCTACCGAAGAAGAATGCGAATTGGAAGTCTGGCTCCCGGCTTCATGCGGTGAGACCACTTTACGATGAATTACTGTACACAGAGATAAAAAAACCGGCTCAGTGCAGACTAAGCCGGTTCAGTGCCATCTTTCTACGATAGCTAAGCTGCTCTTACGCGCCTTTCAGCGGGCGTTTGGCAATCCAGGCAAGGGATACACAAACCAGTAAGAAAGCGACTGTCGCAGCCACAAAAGACACCGCCAGAGATTCTGTCATCCCTAACACGGTAAAGCCTACTGCAGAAACAAGTGCAACGGACAATGCGTAAGGCAACTGTGTCGACACATGGTCAATGTGATTACAGCGTGCCCCCGTTGAAGACAATATGGTGGTGTCTGAAATAGGTGAACAGTGATCGCCAAAAACAGAACCAGCCAGTACCGCACTGAGCATAGGCAGAATCAGGCTGATGTCAGTTGCCGCAGCCAGATCACCGGCTATCGACAACATAATACCAAAGGTGCCCCAGGACGTACCGGTCGAGAAAGCCATAATACCGGCCAGCAGAAACAGAATCACAGGCAACCAGACAGGGTTAATATTGCCCTGAACCAAAGTCGACAGGAATTTACCTGTTGCCATATCGCTGATTATGCTACCGATTGTCCAGGCAAAAAACAGAATAAGAATGGCACCGAACATGGATTTCGCACCAATCCATAAAGCATGCGCAATGTGCTTTACCGGAATAGCCTGGCGTCCAACGGCAACCAGTGCCGATAATAACCCCAGCAGACCGCCGTAACACAAAGAGGCCCCAACATCGGTAGACTCAAATGCGCCAAGAATAGAAAACGGTTTACCGTCAGCCTGCAAACTCTGATTACCGGTGTAGATCATGAAGAATAATGTGGCTGCCACCAGTACCAGAATAGGAATAATGAGATCGCCCACTTTTCCATTTTCACTTTCTTCTATTTCAAGTTCGTCATTCAAATCTTTGGCTTCGGCATGAACTTCTTCATTGTCAAACCCGCGAGCATGACTGGCCTGAACTTCATGCTTCTTCATCAAACCAACATCTAATTGGAACCAGGCAACAACAAATACCATCAGCAGCGCGAACACAGCGTAAAAATTCATAGGAGCCAGTTGCATGAAGGCGCTCAACGCAGAATATTCAGTCACACCATGTGAAACCAAAATACCCCCCACCACTGTAATGATATATGCCCCCCAACTGGATGCAGGCATCAGTACACACATAGGTGCGGCAGTGGAGTCCAGAATATAAGCCAGTTTTGAGCGGGAAACATAAAAGCGGTCGGTGACTGGCCGGGAAATCGAACCAACCGCCAAGCTGTTGAAATAATCATCAACAAAAATAAACACGCCAAGAAAAGCCGCTAAAAGTTTTGCACCGCGTTTACTTTTAATCTTAGTTTGCGCCCATTGTGCAAAAGCACGCGTACCGCCAGAGAGCGTCAGTAATGCTGTGGTCATGCCTAATAAAAGCAAGAAAGCAACAATACTCATATTCCAGGTATTGATGCTGTCACCATCTATAAACAGCCCTTCAATTTTGTTTCTCAAATAAGAGACAGTATTGAACATACTGAAATCAGTCAGCAATAACGCACCGATCAAAATGCCAATACCCAGCGAGAGAAGCACTCGTCGAGTAAGAATAGCAAGGCTTAACGCCACGAGTGGCGGTAAAATGGAAATGGAGGATTGGGAAAAATCTACTAGGTTCATGATCTCTACTACAACCGATCGTGGTTGGAGATCTACTGTTAAACACGGTACCGATGTCAACCGTGATGGGAAGCGATATAGGAAAGAGACTGATGCCCCTCCCGACCCCACAGTAGCGCTCCATAGTTAATTGTAAGTTACTATGGCAGTGTTGTCCCTTTCAGTGACAACCCCAGCAAGGTGATTTGACAGACCAGCCTTACTTCGGCATTAGCTCCTTTCACTGACGTTCCTCGGGGTCACCTCCCGCCAGTTACTGATAGATAATGCACCTCTACCCTTAGTCAAGGAATCGCGTATTCTACTTTTTGTTATCTGATTTGCAACTACAGAAAGCCAATATCTGCTACTTTGAGTTAATACTACTGCACTAATCTTCTGTATTTACTTACATTTGCGCCCAAAACGCACTGTAAATGAATATGAAATTATTAGCATTACAGCAAGTTAAAATATTCGTACTCCCCCATTTTATTAACAAGCAAAAAAACGAATGGTGCCGCCTTTCATTGTTCAAAGATAAAGTTCAAGTATAAAAAACCGCCTGATTAATAATGCAAACTAACAATTTTATTTGGCAGTTGGGTTTAAAAAGTATTACTATTGCAGATATAAAGTGATTCACTAATAATTAGTATAACGCCAACAGGAAATTTGAAATGTCTGATGCAATGAAAGCGCTATTAAACCTTCGTAGTCTTCGTGCACTTGCTCGTGAATATTCACTGGAGCAACTGAAAGAAGCCCTGGAAAAACTTCAGACCGTGGTTGATGAACGTGAAGAATCAGAAGCGGAAGAAATCGCGAAAGAAAAAGAGCGCGAAGAAAAACTGAAGCAATACCGAGATATGCTACTGGCTGATGGTATTGATCCTGAAGAACTGATGGCAAACATTGGTAAAGCAAAAACCAAGCGTGCAGCTCGCCCGCCTAAATACAAGTTCATCGATGAAAACGGTGAAGAGAAAACCTGGACAGGCCAAGGCCGCACGCCAAGCGCTCTTAAAAAAGCACTGGATGAAGGTAAATCTCTGGACGACTTCAAGCTTTGATCAAACAAGGTTGATCAAGACCAGATCAAAAAACCCGGCATTGCTGCCGGGTTTTTTATTATTCGCAATTAATAACGCATATCGTTTTTTGTTCAGCTAAATCCGCAGCTACCGAATACTGTCTGCCAGTGTACTGACGGCTAACGCAAAATAATGCGACCGGTTCCATTTCAGTAATGTTTGGTAATTACCGTACACTAAGTAAGCTCTGCCATGATTATCGTCTGGTTGCACCAGCCATGCATTGATATCTACCTTAGGTAGTGCAGTGCCATTCAAACGGCGCACACCCAGTTGATCCCACTCAGACAACGTTTTCATCTTTTGGGATTCCACACCTTTCAGGGTGTCGCTCAACCTATCAGGAATACGTACCTGGCGTCCCCATGTGTATTTGTCATCCCAACCTGATTTACTCAGGTAGTTGGCCGCAGAAGCAAAAACATCATCTTCCGTTTTCCAGATATCAGCTTTATCGTCGCCATTTCCGTCAACAGCAAAGGTCAGGTATGAGGTCGGCATAAACTGAGGCTGCCCCATGGCACCGGCCCAGGAGCCTTTCATATCCGCTGCACTAATATGGCCTTGCTGTAAAATAGTTAAAGCCGCCATGACCTGCTCACGGAAGAAGGCTTCACGGCGACCTTCATAAGCAAGCGTCGTCAACGCTTCAATGACATTATACGAGCCGGTTAAGCGACCAAAATTACTTTCCACGCCCCACAATGCCACGATGAACCTGGGCTGAACACCATACTGACGCCCGATTCGCTCCAGTGCCGTTTTATGCTGCTGATAATACTTATTCGCCTGTTCAATTTTCCACTGGGGAACAGCTTTAGGTAAATATTCATCCAGTGTTAACTTCTTTTCTGGCTGATTTTTATCAGCTTTAACTGCACGTTCAATGAATGTGACATCAGCGAAGGCGGACTCAAGAATCGAATCATCTATCCCCTTCTCACGTGCTTCTTGTTTTAGCCCGGAGACATAATTATCAAAACTTTCATCAGCCGATACTATCGGTGATGCAAGGCCTAGTCCTAAGGACACAAAGACAGCTACCCATTGCTTACGCATATCCACCCTTTCATCGTCATGTATTATTTTCTGACTTATTTGCTTTGTATTCGTCTAGAAGGTTAGTCACAGGAGGCGGAATTTGCAGGTAATAACCCTGGGTAGAGAGCAACTCCCGTACCTTATTGATATCCGCCAACGCTAACTTCCTCTCATTACTCAGTTTTAGCACCATAACAAACTGAGGTGTACCAAAAGTGCTCAATAAGGCTTCAGGTACATCTGAAAAATCATCTTTGGTATTGATATATAAATAGGTGTTTTCTTTTTTAGAGCTTTTATAAATTGCACAAAACATGAGCTGACCTGCAGGTTACCAATCACCATTATCTGACCACAAAAAGCAGAAAACATTCCACCCCGAATCAGGATCAGGGTTCCTCTGCGTTCTGCGTTCACCATTGTGGCTATCATTTAAACTTTATACCGAACTCTGACAAGGAGAACTTGCTGAGACCTGCCTGGGAATATAACATGCTATAACCTATGTGATAACGTACCTGAGCGCGAAATTGTCCGCGTAAGATGAATAAGCCATGACAAAAACGGCAGAATTAAAAGGGGGCAGTTACACGCTCTCATCCTTACACTTGGCTGACGGCGGCTTAGAACAGGCAATCAGTTTCCTGAAGGACAAAGTGGAGCAGGCTCCGGCATTCTTTGCCCATGCGCCTCTGGTGATTGATGTCAGCCAGGCTGGCAGGGCACTTGATTTCGAACAACTTCGACAAGGCATTCAGGATGCGGGTATGATCCCCGTCGGGATCAGTGGCTGCAAGCCCTCTCACCTGCAAGCACAGGCGAAATCAGCCGGTTTTGCCATCATGAATGCCGCCAAGCAGGCCCGGGCCACCAGCCCGGTGATGGAGCCAGCAAAAGTGATTCGCACCCCGGTTAGATCGGGGCAACAGATTTATGCAAAAAATTGCGATCTCGTCGTATTGAATCATGTCAGCGCAGGTGCTGAAATTATTGCTGATGGATGTATCCATATTTATGGGTGTTTGCGTGGCCGGGCTATTGCCGGCGCCAGCGGCCAAACTCATGCTCAGATTTTCTGCCATAATTTACAGTCAGAGTTGATATCTATTGCTGGTAATTATTGGCTAAGTGACAAAATTCAAGACGCTTTTTGGGGAAAAAGTGTCGCTATCTCTCTGACTGACAACAATTTAAATATAGAGCATCTGGCTGTATAACTTTGAAAAGGAATAATACAGATGGCACGAATTATCGTGGTGACCTCAGGTAAAGGTGGGGTAGGTAAAACGACCTCCAGTGCGGCCATTGCGTCCGGCCTGGCCTTAAAAGGTAAAAAAACGGCCGTCATTGATTTTGATATCGGCCTGCGGAATCTGGACCTGATTATGGGCTGTGAACGCCGCGTTGTTTATGATTTCGTCAATGTTATCAATGGCGAGGCAAAACTTAATCAGGCGCTGATTAAAGACAAGCGTGTAGACAACCTGTTCGTCTTGCCGGCTTCACAAACCCGTGACAAAGATGCCCTAAGTAAAGAAGGTGTCGAAAAAGTCTTGTCTGAATTAGATGCACTGGGTTTCGACTTTATCATCTGTGACTCACCGGCAGGCATAGAGACAGGCGCGCTGATGGCCTTATATTTTGCAGATGAGGCGATAGTCACTACCAACCCTGAAGTGGCCTCTGTGCGCGATTCAGACCGTATCCTTGGTATTCTCGACTCTAAATCCCGTCGAGCCGAAAACAGTGAATCACCGGTTAAGCAACATTTATTGCTGACTCGTTATAATCCTTCGCGTGTGGTTCATGGCGATATGCTCAGCGTCGCGGATGTTGAAGAAATTCTGCACATTCCACTGCTAGGCGTCATACCTGAGAGCCAGTCTGTTCTGAATGCATCTAACAAAGGTGAACCCGTTATCCTGGACGCCGATTCAGATGCAGGTCAGGCATACCAGGACACAGTTGCACGCTTACTGGGTGAAGATCGCCCGTTCCGATTCTTAGAGGAAGAGAAAAAAGGCTTCCTGAAACGCATATTTGGAGGCTAACCACACTATGGCTTTGCTAGAGTTCTTCCGCCCCAAAAAACAGTCGACCGCGAGTGTGGCGAAAGAAAGGCTGCAGATCATTGTTGCTGAACGTCGCTCCGCGAGTATGGGTAATCCGAGTTATCTGCCCCAGCTCAAACAGGATATTCTTGAGGTTATCCGCCGTTACGTTGATGTCTCACCTGAGCATGTCACGGTACACCTCGATCAGAAAGAAGAAGACCTGTCGGTACTGGAACTCAATGTCACCCTGCCCGATGAAAAATAAAAAAATCCCCGGTTCGCCGGGGATTTTTTTCAGGTGTTAACTTGGTTTGTTACCGTACAAGCTTTAAGCCTGAACCAAAGGCAACACCCGATGAGCAAAAAGCGCTCTTCGCCAGCCAGACAACATTTCAGGCAACTGATCTTCAGGGCAGCCCTTCTTCCATGCCCAACTCAGCAACTGATTAATTTGCTTCTTCGAGGCAAGAAACTCCGTCGCCAGCCCTGTTTCTTTGGCCACGGCATTTACTTCATCTTTGATGCGTTTAACCATTTGTTTATAGCCGGGCATTTCCATCAAACGAAACAATGGCTGCGGATAATCCAACTGGCTCATTTTTTCAACGTCTTTCACAATGGAAATCAAACGGTTACCATGTCTTTGAATCTCACGCTCATCAAAACCTTCCTGAGCCATAACCGCTTTTGAGGTGATCTCATAGCGAGCAATTTTCCAAAGATGCAGCTCTTTGAGCACAAAGTTAAGTGCCAGATCGCGCTTTCTCGCTTCCCGAAGACGCCAGGAAGCCAGCTTCTGTAAGATAGCCAATTGTTTAGGGGATAGCTGCCAGGCATTCTTTATGTCTGTGTAAACTTGCTCCGGGTCGGGAACACGGCTGCGCTTTACCAGCATGGTTTCGCATTCCTGACGCAGGGCATCCATCCACCCTTTCGCTTCCACTTTTGCCAAAAGCTGCTGATACAAAGGCAACAGATAAAAAACATCTGCGGCGGCATAATCAAGTTGCTTGTCACTCAGAGGACGAGCAAGCCAATTCGTTCTGGCTTCCCCTTTTTCCAACTCAACGCCCAGATATTCCTGCACTAAGGCACCAAATCCCGTCGACAAGCCGTGGCCGATAAAGGCCGCCATGATCTGAGTATCCAGCATAGGCGCGGGCATGCAGCCAGCAACAGACTGAAACACCTCCAGATCTTCACCACAGGCATGCAGCACTTTCACAACATCAGGATTTTGCATTAACGCCCATAACGGCGACATATCAGTCAGCTTGAGAGGATCAATCAAAGACAGAAGTTCGCCGTCATAAAGCTGGATCAGCCCCAACTGAGCAAACAGGGTCCGTGTACGAACAAATTCGGTATCCAACATTACCGCCTGTTGTTGACTTGCCTGCTGGCAAACCTCAGCCAGTCTGTCATTCGTGGTTATAATCTCAAATTTCAAAACTCACCTTTTTCAACATAACAAGCAGATACCAGCCTGTTTTCTCTGTGTTCTAACGCCATTCTCAGATGAATACTGGCTGCTGGCATAAAACAAAGTGCCGGCTATGTAAGCCGGCACTGAACCTGGAACAAGTTTATCCTAAAATTCAGGATTATGCTTGCGCTGTCTCTTGTTGCGCTACCTTCTCTGACTCTTCACGCAGTGCACGGCGCAGAATTTTACCGACATTGGTTTTCGGTAATTCATCTCTGAACTCCACCACTTTAGGCACTTTATAACCGGTCAAGTATTGACGGCAATGCGACAACAACTCTTCGCGGGTCAAGCTGGAATCGCGTTTCACAACACAAATCTTCACCACCTCGCCCGAAGCTTCATCCGGCTGACCGATTGCCGCCACTTCCAGCACTTTACTGTGCAAAGCGACAACATCTTCAACTTCATTGGGATACACATTGAAGCCAGAGACCAGGATCATATCTTTCTTACGGTCAACGATATGTAAGAAACCGTCTTCGTCAAAACGCACAACATCGCCTGTCGATAACCAGCCATCTTCTGTCAGCACCTCACGCGTTGCTTCAGGGCGCTGCCAGTAGCCTTTCATCACCTGAGGACCATTGACCTGCAGTTCGCCGGTTTGATCCATGGCCAGAACGTTACCCTCTTCATCCACAATACGAATATCTGTCGAAGACACAGGCAGGCCAATCGAACCATTGTACTCAGTCAGGTTATGCGGATAAGCGGCCACCAGCGGCGAACACTCAGTCAGGCCATACCCTTCCAGCAAATAGTTCTTTGTGGTTGCTAACCATTTCTCCGCAACGGCACGCTGTACAGCCATACCACCACCTACAGACAGATGCAGACGGCTGAAGTCCAGTTCAAGAAAATCTTCATTATTGAGCAGCGCATTGAACAGTGTGTTTACACCGGTCAGCGCAGTGAACGGATAGCGCTTCAGCTCTTTGACGAAAGCTGGAATATCCCTGGGATTGGTAATCAGCAGGTTCTGGCCGCCCATTTCAATGAACAGCAGACAGTTCACAGTAAGGGCAAAAACGTGATATAGCGGAAGCGCTGTAACCACCTGCTCACGACCATCATGCAAAATGGGTCCGTAGGCTGCTTTAGCCTGCAGCACATTGGCAATCATATTTCTGTGCGTCAGCACTGCGCCTTTCGCTACGCCGGTAGTCCCTCCGGTGTATTGCAGAAAAGCGATGTCCTCTCCTGAAATGAAAGGCTTCACGTATTGCATTCTGCGCCCGCGCTTCAGCGCATGATTCAGCGAGGTGGCATGCGGCAGGTGGTATTTAGGGACCATCTTTTTAATGTGCTTCACCACAAAATTAACCAGAGTGCCTTTGGGCCGGGAAAGTTGATCCCCAAGACTGGTTAAAATGACATGCTCAACACTGGTTTTTTCGACAATTTTCTCCAGCGTATGAGCGAAGTTCGACACAATCACAATGGCTTTTGCACCAGAGTCATTCAGTTGATGCTCCAGTTCACGAGGTGTGTATAGTGGGTTAACATTAACCACCACACAACCCGCACGGAGAATACCGAACAGCGCGATAGGATACTGAAGCAGGTTTGGCATCATGACAGCCACCCGATCACCCTTTTCGAGCTTCAGGTCATTTTGCAGATAAGCCGCAAATGCACGACTGCGTTCTTCCAGCTTTCTGAAAGTCATCACCTGACCCATATTGATATAGGCCGTTTGATCGGAATATTTCTGGACGGACTGTTCAAACAGTTCAACCAATGACGAGTAAGTATCAGGGTTGATTTCAGCCGGTACATCATCCGGATAGCGGTTAAGCCAAACCTTATCCACCATGCACTCTCCTTATATTTATTAGGGCTTAAAGCGCCAAAAATGGCTGTAGCGGGACATTCAAACACTTGTTCTATACAAGCATTACAGCACAATTAACATTGAATTAACACAACTGATTAGACCAGCTTATTGATTTTTGAACTGAGCAGCAAAATCTGCTCACAAACAAGCTGAGGGCTATCAAGATGACAGTGATGACCACCGGGTACCACTATTTGCCCGGCCTGTTTCAGCCATGACAAGCCAGCATCCGGTTCTTTCAGATAGGAAAAGCCTTTATCACCGATCACTGACAATACCGGACACTCAATTTGCCGCATCAGCGCCTTAACCTGTTCCTTTGTCATCCTGAACAACGAATCGCAACGCAATTTATCGTCATGACGCCAGTACCAGTGTTTGCCGTCGGTATAGGTCGCTCGCTGAACCAGCGGCCTGAGCTGATCGGGTGTCAGTCTGTTTACCCGACAACGAACAGATAATGCGGCCTGAAACGAATCCAGTTTAAATTCTGCAGACTGACGCTGCCTGCGCCGCATCCGGCTTTCAATCCCCTGACGCAGCCTTTCAGGCACCCGTTCAGCGCTTTCATGGAGTGGCGCAAGCCCTTCGATCAGCACCAGTCCAGTGACCGATTCGGGAAAGGCCCCAGCATAGGCTGCCGCAACCAGCGCCCCCAAAGAATGGCCAACCAGCATAAGATTTTGAGATGACAGAGACTGTATGATCTGAGCCAGATCGTCGACATAGTCCATGAAATAATAATAATTATCTGTCTGGCGATGTGCAGACAGACCATGCCCGGGCCAGTCGACAGCAACCAGATTAAACCTCGCGGCCAGTGGCTCAAACAGCACAGCAAAGCTGGCAGCGTTATCGTGCCAGCCGTGCAGAAACAAGAGCGTAGGACGACGCCTTTCGGCATCGCTTATCGGAATGAGCTTGCCTCGCTGTATGCTTTCCCGGCAAGGAGAAAAAGACGTGATTACCGCCAGCTCAGTGTCAGCAAGCGGTAATCGGCTTTCGTACATCATAGTTAGTTTCGCTGTTCAATCAGGCAGGTCGTCGTAACTAAGGAGTAACGCGGTACTGGACATCCAGATTATCTGGCCGTAAACCATAGTGGATATACTGACAGCGGATACCAAGGCAGCGGTAGTAGGCACTCACATCATCAACACGGACCTGCTCTTTGATTTGCCAGATCTGCTGGCCTTTAGCAAACACCACAGGATAGGTGTAATCGAAATCACCAATCTTACCCACTTCGCTGCCACGCAGCTGACCGGCAATGGTCACCAGTTTACCCTGAGCGTATTCGATAGGGTCAGCAAAACCATCAACATAAGCAATAAATCGCCCTTGAGGCGACGCTTTCAATTCAGGCTTGCCTGATTCATCTATAGGCAAGCTGGCTATTTCCAGCCGCGTACGTGACGCTTCATTGACCACTGAGGCAATCACGCCTCCCAGGCGCACCTCTTTATCCTGTACACCCTGAGGGTCTTCAATCACTTGGGTTAAGTCGGTTACTGGTGTTTCGGTCGATGTTTGCAGGCTGTCTGGCAGTTGGCTGCAACCACTCAATACCATTAAGGCAAATGCCAATATAGATTTTTTCACCACAGGATCCTTGTTAAAAAAGAAATTCGCGTCTGATGCTCTGCCGGCATCGAAGCTCAAACGTAGAAATCCACGCCTAACAAATGAGAGTATTCTTCCCTTTTAGCCTGATGCAGCACATCGAGATAAGCCGACAATGCCTGCTTATTTTTCCCCTGCGGACTGTCGTACTGCACTCTGGCCTGAACCTCTTCAATAAAAGCCGGATCCTTGATCGTTTCCGCCACCGCTTTAGCAACCACAGTCGGCTGAGAAACAGGCGCAGCTGTCTGCTCAGCCTTTCGCTGTTTATCGGTTCGCTTCGGCCGTTGCGGCGCCTGCGTTGCTGTCGGTAAACGAGGTATGTTGACCATATTGACCTGTGTGTCTTGTTAGCTGTGAATACGCATTATTCACGGCCGGGCAATTTTTTCCACGTTACTTCATCACGCAGATAGACAGGGCTGGCATGTTCAGCGTCTACGGCTTCACCACGCTGCAGAGCAAATTGAGCCAGCCATGCCATATCCTGGGCTTCAGGGTAAAGCACTGTGCCGGCCTGCTTTTCGACAGCCAAAGCCTGTAATTGTTCCTGATAGGTTTGCCAGCCAGTACCTGCGGTAAACCAGCGGGTATCCGGTACAGAGATCAATCGCTGCTCTACCCGTTCTGGACGCAATACGGCTTCTTCACCGAGCACATGCCAGTCACCATCTTGCTGACGCTGATATTGCCCCCAGTAAATTTCGCCCATCCGCGCATCGATAGCAGCCAGGGTATGGCAAGCCTGATGTAAACGGTAGCTTCCCTGAGACATAGCAGCCAGTGTCGACACACCGACCATAGGCAAATCGGCACCAAATGCCAGCCCCTGAGCGATACCTATGCCAATCCGCACACCGGTGAAACTCCCCGGGCCACGACCGAACGCCAGCGCATCTAACTGGGTTAAACGCAAATCCGCTTCGGCGAGGACTTCATCAACCATAGGCAAAATTTTGGTGGTATGTTCACGCGGCGCAAATTCGCAACGCGCAATCACTTCACTGCCCACTAAAAGCGCAACAGAACAATTTTCAGTCGCGGTATCAACCGCTAAAATCTTACTGCTCATTCAAGCCTCTGAATGCTGGCTGTCGGCTGCTTGCTGCTCGGCGTGCAGTCCAGACAGAAATTGTCCGACACCGTCAACATCCCGCGTACGGGGGATCGGCGGCAGACTTCTTAAAAATACAGCGCCATAAGGGCGCGTGACCAAACGATTATCGCAGATAACCAGCACGCCTTTATCCTGCTGGTCACGGATTAACCGGCCTACCCCCTGCTTGAGGGTGATCACCGCATCCGGTATCTGAACTTGCGCGAAGGGGTCCCCGCCGCGCAGACGACAATCTTCTATCCGCGCCTTCAATAATGGGTCATCCGGCGCGGTAAAGGGAAGTTTGTCGATAATAACACAGCTCAGCGCCTGCCCTCTAACATCAATACCTTCCCAGAACGCACCTGTTGCAATAAGCAGCGCATTTCCCAATTCCAGATATTCTGAAAGCAGTTTTTGCTTACTGGTTTCTCCCTGAACCAGCACAGGCAAATCCAGGCAGGCGCGAAAGCCTTCCGCAAGATCCCGTACCATCTGGTGCGAGGTACAAAGGAAAAAACACCGCCCCTGGTTGGCCTCAATCACAGGTGCCATCAGAGTCACCAGTTTGGCCGCCAGTCCGTGACTGTTGGGTTCTGGTAAAAAACGGGGAACACACAGCAACGCCTGCTGCTGATAATCAAACGGGCTGGTCAGCGACATCTGCTCCGCAGGCTGCAGCCCTAAGCGATGACTGAAATGGCTGAAATCTTCATCAACAGCCAGTGTCGCAGAGGTAAAGATCCAGGCGCCTTTTTGCTTTTCTATCTGCTCATGAAACTTCTCTGCGACCGACAGCGGCGTAATATGCAAAGTAAAATGGCGGGGGGTGCATTCATACCAGTAGGAATAGCCGGTGATCGAGGTATCACACAAGCGTGTCAGTCTGGCTTTAAGCAAGGTGGTTCGTTCAAATGCGGCGTCCAGCAACTCACTGCGGCCAAGTGCCAGTTTGAGCACGTCATGTGCCAGATCCAGTGCATCATTCAGCCTCGTCAGCTCCCGTTGAATAGCCGGGCTGTTCACCGCCTCACGCCAGTTGCCGCGATAGCCGGGTTCGCCCATCACCAATCGCATATCAGCAGCGGCCTGACTCAGCCGGTCTGCGGTTTTTTCCAGCTGACGCATATCTCGTGCTTCAGTGCGATAACCGATAGTAATGTCTTTCGCCAGTTCCTGCAGTTGTCTGCTCGACAGACTTTGGCCGAAATACTGGCTGGCAATATCTGGGATCTGATGGGCTTCATCGAAAATAAACACATCCGCTTCCGGGATCAGCTCGCCAAAGCCTGTTTCTTTAATGGCCAGATCCGCCATGAACAAATGGTGGTTAACCACTACAACATCCGCATCCATGGCTTTTCGCCTGGCTTTCACGACAAAGCAGTCTTCAAAAGACGGGCACTCGCGCCCCAGGCAATTGTCGTTGGTTGAAGTAATAGTCGGAATCACCGGGCTGTCTTCGGCAATGGAATCACATTCGCTGATATCACCGGTTTTGGTAGCTGAAGACCAGCTGCGGATCGTCACCAGCTGGCTCAGCATGCCCTGATCGACAAAGCCACCATGGCTTTCGGTGATCTGACGGCTGAGCCTGTCGAGACAGAGATAATTTGAGCGCCCTTTCAGTAACGCCACTTTCCCTGTATAGCCCAGCGCCTGGGTCATCAAAGGTAAATCCCGGTAGAAAAGCTGTTCCTGCAGGTTTTTCGAGCCTGTGCTGATAATGGTTTTATGGCCCTTGAACAACGCCGGCACCAGATACGCAAAGGTTTTGCCTGTGCCTGTACCCGCTTCTACCACCAGTTGCTGCTGGTGTTTAATTGCCCGCCCGACCGCTTCTGCCATATCAATCTGTGGCTGACGTGCCTGAAAGCCAGGTATCGCCTTTTCCAATGCACCGCCGGGTTGAAAGAATTTTGCAATCATGAAAGCCAATCTATTGGTTATTTATCCAGTATCTTTCGGGATTATGCCAAGATTACCCCGTAACAGCCAGCGGCAGTTGCCAGGAAAAATTATTGAGTCAGATCACAAAATCTTTTGACGTCGAAATCAAAGCCATGTAAAAAATTAATGACACAACTAATACATATATGCACGCAACATAAGGACACCATGGAAAAGAAAACCCTGCTCACCGATTGCCCGGATGCCATGGGATTGATTTCTAAGATCACCAACATCTGCTACAAACACCAGCTCAACATTATCCACAACAAAGAGTTTGTCGATCACCGCCATCGGCAGTTCTTTATGCGTACTGAGCTGGAAGGGGTGTTTAACGATGAAACCTTTCTGTTCGATCTGGATCGCGCCCTGCCTGAAGGCAGCCACCGCCGTCTGGTGAGCTCTGCTCGCAAGAAAGTCGTGATTATGGTGACCAAAGAAGCACACTGCCTGGGCGATATCCTGGTAAAAGCCTATGACGGCACACTGGATATTGACATTGCAGCTGTCGTTGGTAACTACAACAAACTGGCTGGCCTGGTGGAAAAGTTTGATATCCCCTTCCACCATGTCTGCCATGAAGGTTTAAGTCGTGAAGAGCATGAAGCCAAATTACTTGACTGTGTAAACCAGTATTCACCCGATTATGTGGTGCTGGCAAAATACATGCGTATTCTGACGCCTGGTTTTGTCGCTCAGTTTCCGCACCGGATTATCAATATTCATCACAGTTTCCTTCCGGCATTTATTGGCGCGAAACCTTACTTGCAAGCCTATGAACGCGGGGTGAAAATCATTGGTGCCACGGCCCACTTCGTCACCAATGATTTGGATGAAGGCCCTATCATTACCCAGAACGTCATTCCGGTTGATCATAACTACAGTGCAGAAGACATGGCCCGTTCAGGACGTGATGTCGAAAAATCTGTTCTGAGCAAGGCACTCAGCCTGGTAGTAGAAGACAAGGTGTTCGTTTACGGCAATCGCACCGTGGTGCTGTAAACCTGTGGCGGAAAAGTGTTCATCGCTTCTCCGCCCTGGCTTTATGGCTCAGATCAGCCTTCACTCTCAATCACAGCTTTCAGCGAACACGGGTGCAGCTTAATGCATACCCCGTCCTTCTTAAACGCAAAGGTCGGGTTAGCCAGCCGCTCTTTCTCTCCTGCCGGTGAACTTGCTTTCACATCAATACCGGCTTGCTTCAAGTTGTCCCAGTCCAATCCGGGAAAACGCGCATCCAGAACCACTTTTAATTCCTCTGTGGTGGACGCCTGACAAGGCACCACAAATTCAACATGCTCCCACCCCTGAACCGGGTATGCTTTATCGCCCGGGTAAGGCAGCTCCAGTGCTTCAATCTGCCATTGGCCCGCTTGCACAGGCTGATGAAAACCAATCACAACAATAGGACGACCATTGATCACATTGGTTGACCACTCTTCACCGTATGCCAGCCATGCCTGATGCAATGCCGTCGCTAACGCAGTACTATTTACGCGCAGGGCAATGTGGTCTGCCTGACAGGCTGAAAGATCCAACCCCAGTAGTTCAGCAAGCCTCTCAATTTTACCCATAAATTCAGGTAATTGTGCCAGCATCTGCTCCGGTTGCAGATTTGCCTGCTGTAAATCTTGCATGTGATTTCTCCTCACTGATCTCAGGTCACCCATTATCCACAGAATCTTTGCCAGCAAAAGCCTTGAGCAACAAGCCTTCAGCCAGCCATAGCAATGAGAAAAATTTCAGCTCCTATCACCTTTTCACCTTGCCAACTGCCCTGTGTTTATGGGTATTATTACGGCTAACTATTTTTAGTATCCATGCAGCCGCCTTTGCAGCCAGCAAGCTCCCGTCAGCACTACCCGGATGACCTTTTTAAAAACATCAGACAGGGTTGTTTTCACCTTTTCTGGTGTATTGCTGACCACGCTTCTGACCGATTCAGGTGTAAGACGTAACTGCATAGCTTATTGAATACCCAAGACTTTTGCCTGCCTGTCAGGCTACAGACCGATTTAAAGGATAGACGTGTGAACATTCAAGCACTCATTAACGATAAAGTTTCCCTGGCGCTCGAAGCGGCCGGTGCCCCGGCAGGCAGCCCGGCAGCTGTTCGTCAGTCAGCCAAAGCACAGTTCGGTGATTACCAGGCCAACGGTGTGATGGGTGTTGCGAAAAAACTGGGAGCTAACCCGCGCGAGTTTGCACAAAAAGTCATCGATCAACTCGATCTGGGCGATATCGCAGAGAAAGTCGAGATCGCCGGTCCTGGTTTCATTAACATCTTTCTGAATAAAACCTGGCTGGCCGAGCGTGCAGAAGCGGCACTGACTGATGCCCGCCTGGGTGTGGCCACGCAGGAAAAACAAAATATCGTTGTCGACTATTCAGCACCCAATGTTGCCAAAGAAATGCACGTTGGTCACCTGCGCTCCACCATCATTGGTGATGCTGTGGTTCGTACACTGGAGTTTCTGGGACATAACGTCATTCGCGCCAACCACATAGGCGACTGGGGAACTCAGTTCGGCATGTTGATTGCCAACCTGGAACGTGTTCAGCAAGAATCTGGCGAGATTTCTATGGAACTGGCTGATCTGGAAGCTTTTTATCGTGAGTCGAAAAAACTGTACGATGAAGATGAAGCCTTTGCAGAACGCGCCCGTAACTATGTAGTGAAGCTGCAAAGTGGCGATCAGTACTGTGCTGATATGTGGAAGAAACTGGTCGACGTGACCATGGAGCAAAACCAGTATAACTATGATCGTCTGAATGTATCCCTGACCCGTGACAATGTGATGGGCGAGTCCATGTACAACGATATGCTGGCAGGGATTGTCGCCGATCTGAAAGCGAAGGGGCTGGCCGTAGAAGACGATGGCGCTCAGGTTGTTTTCCTGGATGAGTTCAAAAACAAAGATGGTGAGCCTATGGGGGTTATCATCCAGAAACGTGACGGCGGTTTCCTGTACACAACCACGGATATTGCCTGTGCGAAATACCGCTACGAGCATTTCAATGCCAACCGGGTGCTTTACTTTATCGATTCACGCCAGCACCAACACCTGATGCAGGCATGGACGATTGTCCGCAAAGCAGGTTACATCCCTGACGATGTGTCGCTGGAGCACCACGCTTTCGGTATGATGCTGGGTAAAGACGGTCGTCCGTTCAAAACACGCTCTGGCGGTACCGTTCGTCTGGCTGATCTGCTGGATGAAGCAGAATCACGCGCTAAGGTACTGATCGAAGAGAAGAACCCTGAGCTGGATGCGGCTGAGAAAACCAAGATTGCATCGACCGTCGCCATGGCCGCGGTGAAGTATGCTGATCTGTCCAAACACCGTACCACAGATTACGTGTTCGACTGGGAGAACATGCTGGCCTTCGAAGGCAATACAGCACCTTACATGCAATACGCCTACACCCGTGTCATTTCTGTATTTAAACGCGCAGGCCTGAACGAAAGTGAGCTGACACACCCAGTTGTGATCAATGGCGAGAAAGAGCAAGTGCTGCTGTCAAAACTGCTGCAATTTGAAGAAGCCGTGGAAACCGTGGCCCGTGAAGGCCATCCGCATGTTATGTGCAGCTACCTGTTTGAGCTGGCGGGGAATTTCTCCAGCTTCTATGAAGCCTGCCCGATTCTGAATGCCGATGAACCGGTCAAGCACAGCCGTCTGAAACTGGCGCTGCTGACAGCGAAAACCATCAAACAAGGTCTGGATTTACTGGGTATTGACACACTGGAACGTATGTAATCTGGCAGAATATCACATTTATCTAATTAAGCAAAGCTAAACATGCACAGCCTTCTGAGGTATCCTTAGAAGGCTTTTTTTTTGCACAAATTTTTGGATACCGGCCTTTTTCTGTTACATGGAATGTTGCAATGAGCCTCAATGACTCACACGAAACCGACGACGGTATGACTGACGAATTTCTCACGTCAACTCAAACCTTGCGTAAAGCCATTCCACTGATGATCAAGCATAAAGTCCCGACGACACCGGTGAATTACGCACTGTGGTACAGCTATACCACGAATCAGAATCCGATTCTCACTCAGGCCATAGACCAGAGTTTAGCGCAATACGGGCATTGTCCTCCCAGCCTGAGTGATTCGCTTTACCGAACCCATCTGGCTCATCACCCTGCCAGTGAGCAAGGGCAGGTAAGCCATAGCCTGCAAGCCATCATGGATGAACTTTGCCACACCATGAACGGATCTCAAAAAGAAACGCAGGCATTCCATCAAGCGTTATCCCGGACCTGCCAGCGGCTGAGCCAGAAAGCCGATCAGGGTGTCAACGTGCACGAAGCCAATGATTTGGTACAAGAATTACTGGATGAATCCAGACACATGCATCAATCCAGTACGCTTATGAACCAGCAACTGAAAAACGCTAATAAAGAAATTGAGAATCTGAGAAAAGCTCTGAAAGACAGCCTCAAATGTGCCAACGAAGATCCCTTGACCGGACTACTCAACCGACGCGCCTTTCAGCAAGACCTCAGCAGTTGTATCCAGCACGGCACACCTTTCAGTCTGGTCTTGCTGGATATTGATAACTTTAAAACCTTCAATGATGAATTTGGCCATTTAATGGGCGATAAAGTACTCTGCTCTGTTGCCCGCCACCTTCAATTCTGGTGCGAGCAAGGTATGCAGGCCTATCGCTACGGTGGCGAAGAGTTCGTTATTATCTTACCTGGCACTAACCTGCAACAAAGCAGAGACAAAGCAGAAAAATTACGTAAAACCCTCTCCGGCATTGCCGTGCAGGACAAACAATCGGGAAATACCGTCAGCTCTATTACTGCATCGTTTGGCATTGCAGAACAAACAGGAAAAGAAAACGGTCTGGCAGTGCTGGCCAGAGCCGACAAGTATCTGCTGCAGGCAAAAAATCTTGGCCGGAACCGGGTACTGCCTGTCTTATAACCCATTTACTGCCCGTATCTCGGGCCATGATGCAGATAGCTGATCTCATCTTGTGTCGATAATCTGCCGCAAACGGCATTGCGGTGCGGAAAGCGGCCGAAATCTTTGATGACCTGGAAATGACTGACAGCGTACTGATAGAAGTCGTCAAATTCTGGCTTATGCTCTTTCATGACCTCCTGCCGCAATTGGTCAAAACGAAACACACTCTCTTCCTGATCTTCCAATGCTTCTGAGTGCTCTAACGGCAAATAAAAGAACACTCTCTCAATAGGGGCTAACGCACGATCAAAATTCTTCGCCAGTCCGCGTTTACATATGGCCTGTGCCAATGAATCATAGCGGAAAGCGGCTGCCAACCCCCGATAGATGTTACGACTGAACTGATCAAGCAAAATAATCAGCGCCAGCGTCCCCTTAGGCGTTTCTGTCCACGCATTCAATTCACCCCGACCAGCACGGCTGACCAGATCCCTGAAACGTTCGGTGATTTCACGGTCTACTGCATCCCCGCCTTTAAACCACAGTGCCTGTTTATCCTGTTCGGTAACTTCCCCTTTGAGATTTCCGAACCAATAGGTAAGCACCTCCTCACACTCTGCCATGGTTTCCTCCTGCTTGTTCATAACAATAACTCTGAGATAATTAAGCCGCTTTCGTGCTTATACGTTCTAGTTTATCCTAGGGTGAGCTTGCTCGGTGCGATGGCTTTTTGTTGTAGCCTGATAGCTGACTTGTGAAGCACTTAATAGAAAGAAGGAATATTTCCATGAGTTTCACCCTTCATCCGAGACTAAGCGCGGATACTCAGTGGATTGGCGACTTACCGCTTTGCCGTGTGCTGCTGTCAAAAGAAGCCATTGGTCCCTGGTTGATTCTGGTCCCCAGATATGACGCATTACGTGAGATTCACCATATGTCTGCCGTGGATCAACAGCAGCTGATGGTAGAATCCAGCTCAACCGCCCAACTGCTTGAGACCTATTTCAGCCCCGATAAAATCAACATCGGCGCCTTAGGCAATTTAGTGCCGCAGCTTCATGTCCATCATATCGCCCGCTTTACGACAGATATTGCCTGGCCAGGACCTGTCTGGGGAAATACCGACGGCAGCCTGCACAGCGAAGATGAGCAACAACAACTGGTTGAACGATTGCAATTACTGTTCGGCCAAGTAAACGGCTTTACGCCAGCATAAATGGCTCAGCGAACAGCGACCGAGACGTTAATAACTCCAGCACTACACGCACGAGGGCCAGGCCCCATCGGTGCGACACACAGTCTATAAAGTAAAAAAACGCATCAAACGATGCGTTTTTTCTTTGTTACCCCGGCATAACCGCCAGCAGGTTCTGCCGTTCCCGATTCGCCAGTTTACGATAATCGGTCCGGGTTTTATTAGGCACAGGCTCAGCCTGAGGCAGCGGTACCTTCATGGCGTTCACTGCACGTCCGTATTTCAGCAACTCATAATGAAGATGCGGTCCCGTGGAACGTCCGGTATTCCCACTCAGTGCGATTTTGTCACCCATACGGACTTTCTGACCGACTTTTACCAGTATCTTGCTCAGATGAAGGTAGCGGGTTGAGTATTCCCGACCATGCTTGATCATAATGAAATTACCCGCCAAAGCATGTTTTTGCGCTTTAACTACCACGCCATCGCCTGTCGCAACCACAGGTGTGCCGACAGGCGTTGCAAAATCAGTACCGTTATGTGGCGAGACTCTGTGGGTGACGGGATGCTTGCGATGGGGATTAAACGATGAACTGATCCGAAAACGTTTCTGAGTCGGATATCGGTTCAGCGCCCGGTTCAGGCTTCGGCCTTCTTCGTCATAAAACTCACCATCGTCATAACGCATGGCAAACAGTTCCTGATTACGATTCATATAATACAGAGCCTTCACCTCACCCTGACCCACCGCTTTTCCGTCAATAAATTCACGTTCAAGCGTAATCGCAAAGCGGTCGCCCTTGCGGGCTTCTTTACCTAAATCAAACCGCCACTGCAGCGCTTTGACCAGGGTCTGAATTTGCGTCGGTGACAGACCGGCAGAGCGGGCCGACTGATAGAAGCTGCCGGAAACACGTCCGGTTAAACGTACAGGTTTAAACTCACCGGTGCGCTCCACTTCCTTATGCTCATAACCCTTTGAGGTCAGGGTATAAGTATCCGTCAGTTTCGCACTGCGTTCGATGGACAGTTCGCCGATCCGCCCTTCTTCATCCAGCGACCAGCCAATACTTTGTCCGACACGTAGAAACTGGATCGATTTATCTGCCTCAATCAGTTTGTACATATCTGAAATAGGCAGCGCATACTGAGTGAAAATTTCACCTAAGGTTTCACCGGAAGACACTTTGTGGGAATGTGCAACATCAGTGGCTTGATCCAACTGTTGTTCCAGCTCATCTTTGGGAACCTGAAAGTCCGGGTCTTCCGGGTCAAGCACAACACCAAGCGGTTCACTGTTTTGCTCGGACAGTGACAAGAGCTCCTCTGACAGCAGCGGGACTTCACGCCGCTGTTCCGATTCGCTGCGCGAACCGTAAGAGGGAGAGTGGACGACAGAAGGCTGCCACATAAGGGCAGCCGCAACGATAAGTGATGTAGAAGCAAGCGCAATTCGGTGTTGACGGGGGAGCTGATAAAACCGCCGGGCTGCAACCGTAAATATTTTCATTGTTATTTATTTAAGACATTCGGTAAAACTTCGTCCGAGTTCTTGCAGGAATCGAACATAACCTCCCTGGCCAGAGGCAATATCCGTTGCCATGGGATCCAGGGTTCCAATTTTGATGTCACTGCCATTTGTGACACTGTTAATGACCGCAGGTGAGAACTGCGGTTCCCTGAAAATACACTTAACCTGTGACTTTTTTAGCGTATTACGGATAGCGATCAAGGTTTTTGCACCTGGGCGGCGATCCGGTGAAACCGTAAAGTGTCCCAGATTATGTAACCCAAACGTTTCCTCAAAATAGCCATAGGCATCGTGAAAAACATAGTACCCATTATCACGCACAGGCTGGAGCTGCTCTTTCAGGTTCTGTACAGTTTCATTAACACTGACAATGAACCGGGACAGGTTAGCCTCATATTGCGCACGATTCAACGGATCCAGTTCAATCAATGCAGTGCTGATCACTTTTGCAGTCTGAATTGCCTGATCCGGGCCCAGCCAAAGGTGCGGGTCGATGCCATCATGATGATGTTCATGCTCTTCGTGACCGCCATTACTTTCGTGACTTTCATGACTTTCGTGACCGTCATGATCTTCATGGCCTTCAAAATCCCGGAAAGTAATTGTCTCTTGCGAGGTCAGTGAAAGCGCATTTTCCTGGCCACTGAGTATTTTGGTCAGAAAAGATTCCAGCTCCGGCCCGACCCAAACCACCAAATCCGCGGCTTTCAGCTTTTCCACATCAGATGGACGTAAAGCATAGTCATGGGGAGAGCTGCCGGCAGGCAACAGAGTTTCGCTCTGGCCGACACCTTCGACCAGCTCCTGCACAATCAGGTTCACCGGATGTACAGTGGTCACAACATGCACATTGCTTGCTGAAACCGCAAAGGGTACCAACACCATTGCCGCAAAGTACCAGGCTCGAAAACGCAACATCTACCTACCCTAAAAATATTCAATGAAAAGAAGTTTGATAATGTTATAATATAACACCAACCGATAGCAACGAGATTCACACCCATTTATGGCCAGTACAATGTCCACCAAACCTTTGGTAGAACTTCAGAATGTTACTGTTAACGCTTCAGGCCGCCACATTCTTGATCTGGTTTCACTCCAGCTTGAACGCGGCCAGATCACCACTCTGATAGGTCCGAACGGGGCAGGCAAGTCCACGCTGGTGAAAGTCATTACCGGCTTGCGCAAGCCCACATCTGGCCGAGTCATTCGCTCACCGGGGCTACGCATTGGCTACGTACCACAAAAACTGCAGCTCAATGACACGCTGCCGCTTACCGTTGATCGTTTTATGGCATTAGGCGGGCGTTACAGCGCCCAGCAACGTCTGGATGCGCTGGCGCTGGCGAGCAGCGCGCACCTGATACACAGTAATATGCACAGCCTGTCGGGAGGAGAAACACAAAGAGTGCTACTGTCTCGCGCACTTTTGCAAAATCCAGACTTGCTGGTGCTTGATGAGCCTGTACAGGGCGTCGATGTCAACGGTCAGCTCGAACTCTACAGTTTAATTCAGTCGCTCAGAGATAAGCTGAACTGCGCGATAATGATGGTTTCTCATGATCTTCATCTGGTTATGGCTAAAACCGACCATGTCATCTGCCTGCAGCACCATGTCTGCTGTTCGGGTGAACCAGAGTCGATCACCTGTCACCCTTCTTATGTTGCGCTCTTTGGCACACAGCAAAGTGAGCAACTTGCACTGTATCACCATCACCACAATCACGAACACGATCTGGGCGGTAGCCTGGTAGGTCCATGCCAGCACGGAAAAAACAATGCTTGAATTTATGCTACCCGCCTTTGCCGCCGGCATTGGCATCGCTATGTTAGCCGGGCCTTTGGGCTCCTTTGTTGTCTGGCGTAAAATGGCCTATTTCGGTGATACGCTGTCCCACGCCTCATTACTGGGCATAGCACTGGGCTTCTTGTTTAATATCAACCTCAACCTCGCTTTGGTGATCTGCTGTCTGACTCTGGCGGTCATTCTGGTCAGTTTACAAAAGCAGCGTTATATCGCTACTGACACGTTACTGGGCATTCTCGCTCACAGTGCGCTGTCGTTAGGCTTAGTCGCAATCAGTTTCATGGATCATGTCCGCATTGATTTGATGGCTTATCTTTTTGGTGACTTGCTGGCGGTGACAACCAATGATCTGGTATGGATTTACGGTGGTGGCGCGCTGGTCATGGCCGCTTTGATTGCATTATGGCGTCCGCTGCTGTCGATGACAGTCAACGAAGATCTGGCTCAGGTTGAAGGGGTTAACGTCGATCTGATGCGGTTATTACTGATGTTGATGGTCGGTATGGTGATTGCGGTAGCGATGAAATTTGTCGGCGCACTGATTATCACATCTTTGCTTATCATTCCGGCAGCCACAGCGCGCCGCTTTGCACAAAGCCCGGAAAGTATGGCAGTGATTGCCGCAATTCTGGGCTGCATTGCTGTGATGCTGGGCCTGTTACTGTCATGGCATTATGATACCCCGGCGGGCCCATCTGTGGTCGTCTCTGCCGCTTTGTTGTTTTTGCTCAGCCAGACAAAACGCTCAGAGGCCTGATCAGCGTAAGAAAGAACGGTATCTGTCCTGACAGGCCTGCTTGATACTCAATGTGGCTTCAAGCCTGCTCGATTTCGGCATGAATTCGAGCAGGCACTGATAGTATTGTTTGTCTTTGTCGGTCAGCAGAATATTATCCAGATACAGTTCACGACAGGCATTGGTTAGCCAGGTAATTGCCGCCGCTTCCTCAGCGGCAGAAACATACTCCAGTATGCAGTCATTGTACTGCTCGCGCTGTTCAGCGAAGCCCGCAGCCCATACAGGACCGTAACTCAGCCAATAGGCCATGCACCCAATCCTGATCAGGTCATTCATTTCTCATGTCTTCACAGCAGCATCTTGTTAACCGAATCTTCTCTATTAAAGATAGTTGACGCTGACAAGGACAGAGACCCCGCCTCAGAGCATTGCTGCGCTGAAAATAAAAAATCCGGGCGGCTTGCACACACCCGGATTTGTTTTCTGCGAAAGGCTTTACCGTTAGCCTCTGGATTTAAGGCATGGATAAGCACTTTTCATATGTTATCAATTAGATAAAATCACAAGGATGTTGCTCAGCACCACGCGGGGGCTTGTAATGTTGCTTTTTCTGTTCGAGTTGCTGCAATAACACACTTTTGTGTGATTCATTCAGCAAAGTCCAATGGCAACCTTCGATCGCTCCTGCAAACATCCACAACAGTTTCTGATCAACATTTTTCCCCTGAGTCTGTTTTACCTGCAGATACGCATCCACCGCCCCCATCTGATGAAAAATATCAACATCATCGATACCGGATTTTTTCATCATCCTTTCGAGGGTCAAACGCAAGTTCGGCAGATCCCGTAACCGCTTGTTACGGGATGCTCCTTTGACTGTTTTTTCCTGTAATGCTATCGCGATTGAGCTTTGAATCAGCTCATTACAGAGCGATAACCGGGATGCATACAGAGGTGAGATATCGTAATAATTCACGACTGCCACCGTACTGCGCTTCACATGCTTGAACTTGTGGCAGCCCAATTCGAGCAGTTGCTGATCCAGCATTTCTCCACCACGAATATAAAGCTTTTCATTCGACAGCAGAGCATACATGGCCCCCTGAACGAAGATACCTGTCCCGCCAAACATGGAACGCTGTTCATTCGGTACAAAGGTATCCAGGTAATTTATGAATGTTTCTTTTGTAATCGACATAACATAAGTCCTAAATTTATTCTTCTTTGTCGATCTAAAACCAACGCCAACTATCATATGCAACAATGTCACACAGAAATTTTAAATTCCACATATGAAACAAAGTACAGATGAAAATGAGATTCAGAGCAAGTTCTTAAGAAAAATTGAATGCAAATTCAGGTAACTATGGGCATTTATCAATAAGTAATAATAAAAAATCCTGTGTCATATCCGATGCTGATGATCGTTTTACACTGTGATAACGACTAAGGTTAAGAGAGAAAGGGAGAAAGGAATTAAGAGATATGCCTGATATTGCCCTGTTTCCTTCTGCCAGCCATGTGTTACCGGAAGGCAAACTGGAAATTACCATTACCGAACAGCGTTACCAGCGTATGCTGAAAGAGTCGATTGAAGGCCAGCGGGATTTTGCATTATGCATGCGCAGTGAAGAAGAAGAGAACGACGAGACCATTACCCGCATTCCCGCCATCGCAACCAAAGTCCGGGTGGTGGACTTTAACGCGTTAACTAACGGTTTGCTCAGCATTGTCGTGGAAGGTAAAACGAAAATACGGATTTTGTCGGTAAGGCATGAGAGTGATCGCCTGTTGATTGCTGACTACCTGCCATTCAGGGCATGGCCGCCAACACCTTTAACAGACAAACACCAGTGCTTAGTGGACAAACTGAAACTCTTTTTCGCCACTATGCCAGAAATTGGCGCCTTATATCCAATCAGTGAATTCGACGACTTAAGTTGGGTATGTCAACGCTGGATTGAATCACTACCGCTCGAAGTTCACTATAAGCAGCTATTAATTGCTCAGGATTCCCCTGCCCTCACTGCACGTTTTTTGCACAAGCTACTCGATAATAACCAGTTATTTGATGACGATATCAACTAACCCTTACATTGTTCTCAAAAATCACCTGGTCTGGTGTACTCAACTCATCTGACCAAGATAAAATAAGCAAAATCTCATAGGTTAACGTTCCCTCATGCCGCATGTATCTTTTTTCTGGTTAAAACCTGAAAACGACAAAATTTTGACAGGCCTGCAATCAGAGTTTCACGCGTTAGTGAAGGACGCGATCAAAGAAAACCGTCTGAAGCTACCGCCTATTCCTGACGTCCTGACAGAACTGCAGACCTTGTGTAACAGAGACGACTCTACCGTTCGTGATGCAGCCACTTTATTGCTGAATGACCCCGGTATGGCCGCAACTGTGATAAAAACCTCCAATACCATGATGTTTAATCGCCGTAACATTGTCTGCCACGATATTCAAACCGCTGTCAGTCGGCTCGGTATTTTCCGTGTCAGAGATATCATTACAGCAAAAACAGTCTTGGACATTAAACTGCACAGCAGCTTTGATATTGAATGCAAGTCTCTGTTATTAAACAGCGCCACCCGTTCCAGGCAACTGGCAGGTTCTATGGCATTAATTACCCAGAACCTGCTGCAATACCGTCCAGAGTTGAAAATTGAGCCAGAGAAAGCCCTGCTGGCCGGATTATTTGCCGACATTGGTTTATTCAGCCTGATACATGAATACCAAAACTACCTTGATAGCGGGAATTTTCTGGATATCAATTTTGCCAAATACGTCTTTGAACACTGCTGTAACAAATCCAGTCTGGATATCCTGAAACACTGGGGCTTCGACGAAGATTATCTTGAAGTCGCCTGTAATAAGCGTTTTTTTCCTGCTCACAAGAAAGAAGATGACATCACTTATCTGGATGTCGCCCGCATGGCTAATCATTTGTTACTGTTTAAAGACGATGATGACGCCATCGACGAGCATGAAGTTGAACTGGATCTGGCTGGCGCAGAAGTCATGTTTACTTTGACCAATCTGCCCGATGACGAATTTAACAGCCAAATCAACCACGTGTTGCTCAGCAGTGGTTTTTAATCTATCAGTAAGCCCCTTCCAGCCAGATCTCCTCCACTTAAGCGCTGTAGACACACAGCGCTCTATTGACCCTGTCTTCAACAGCCTGATAAGCTTCTGATTTCATTAACAGCCCATTGACAAAAAGGTTCATTGTCAGGACTGCACCAACCATGCAGTATCCGGGTGCTTTTTTTCGCCAGAACAGGCAACGTATTGTAAGGATACTCATGTTTTCAGGAATGCTTTTTATTTTCCTGCCACTTATCGTTGGCTACCTCATACCGGTCAGGAAAGACTCAGTACTTCAGTTTATTCACGCGCAGACATCACGCCTGGTGCTAGTGATTCTGTCACTGATGGGACTGAGCTTGGCCGGTTTGGACAATCTGGGAGAAAATCTCAGCCAGATCCTGTTATACACAATCACCTTCTTCCTCTGCATCAGCGCATCTAACCTGCTGGTACTGCCGCTGCTTGATAAGCGCTATCCATTGAAAACAGAGCATGGCCACCAGCAGCTTCCCAAAGCCAAAATGTTGCTGGAGTCAGCCAAGCTGATATTGGTCGTCGCCGTCGGGCTCATTGCTGGTCTGTTGCTGAACATGGATTTGAGCTGGGTTGACCGGGCAAGTGAAATCATTCTGTTACTGCTGCTGTTTTTAATCGGTATCCAGCTGCGCAACAGTGGCATGACGCTGCGACAGATCCTGCTCAACAAGCAAGGTATGCTGATCGCTTTAGTGATTATTGCGACCTCTTTACCAGGTGGGTTGCTCGCCGCCTGGCTGCTGGATATTCCGCTGAATCACGGCCTGGCGATGGCCTCAGGATTCGGCTGGTATTCGCTGGCTGGTATTTTGATGGGTGATGGCCTTGGACCTGTATACGGCGGCGCATCATTCTTGAATGAGCTGCTGCGGGAGCTGGTTGCGTTAACCATGATACCCGCCGTGATTTCACGCTTCCCCAACACAGCCATCGGCTATGCCGGTGCAACAGCAATGGACTTCACTTTACCTATTATCCAAAACTGTGGCGGTATTCGCTGCGTCCCAATTGCAATAGTCAGCGGATTCATTCTCAGCCTGTTGGTACCAGTGCTGATGCTGTTTTTTCTGTCGCTTTAAACCATAGTAACAATCCGCCGCCATCGGCGGTGGATTAGAAGTGGCAACAAAAAGCCTGGCAACTGCCAGGCTTTGATTATGGTTAAAGGAAAACTGTCACCGCAAATTAAGCGTGATTGCGAATCCACTCATCCATTTCTGTACGCAAGTTATCAGACTTAGTCCCGAAGATAGCTTGCACACCGCCAGAGACTACAACCACACCGGCTGCACCCAGACGTTTCAGTTTGTCCTGATCAACGATATCGGTGTCTGCAACGCTGACACGCAAACGTGTAATACAGGCATCGAGGTTAGTGATGTTGGATTTACCGCCGAAGGCTTCAACCAGCTCACCAGCCAGCTCAGAACCCGTTGCGGTTTCAACATCCGCCGTTTCATCTTCACGACCCGGTGTTTTCAGATTCAGGGTACGGATAACAAAAGTGAATACCACGTAGTACAGTACGGCATAACACAGACCCAGAATCACCAGTGTCCACACGTTCTCTGCACGAGGCATCTGAACAATGAAGTCGATGAAACCGTTCGAGAAGGTATGGCCGTGTACAACACCCAGAGCATTGGTCAGTACATATGCCAGACCAGCCAGCAAAGCGTGAATCCCGTACAAGACTGGCGCGATGAACAGGAATGAGAACTCAATAGGTTCGGTAATGCCGGTCAGGAAAGATGTCAGGGCAGCCGATGCCATGATACCCATTACCTTGGCGCGGTTTTCAGGTTTAGCACAGTGAGCGATAGCAAATGCTGCT
This sequence comes from Photobacterium sp. WH77, assembly GCF_022014395.1. Lineage (NCBI taxonomy): Bacteria > Pseudomonadati > Pseudomonadota > Gammaproteobacteria > Vibrionales > Vibrionaceae > Photobacterium > Photobacterium sp. WH77. Next base: position 180,690 of record NZ_JAKLTE010000002.1, on the reverse strand, counting down.
GCAGGCAAACCAAACATCTTAAACAGGTAGCCACCCGCAAGCTGACCAAAACCGTTGCCTGCGGCACGGGAAGCGTCATCCGCAGTCAGGAAACAAGTCATGATACCACGTGCTGCTTCACCAGTATTGGTCACACAAGAACCCGCTTCATAGAAGAATGGAACGTTCCAGATGTGGTGCAGGCCAAATGGGATAAGAGAACGCTCAACGACACCGTAGATACCGAACGCCAGTACTGGGTTCTGGTTGGCAGCCCAGTCAGAGAATGTGGCAATAGCTGAACCGATTGGCGGCCAAATGAACGACAGCACAACACCCAACGCAATAGACAGAAAACCTGTGATGATAGGCACTGCACGCTTACCAGCAAAAAAGCCCAGGTATTCCGGTAACTGGATCTTAAAGAAGCGGTTGAACGCCCAGGCCGCCACACCACCGGCCAGGATACCACCCAGCACACCGGTCTCAATCTTGGCGACACCCATGACATCGGCCATCACCTTCAGGGTAGCAACCATGATACCGTAACCGACGATGGCAGACAGACCGGCAACACCGTCGTTTTTCGTAAAGCCCAGAGCCACACCAACGGCAAACAGCAGTGCCATCTGACCGAATACCGAGCCACCGGCCTGTTCCATCAAGTGAGAGACTACGTCAGGTAACCAGCTGAAGTTAGCAGCCCCCACACCTAACAGAATACCCGCTACCGGCAGAACCGATACAGGCAGCATCAGCGCCTTACCGACCTTCTGCAGGTTAGCAAAAAAGTTCTTAAACATATTGTGCTCCTGAGTGAGATGTTTGTTTTGTTTCAGCGGTTTCCAGCGACCTACCCCCGTAGTCATAATGCTAGCACCGCTCATTTTTATTGTTCGGCATAAGTATAAAATGCGGCGCCAAATATAACGTGACATCAATCAATATTGCCAACCGAAGATGAAAGTAAGTTTCAGTTTGACGCATAGATCACAATTAACAATCAACTCAAAAAACACATCAAAATCAAACAACTTAATTATAAATCAAATACTTAATGCAAATATTTGGCATTACGGCCGAATGTAATTATATTTCACTTTTGTATCCCATGTTTCTTTATGTAACGAACGAAGATTTCATGGAATGACAGGTAAAGATTGGGGGGAGATTGAAAAAGGAGAGGAAAATTAAAATAAATGGATAAAACCTATTGGATTTATTTGAAAAAAAGGAGCCTCAGCTCCTTTTTTATCCGTTTTAGCGTTTTGCCTGCGAAAAAAGTCGGAAAAAGTTTTCACTCGACACTCTGGCAACCTCAGCGGCAGAAACCCCTTTCAGCAAGCCTATATACTCTGCAACTTCTTTAACATAAGCAGGCTGATTTTCTTTACCGCGATAAGGGACAGGCGCTAAGTAGGGTGAATCTGTTTCCACCAATAGCCGCTCCAGAGGTAAACGACTCACCACATCTTTCAGTTCAGCAGCTTTATTAAAAGTCACAATTCCGGAAATGGAAATATAAAAGCCCAGCTCAATTGCCGCTTCTGCCATTTCCAGGCTTTCAGTAAAGCAATGGAGTACACCACCACAGCGCTCAGCGCCTTCTTCGCGCAGAATACGAATGGTATCTTCACGCGCCATGCGGGTGTGAATGATCAACGGCTTGTTCAGCTCAACCGCCAAACGGATATGCTGACGGAAAATATCCTGTTGCTGTTCGGCCAGTTCAGGTTGGTAGTGGTAATCCAACCCGGTTTCACCGATAGCGACGACTTTATCATCACTGGCATATTGCCTCAGCAGGCCATAATCAAAGCCAGCTTCAATATCCAGCGGATGCACCCCACAAGATGCAAACACATTATCGAAAGGGGCAATCATCGCCATCATGGCAGGGAAACTGTTCAGGGTGACACCGACGGACAGAAAATACTCTACTCCCCGAGCCTGTGCTTTTGCCAGTACGTCTGCAACATCAGTATGCAGTTCGTTGTAATTCAATTTATCAAGGTGGCAATGGGAATCTACTAGCACCTGAATATCCTCTCGCGTTTCTGTGTATTTATGTTGCACTGATAAAGCCTGACAACCAGTCAGAGATCAACAACTCATCATTCAGACCAGGATGGCTTTCCAGTTCCCGAATCAGGGCATTAAGCCCTTTTATTTGCGCCAGCAATGTGACCGTGGTCAGCTGCCCCGCGATTTGCCTGACCAAAGGTGCTGATTCACAATGAATCAAGTGCTGCTCAGCGCCTTGCTGTACTTTCAGGCAGTCAACCAGAAAATAGCTCAGCCATTTCAGGCTTGAGTGGCCATCTTTCATGCAGCTGTCAGCCACACTGAACAGGCCACTATGGGGGGGAGACAGAAACTGATGAAAGCCGGCCAGCAAATGCTGATGACGGATATCCTGTCCCTGCTCGATAAACGCTAAGGCTGCCAGAGGCGCATTGCCGTTAAGCCGTACAGCCTCCAGTTTGATTGATTGCATCAGTTTATGTTCAACCCAGCGCTTAGCATCCTGCTCAGGCGGCAGAGGCAGACGCCACTTGTTACACCGGCTGTTAATCGTTGGCAGTAAGCGATCCAGCTCAGTGGCGGTTAAGATGAACTGGCAGTTTGCCGGCGGTTCTTCCAGTGTTTTCAGCAAGGCATTCGCCGCCGCCTCGCCCATATGCTCTGACTGCTCAATCAGTACCACACGCTTACCGCCAAGCTGGGAGGTTTCCCACGCCCAGTGGTTACACTGACGAACCATATCAACGCCAATGGCTTTGCCATCCTGCGGACTGATACTGTGACAATCTGGGTGGGTACCGGCTTCAAACAACTGGCAGCTGTGGCAGATCCCACAGGACTCTTCAACACCGTTCTGGCAGAGCACAGTTTTTGCCAGCTGGCGTATCAACACGTCCCCGGCGCACCCGGCAGGTGAAATCAACAGCATGGCGTGATGCAAACGATCCTGACTCAAAAGCTGCTGCCATTGCTGCCAGACCGTTGTCAGCCAGGGGTAACTCATGCTGACTCCTGCTGAGCCAGCCAGGCATTCAACTGCTGGCGGATATCCGACGTCACAGCTTCCAGTGATTGGGACGCATCAATAATCACCACTTTGCGGTTATTACGTGACAGCGCTAAAAACCGCTCCCGGGTTCGTTCGAAGAAAGACAGATCCATTTTTTCAATGCGATCCAAAGCCCCGCGTCCCCGAGCCCGTGACAAACCAAGCTCTGGGTCAATGTCCATGTAAATGGTCAGATCCGGTTCAAAATCGCCAAGCACCATGGTTTTGATCCCAGACATCAGCTCAGGGTCAAATCCCCTGCCGCCGCCCTGGTAAGCCTGCGACGACATATCATGACGATCGCCCACCACCCAGTGACCTGCACGCAGCGCAGGCTTAATAACATTTTCTACCAGTTGGCTGCGCGCCGCATACAGCAACAACAACTCAGCCATATCTGTTAATGGCTCTTCCGGGTGCCCTTCTTTCACCAGCGCTCGCATTTGTTCTGCCAGGGGAGTCCCGCCTGGTTCGCGGGTAGACTGAATGTCGGTGATCCCCCGTGCCGCGAGCGTGTCCAGCACGGTTGCAATCGCGGTACTTTTACCCGCCCCTTCCAGGCCTTCGATGACGATAAATTTTCCGTTCATTTATTGTTTTAATATCTTCAGATAATGGCGAACAGCACGATTATGCTCGCTTAATGTTGTTGAGAAAGTATGGCCACCTTTTCCGTCGGCCACAAAATAGTAGTAACCTGTCTGGGCAGGTTTCACCGCGGCAATCACAGAGGCCGCGCTTGGCATAGCAATAGGTGTGGGTGGTAAGCCGTCTATGGTATAGGTGTTATAGGGTGTCGGTGTTCGCAAATCTTTTCTGCGAATATTGCCGTCAAATTTCTCCCCTAAGCCATAAATCACCGTCGGATCCGTTTGAAGACGCATCCCTTTGTGCAGACGATTCATAAAGACAGATGACACTTTAGCCCGCTCTTCATCAACCGCCGTTTCTTTCTCGATAATGGAAGCCATAATCAAGACTTCGTATGGATTATTGAGCGGAATCGAATCGTCCCGCTCTTTCCAGGCATTATCAAGCAGCTCCGTCATATGCTTATAAGCGCGCTTGAGCAAAGCCAGATCAGATGTGCCCGCTGTATAGTGATAGGTTTCAGGTAACAGATACCCTTCCAGCTTATCGACATCGGCGCCGATAGCTTTGGCGATATCCTGCTCTGTCATCTGGGAAGTGTCGTTCTTCAGCATTGGGGCATTTTCCAGCTCAGCCAGCCAGTCGGAAAAACGGCCGCCCTCCAGTAAGGTGATCGCAAACTGGTGTTCTTTGCCCGAGGCCACCGTTCTCAGGATATCGCGCAGGGTATGTGCCTGCTCAATGGCATACGTGCCCGCTTTAATTTGAGCCAGTTGCGGTTCGATCCGCCCGATCCAGCGCGCCCAGGGAGAGTCGGCGATCATCCCCATCTGAGTCAGCTGGTAAAGTAAGCCTCGGAAAGTGGAGCCCTGTCTGACCGTGAGATATGGCTCAGTATTTTTTAACAGCGGCTGGTCAATACTTGCTCTTACCTGCACATACGTCCAGCCTGCACCGCCTGCCAGGATGGCCCCCAGCAGTACAAACACCAATGCCAGTTTCTTTAGCACGTGTACAACCTCTTCATTATCGCTTTTAACGCACTGTGTTCAGTGTACGTTCTCATTTGGATTTTCGTGACCGGCACCAGGGCCATCAACGCATTAGTAATAAAGACTTCATCAGCGCAAAGCAAGGTGTCGAGCGGGCTTTTGACAAACTCAAGACAATAGCCCAAATCGCTTGCCTGCTGACAGACGTGCGCCCGCATTAAGCCATGCACCCCAGCCAGATCCAAAGCTGGCGTGTATAGCCTATTGCCGCAACGCCAGAAAATATTGGAGGCACTGGTTTCCGCCACATGGTCATTCGCATCTAGCACTACAGCATCAAGCCAGCCATTCCGTTCAATTTCCTGCTTCAACAGCACCTGCTCCAAACGGTTCAGGTGCTTTAAGCCGGCTAACATGGGAGAAAGCCCGAGCCGCTGCTGACAAACTCCTAACTCGATACCTTCCTGCTGCCATTTCTCGTAAAAGGCTGGCCAGGTAAAGTCGGAAATAATGACCTGAGTCTGATGGCAGCCTGCAGGGCTGTAGCCTCGGCCTCCGGTACCCCGGCTGATAAGTATTTTTACAACCCCTTTTTCAGGGTATCCCCTGGCAAGAGACATCACCTTATCTGTTAGGGGCGACCAGTCTGGAGCATCAATGTCCAGTCTTTTCAAGGTCGTTTGCAGGCGTTCAAGGTGCAGATGCCAAAGCCTGGGTTCACTGTGTTCAACCAGCACAGTCGTAAAACAACCGTCGCCGTACTGCAAAGCACGAGCAGACACATCGACCGTGTCTTGTTCCACATAACCCTTTGCAACACTGTTGATCCACACCATTGCGACCCCCATAAAAAAACGGCCCGGTTAGATGACCGGGCCGTCTAGCATAACAGAATCGACTTAGATTTTCTTGAACAGCAAGGAGCCATTCGTGCCGCCGAATCCGAAGGAGTTACACAGTGCGTACTCCATCGAAACCTGACGGGCTTCACCCGGGACATAATCCAGGTCGCAACCTTCGTCTGGATTCTCCAGGTTGATAGTTGGCGGTACCGCCTGATCAACCAGAGACATAACAGTAATAATGGATTCCACAGAACCTGCTGCGCCCAGCAAGTGACCAGTCATTGACTTAGTTGAAGACACAAGCACCTTGTCTGCCGCTGCACCCAAGGCACGTTTAATGCCCAGTGTTTCAGCAACGTCACCAGCCGGTGTAGAGGTACCGTGTGCATTCACATAGCCAATCTGATCTTGCGAAATAGCAGCATCACGAATAGCAGCTTCCATAGCCAGGGCACCGCCAGAACCATCAGCACTTGGCGAGGTCATGTGAAAAGCATCACCACTCATACCAAAGCCAACCAGCTCAGCATAAATCTTGGCACCGCGCGCTTTCGCGTGCTCATACTCTTCCAACACCATCATGCCGGCACCGTCACCCAGGACGAAACCGTCACGATCTTTGTCCCAAGGACGAGACGCGCCCTGAGGATCATCGTTACGGGTAGACAGCGCTTTCGCCGCAGCAAAGCCTCCCATACCCAGCGGTGTTGAGGCTTTTTCTGCACCACCAGCCAGCATCATGTCCGCATCTCCGTATACAATCATACGGGCGGCGTGACCAATGTTGTGCAGGCCAGTCGTACAGGCAGTAGAAATTGCAATGTTTGGACCGCGCAGGCCATACATGATAGACAAATGACCGGCAATCATGTTGACAATCGTGGATGGTACAAAGAATGGGCTGATTTTACGCGGACCCTTCTCAAGCATTGCCTGATGGTTGACTTCAATCAGGCCAATACCACCAATACCTGAACCGATAGCAACACCAAAGCGACTGGCGTTGTCTTCGCCGACTTCAATACCAGAGTCTTTCAGCGCCTGAATACCAGCAGCCACGCCATACTGGATGAACAGATCCATTTTGCGGGCATCTTTCTTTGACATGTAATCTTCGCAATTGAAGTCTTTGACCATGCCAGCAAAACGGGTTGCAAAATCACTCGCATCGAAGTGCTCAATATTGCTGATACCACTCTGGCCTGCCAACAAGGCTTTCCATGAAGATTCGACAGTATTGCCAACCGGCGACAGCATACCCATGCCAGTTACAACTACGCGACGCTTAGACACGATTTATTCTCCGGGAACTGAAGTATTAAATAAGGATTTACAAATGAAAATCAGGCGGTCATGGAGACCGCCTGGAAGTGTTCTTGAGATTACTCAGCAGAAGCGCTTACAACGTAGTCGATAGCTGCCTGAACTGTAGTAATTTTCTCAGCTTCTTCATCTGGAATTTCTGTGTCGAATTCTTCTTCCAGAGCCATTACCAGCTCAACAGTATCCAGAGAGTCAGCACCCAGATCGTCAACAAAAGAAGCTTCGTTCTTTACTTCAGACTCATCTACGCCCAGCTGCTCAACGATGATTTTTTTTACGCGTTCTTCGATGTTGCTCATACTAATCTATTTCCTTAACAAGAGTTCGCTATTGCGATTTGCTGTAGTTTATTCATTACTGTAAAAGTTGCAACACTCAGGGTGCTGGTCAAACCACGATTCTGCGTCAAATCTACGTGAGTTTGACCTGCATCCAAAAAGATTTCAACTTTTTTGCTTAAATCATGTACATGCCGCCATTAACGTGCAGGGTTTCGCCTGTAACGTAACCAGCATCGTCAGAGGCTAGAAATGCAACAGCTGCTGCAATTTCACGCGGCTCGCCTAAACGTCCCGCAGGCACAGCAGACAACGTAGAGGCACGTTGCTCATCATTCAGAGCTTTGGTCATATCCGTTTCAATGAAACCAGGTGCCACAGCGTTCACTGTGATACCACGTGAAGCCACTTCGCGTGCCATGGATTTAGTGAAACCGATCACACCGGCTTTTGCCGCTGAATAGTTTGCCTGACCCGCATTACCCATAGTACCGACCACAGAACCAATGCTGATAATACGCCCATAACGCTTTTTCATCATTGAACGTAGCACAGCTTTAGACAGACGGAAAATCGAGGTCAGGTTAGTGTTGATGATATCCTGCCATTCGTCATCTTTCATTCGCATCAGCAGGTTATCGCGCGTAATACCGGCGTTGTTCACCAGAATATCAACATCACCAAATTCTTCTTTGATCTGCTTCAGTACTGCATCAATAGACTCAGGAGAAGTCACATTCAGTGCCAGACCTTTACCTTTATCACCCAGGTAAGCGCTAATCGCTTCCGCGCCACTTTCAGAAGTGGCAGTGCCGACTACGGTTGCACCACGTTCAACCAGGATTTCTGCGATCGCACGGCCGATACCACGGCTTGCGCCGGTGACCAGAGCAACTTTACCTTCCAGGCTCATGTTTTTTCCTCTTTATATAGCCTGTCATTGTTTACAGGCTGATTATTCGGTTTGCCGCGTACTGACCAGCAGCTATCGCGACAACGTCAGATTATTTAGCCGCTGCCAGGCTGGCTGGATCATTCACAGCAGCGCCATTGAGCGATTTATCAATGCGCTTAGTCAGACCTGTCAGCACTTTGCCTGGCCCCACTTCCAGCAGCAGTTCGATACCTTCAGCGGCCATACGCTCGACAGATTCTGTCCAGCGCACAGGGCCATAGAGCTGTTTAACCAGCGCCAGCTTGATCGCTGCCGGGTCGGTTTCAGTCGCGACGTCCGCATTGTTAATCACTGGAATAACCGGCGGATTGAAAGTGACTGACTCAAGCGCCACGGCCAGTTTATCGGCAGCTGGTTTCATTAACGCGCAATGAGACGGTACAGACACAGGCAACGGCAGTGCGCGTTTCGCGCCTGCGGCTTTACACAGATCGTTCGCACGTTCCACTGCCGCTTTATGCCCTGCAATAACAACCTGACCCGGTGAATTAAAGTTAACCGGTGCAACCACTTCGCCCTGAGCCGCTTCTTCGCACGCTTTAGCAATAGCGTCATTGTCCAGACCAATGATAGCCGACATAGCACCCACACCGGCTGGTACCGCTTCTTGCATCAGTTGGCCGCGCAGCTCAACCAGCTTAATAGCATCGCTAAAATCCAGCACACCAGCACAAACCAATGCAGAATATTCGCCCAGACTATGGCCGGCCAGAACAGCAGGCTGTGCGCCCCCTTCTTGCTGCCAGACACGCCAGATAGCAACCGAAGCCGCCAAAAGAGCAGGCTGAGTGCGGTGAGTCTGGTTCAGATCTTCGGCCGGGCCATTCTGAATCAGCGCCCACAGGTCATAACCCAGGGCATCAGATGCTTGTGCAAAAGTTTGCTGTACGCTTTCATACTGCTCAGCCAGTTCAGCCAGCATGCCAACAGCCTGAGACCCCTGACCAGGGAAAACAATCGCGAACTTAGACATTCGAGAATCCTTATACAAAGAGAAATGGCATCCAAGATGCCATCAATGATGCGGTAATCAGGCGACTATTGATTAATTCCGCCTGTGCCTCATAGTAAAAAACGTGCGGTTCTATCAGAATTTCACCAGTGCCGAACCCCAGGTGAATCCACCACCAAAGGCTTCCAGCAACAGTGTCTGTCCCCGCTGGATGCGGCCGTCTCGTACGGCTTCATCCAGCGCGGCCGGCACCGTTGCCGCTGACGTGTTCCCTTGCTTATCCAGCGTCACGACAACCTGATCCATCGACATTGACAGCTTTTTCGCCGTCGCCGTAATAATGCGCAAATTGGCCTGATGCGGCACCAGCCAGTCCAAATCGGATTTTTCCATATTATTGGCGGCCAGTGTATCCGTCACCAGATTCGACAGCTGAGTGACGGCCACTTTGAAGACTTCGTTGCCTGCCATGTAGAGCCATTTATTACAATCAAATGTCTCACCGTGTTCAGGCACAGCCAAACTGAGCAAACCGCCAAAATGGCCATCTGCATGTAGATGGGTAGAAATGATACCGGCTTCTTCACTGGCGCCCAGCACAACGGCCCCTGCACCATCACCAAATAAAATGATGGTGGAACGGTCTTGCGGGTCGCACTTATGGGACAGCGCATCCGCACCGATAACCAGAACCTTCTTCGCCATACCGGTTTTGATGTGTTGATCCGCCACACTCAAGGCATAGACAAAACCGGAACAGGCCGCCGCAAGATCAAATGCCGGGCACCCTTTGACGCCAAGCATGCCCTGTACCTGACAGGCTGCAGACGGAAAAGCATGGCTGGCTGAGGTTGTCGCAACGATAATTAAATCAATCTCGTCAGCCGCAACACCGGCCATTTCCATCGCACGGCTTGCAGCGTGATACCCCATTACTGCGACTGTTTCCTCTTCTGCCGCGATGCGACGCTCACGAATACCAGTGCGAGCGACAATCCACTCATCGCTGGTATCCACCATTTTCTCCAGATCCGCATTGGTACGAACCTGCTCTGGCAGATAGCTGCCAGTGCCTAATATTCTGCTATACATGAAGACTAAAAATGCCTCTCAAGTAGTACGTGTTCCAAACGGTCACTGATTTTTGCCGGTATCTTCCGCTTGATTTCATGTACTGCTTCACCAATTGCATTGGTAAAAGCAGCAATGTCAGCACTTCCATGGCTTTTAACGACAATACCGCGCAATCCTAACAGACTTGCGCCATTGTACTGGTCGGGGTTCAGGCTTTGTATCTGACGGAACAGGTCACTAAACAGCCACTTAGCGATCAATCGCTTGATAGGATGCTGGCTGACAGCCTGTTTAAAGCTCTCTATAAAGAGATTAGCAACCCCTTCGCTGGTTTTCAGGCTAACATTGCCGACAAAACCATCACAGACAACCACGTCGGCTTTACCGTCATACAGTTCATTGCCTTCAACATAGCCAATGTAATGTACATCCGGCGAACGGCTCAGCATAGATGCACAGCGTTTAACAAGATCGTTGCCTTTTATTTCTTCAGAACCAATATTGAGCAGGGCCACTTTGGGCGGCCTGCCCGTCATTTCCTGCTCCGCCAGTACCGATCCCATCACAGCAAACTGAAACAAAGTATCAGCATCACAAGATACATTGGCACCCAGATCCAGCAGCCATGTTTTGCCACCGCGGCGGCTGGGGATTGCGGACACTAAAGCAGGACGCTCCACGCCGGGTAATTGCTTCAACGTATAGCGAGCCAATGCCATAAGAGCGCCGGTATTCCCTGCACTGACACAGGCATCCGCGTCACCTTCTGCCACAGCATCCAATGCCCGCCGCATAGACGAACCCTGGCTTTGGCGTAATGCTTGAGACGGACGAGTGTGATCAGCGATGGCACGATCGCAATGGACAACAGTCAGACGGGGATGATGAGTAGAATTGAGCGATGAGAGTTGAGCGGTGATTGCACTTTGATCACCGAAGAGGAGCAGATTTAGCGACGGGTATTGTAACAGTGCCTGCACGGCGGCAGGCACTGTTACCTGAGGACCGAAGTCCCCACCCATTGCATCAAGTGCAACGGTTAGACCAGTCAAGGTTCAACCTTATTTGTTGATAACCTTGCGGCCACGGTAAAAACCGTCAGCAGTCACGTGGTGACGCAGATGGGTTTCACCGCTGTTCTGATCGACAGATACAGCAGCGCCAGTCAGTGCATCGTGTGAACGACGCATACCACGTGCTGAACGTGATTTTTTGCTCTTTTGTACGGCCATTAACCCTACTCCTTATTACTTTTACTCAAGTTTTTTAATACTGCAAACGGATTCGGACGCTCATCAGCAACAGGGATCTCACCGAAGCTCATACCTGATGCAGTGACTGAACAGTCAGCTTCATCATGCATTGGCACTTGCGGTAACTCCAGAATCAGCTCATCTTCGATGAGTTGAAGCAGATTGATCTCACCATTTTCGTCGACTTCAGCCGGCTCATAAGCTTCCGGAAACTCATCTGCTTCCTCGGGTCTGAGGAGCGGACTATAACAGAAATCCACACTGTAATGGTGTTGGAATTCTTCCTGACATCGCTGGCAGGTTAACATCACATCAACATCAGCATGCCCACGCATGAATGCGATATGACGCTGGTCAAAGTCAAATGATAAGATGACGTTTGCATCACTTAAAACGCTGGAAGCCGATTCAGCCAGACGCTCTAAAAGCTCGGCTTTGATGATGCCATCATAGTCGAGCTTTTTTTGAGCAGCGCGGACCGGATCTACCGTCAGCGGCAATTTTACCTTTTGCATAGGGCGCGAATATTAGCCTTCTAATTGGTTTGAGTCAAAGGAAATGTGTCCGAAATCCCAGCTTTTGACCATTTCCCCCCAAGGGGTTTTCATTGCCAGTCCAAGTCCATGGTACGGCAGGTATAATAAGGTTGGTTCTGAGTTAAAACTAGCGTAGATTTCAGCTTATTGCTCCCCCAATCTCTGGGGGTAAAAACGCACTGAACACACCTACACACATTGAGTCAAATCATGAAACAACCGCTACTTCTGGCTTCTACTTCTCCCTTCCGTCGCAGTCTGCTGGAGAAGTTCGGTTTACCGTTCGACTGCGCATCACCCAATATTGATGAAACACCGTTTCCTGATGAATCGGCTGAAACACTGGTAAAACGGCTGGCTGAAGCCAAAGCCCGAGCATGCCGGGCAGAACATCCGTCTCATATCATCATCGGCTCGGATCAGGTCTGCGTCATTAACGGCAAGATAGTGGGTAAACCTCATACCGCAGAGCAGGCCTGTGCCCAGCTCGCCGCCGCCAGCGGTCAGACAGTCACTTTTTATACTGGCCTGTGCGTCTATAACGCTCAGACTGATAACAGAGACGTCATCTGTGAACCCTTTCTCGTGCATTTTCGCACTCTGACGCAGGTTGAGATCCAACGTTATATTGAACGTGAACAACCATTACAGTGCGCCGGCAGCTTCAAAAGCGAAGGCTTAGGTATCGCGTTGTTTGACCGCCTTGAAGGCCGGGATCCCAATACCCTGATCGGTTTGCCCCTCATCAGTTTACGGGAGATGCTGTCCCGACAGGGTATTGACGTCCTTTGAATGCATTAACGCTGGCGAAGCGCCTCCAGCGTTCTGTTGAGCATGGCATCCATGGGCGCATTGATTTCCACTTTCTCACCCGAGTGCGGGTGTTCAAACTGAATATTCGCTGCATGTAAAAAGAGACGACTCAGCCCGGCCGTCTTGGTATACGCATCAAAACGCGGGTCACCGTATCTGTCATCCCAGGCAATGGGGTGACCTGTATACTGACAGTGCACACGGATCTGGTGCGTACGACCTGTGACCGGACTGGCCTGCACCAGCGTGGCCTCTGTAAAACTTTCCAGTACTTTAAAACGTGTATCAGACGCTTTACCGTTCGGATTAACCCGAACAATACTGTTGACTTCGTTTTTCAGCAGCGGAGCGGTGACTTTACGGCACTCTTTCGGCCACTGCCCCATGACTAACGCAAAATAATATTTCTGAACCGTTTTCTGCCTGAACTGTTCCTGAAGTTTACGCAGGGCTGAACGTTTCTTTGCTATCAGCAAAATGCCTGAAGTGTCTCTGTCTATCCTGTGTACTAACTCCAGAAAGCGCGCATCCGGGCGCAACGCCCGCAGTGCTTCGATGGCACCAAATTTCAGGCCACTGCCACCGTGTACAGCAGTACCTGACGGTTTATTGAGGATAAGCATGTGCTCATCTTCGTAAATGATGCAATTTTCCAGCTCAGCGACTTTGTCCAGTTTAGTGCTGACAGGTGCCGCTGCTTCTTTCTCTGGCAAGGTCACAGGCGGTACTCTCACCAGATCCCCTTCCTGGAGTTTGTACTCCGGTTTTATCCGTTTTTTGTTTACTCGCACCTCACCCTTACGCAAAATCCGGTAAATCATACTTTTGGGCACGTTTTTCAGTCGGGCACGGAGAAAATTATCAATCCTTTGCCCGGCAAAATCATCAGCAATAGCGATGAATTGCACTTTTGGTTTGTCATCTTTCATAGCTCAAGATTCTATCACGGCTATAAAGCAGATTGCCGCAAAAAAGTCACCCTGCTATGATTGCAGTCTGGAACAGGGGAATTTCCCACTTTCCGTGCCATGACGGTCATATTTTCGTCATGATGAATGTTTTTTATCCTGCTCTGCTTGGCGTCGCTGCAATAGGCGTAAGACGATAAGTCATGCAGAGTCATTATTAGTGTTCCGATTGCAGATTTTTTATCGGTGTTAGAGATACAACCGCGATGACGCGGTGTTACCGGCTGAGTACCGTAGGGTCTTAAAGCCACTTTTAATGGTCTTATACCATCTTTAAGTACAGCTGGCAGATACGTGTAGCCATAGAGCACTCCTGAAACATCCAACCGTGAGGTTGCAACCGTAAATCAGACTTGGGGTCAGGCAGCATCGGTAGAAAATCCAATATTGGCTCACTAAAACAACGACAATAAATGAGTACACAGAATGAAAAGAATGTTGATCAACGCAACTCAGAAGGAAGAGTTGCGCGTCGCATTAGTGGACGGTCAAAAGCTATTCGATCTTGATATCGAAAGCCCAGGACACGAATCTAAGAAAGCAAATATCTACAAAGGCCGCATTACCCGTATCGAACCTAGTCTTGAAGCCGCTTTCGTCGACTATGGTGCCGAGCGTCACGGTTTCCTCCCTCTGAAAGAAATTGCACGCGACTACTTCCCAGCCAACTACACCTATCAGGGTCGTCCTAATATTAAGGAAGTGCTGAAAGAAGGTCAGGAAGTTATCGTTCAAGTGGATAAAGAAGAACGCGGCAACAAAGGGGCTGCGCTGACAACCTTTATCTCTCTGGCGGGAAGTTACCTGGTACTGATGCCAAACAACCCTCGTGCCGGCGGTATATCGCGCCGAATCGAAGGGGAAGAACGCACACAACTGAAAGCCGCACTGAGCACCCTGCAACTACCGGATGGCATGGGCCTGATCGTACGTACTGCTGGCGTGGGCAAATCCGCTGAAGAACTGGAGTGGGATTTAAACGTACTGCTCAATCACTGGAGTGCAGTGAAAGAAGCCGCCGATGCCCACCCTGCTCCTTTCCTGATCCATCAGGAAAGTAACGTGATTGCCCGTGCTATTCGTGACTATCTGCGCCGTGATATTGGCGAGATTTTGATCGACAGCCCGAAAATCTTCGACCGCGCCCGCGATCACATCAAACTGATACGTCCTGATTTTCTGCCTAAAGTAAAACGTTACGAAGGCGAAGTACCGCTGTTCAGCCACTATCAGATTGAAAGCCAGATTGAATCGGCTTTCCAGCGTGAAGTGCGACTGCCTTCCGGTGGTTCTGTGGTTATTGACCCGACAGAAGCTCTGACTTCTATCGATATCAACTCAGCCCGCGCCACGAAAGGCGGTGATATCGAAGAAACCGCGCTGCAGACCAACCTGGAAGCGGCCGACGAGATCGCCCGTCAACTGCGTTTGCGCGACTTAGGCGGCCTGGTGGTTATCGACTTCATCGATATGACCCCGGTTCGTCACCAGCGTGAAGTGGAAAACCGCCTGCGCGAAGCCGTGCGAATGGACCGTGCCCGCGTGCAAATCGGCCGTATCTCCCGCTTCGGCCTGCTGGAAATGTCACGTCAGCGTTTAAGTCCTTCTCTGGCTGAAGCCAGCCACCATGTCTGCCCACGCTGTACAGGTACAGGTGTGGTACGTGATAACGAGTCGCTGTCTCTGTCTATTCTTCGCCTAATTGAAGAAGAAGCACTCAAAGACAACAGCTCTCAGGTACAGGCTATCGTACCGGTTGCTGTCGCGTCCTACCTGCTGAACGAGAAACGTCGCTCTGTACAACACATCGAAAAATATCACGATGTAAGAGTGGTGATCGTTCCTAACGCTGATATTGAAACACCGCATTTTGAAGTGCTGCGTGTACGTACCGGCGAAGAAAAAGACACCTTGTCTTACCACATTCCGCAAGTGCTGGAAGCTACACGTGAGACAGAAGCAGCGGAAGCGGCACCAGAGCGTGCAACCAAAAAGCGTGAAGAGCCCATTCTGCAAGGATTTACTGCGCCAAAAGCACCAGCGCCGGTTGTTAAGCCTGCTCCTGCCGCAGTCTCTGAGCCGACGGCCAAAGCAGAAAGCAAGCCTGGTCTGTTCCAGCGACTGTTCAGCGCTCTTGCCAGCTTCTTTAGCAGCACCGCTGAAGAGAAGCCTGCAGAAAAGCCAGAGACTACACCTGCCGTACGCCAGGATAACCGACGTGATAACCGTCGTGATAACCGCCGCGGCAAAGACGGCAGCCGTCAGGGTCAGAGCCGTAACCGTCAGGATGATGATCGCGATTCACGCGACGCGAAAGCTGGCGAAAAAGGTCAGCGTCAGCAGCGTCGTCGCAATGAGCGTCCTAAGCAAGACCGTAACGCCCAGGCTGAAAAGCCAGCGAAAGCGGCGGCACCGCGCACAATAGCTGATGAAGAAATCAAAGAGCAAAAACGCCAACGCCGCGATGAAGTGCAAAAGCAACGCCGTAAGGAAAAGCAGCAACAGGCTGAAACGGCAGAGGTAATTGACACCGTTGAAGCGACCACCGACAACGTTGAGCAACCAAAGACCGAGAAGGTAAAACAACGCCGTCAACGTCGCCAGTTGCATAAGAAGATCCGCCTGGAATCTGCAGAGCTGCAGCCAGCCGGTGACACAGAGCAAGCTCCTGCTGCGGTCAGCGATAAGACGCCAAGCCGTGTTAAGAACGTCGGTATCGAAATGGCCAAAGAAGCCAACTCTGCCGCTGAGCTAGAATCTGCCGATGTGCAGTCGGAAACAGATGCTCAGGAAGGTCAGGAAGGTCAACGCCGTAACCGCCGCTCACCACGACACCTGCGTGCCAGCGGTCAACGTCGTCGCCGCATCCGCGATACGCGTCCTCAACAGGATGAAGACCAGGTCGATCAGGCAGTCTCTGATGCCATTACCCATGCGGTAGAAGAAGTGTCTGACAGCCTGGGCGAAATGGAAAACGTGGTCTCCATTGTTGAGCGTCCTAAGCGTCGTCCAACTACCGGTGTGGCGTCTCCTGAAATGGCAATGGGTAAAGTCTGGCCTCGTCACGACAAGCCAGCTGTCCATGCAGAAGATACCGCCGCAGAAGATAGCGCCGAAGAAACTGAAACCCTTGCAGCAGCAGTACAGGCTGAGCAATCCGCCGAGGCACAAGCTGCATCACTGAGCGGTGTGGCCATGCCGGAACTGGCAATGGGTAAAGTCATGCCACTTCGTCAGCCTGCAGCGCAAAGTGAGCCAGTACAAGCCCGCGTTGAGCAAGCCGAAACGGCAGCTGTGGCTGAAGCACCTGAAACCACCCAGGTTTCTGAGAGCGCGGCTCCCGACACTGACGTTTCCGTGCCTCTGGTAGCAGAAACTGTCACTGAAGCCGTCGCAGAAACTGTTGCGGAAAAGCAGGCAGAAGAAGCCAGTCCGCAAGAGACCGTTGAACCGCCTGTTATGGCCCAAGTGACAGCAGCCGTTAAGCAGCAAGTGACGGCAAGCGCACCCCGCGGGATTCACAGCGTGTCTCCGATGACTAAGGCACCTGCTCCGCAGCAAGTGCTGGATACGACACCGGTAGCGATTGCACCATTACGTACCAGTCAGATTCAAGCCCGTCAGGCAGGTAGTCAGACAGCAACTAACGTTGCTTCGGCGCCAATGACCAAAGCAGCCTCAGAGACACAAGAGTAACTCTGACGCAGTAATAAAGACAAAAAGCCATGCGTTTGCATGGCTTTTTACTTTCTGTGTTTCGGATTAACGTACATCTCCAGTCAGGCCACTTAACTCAGAGCCACTTACAGTGCACGCCAGATCACCTTTGTTTCAGACCAGCAACTATCCTGTCCGCAGCAGCTTCGATTAAATCCAGCACATGCTCGAAACCCTCCTCGCCGCCATAGTACGGGTCCGGTACTTCATCTTCCTCTGCATCCGCAAAGGCCAGTAACAAGGACAGCTTAGAAAGATATTCTGCCGGACAGATGGCTGTCAGATCAGACAAATTTTGCCTGTCCGCAACCAGAATTAAATCAAACTTTTCGAAATCGCCGACAACTATCTGGCGGGCGCGAATCCCCTCAAAGCTGTATCCTCTGGCTTCCCCGGCAGCACGCGAACGACTGTCCGGCCGTTTTCCTTCGTGATACCCAATCGTACCTGCAGAATCGATCTCAACCTCGACGCCCGCTTTCACTGCCTTAGCACGCAACACAGCTTCTGCGGTTGGCGAGCGGCAAATATTGCCCATGCAGACTAACAGCACGGACGGTTTTCTCTTATCTGGCATCCATTTCCCTCATCATTATCAGGTTATCTTTACACTTGATTACAGAGTACGCATCCCTGCCAGGTCAATGCAATATTCAAACAAGCACAGCCTATCTGTGTCCTGCCTGTCGTTGTTTGCGCTGAGCTGCCACAACCACCACAGCCGCATGACGGATCACAGAGGTCAAACAATCACCACCGCCATAGGCGGTGGTTTAGAGGCGACAAAAAAGGGAGCGAAATCGCTCCCTTTTTGTCTGAGTCTCTGATGTTCTTTGCGTTATCGGATTAACAGCATAGGAACAGTGGCATCCACCAGAAGCCGGGTGGTATTACTGCCGACAAAGAACTGGCGCAGCTTAGAGTGACCATAAGCCCCCATCACTATCATGCCAATCGATTTTTCCTGCTGATATTGCAAAATTGCACTGCCTACTGATCCCGTCAGGCACACTTTAGTAACGTTAATACCTGCGTTGCTCAGGGTCCCGGCCGCAGACTCAAAGGCGTCGCGTTTGTTGTCAGCATCTTCCACCATCACTAAGTGGCACGCCATCCCCTTGAGTAATGGTGTATCAATGGCCTTCTGCACCAGCTTCTGGCTGGTTTCGCTGCCATCAAACGCCAGCAGATACTCAGCCGGTTCACTGAAATCGCCGTTAGCAATCAGAGTGTGGGTCGAAAATGCCCGCACCACACTTTCCAGCTGCGAGCCAATCGCCTTGGCATCCTGCTGATGTAACTCGCCGGATTTACCCAGCACCAGTACCCGAATTTCCGGTTCCAGTTCCAGTAACGTCTCGACAAGATGCCCATGCAGTTGCTGTTTCACCACAGCAGGGACGCCAGTATCAGTGACCAGAGATTCCAGATCATTGAGCAAAGCTTTGCTGTGCTGTATTTCCAGTTTGGAGCGTTTTTCATCCAGCTCGCTGAGCTCTTTCAGTAACGCTTCACGGCTGCCCAGACCAATTGTTCCGGACAGCTGAGAATCAGCCTGATACCTGTCTTTATCCAGCACGTGCAGCAGTTTTAGCGGCGTATCCAAACGCCTGGCTGTCCAGGCTGCCAGGTCCACCACGGCTTTCGAGTAATGCTGGCCGTCTATACATGCGGTAATATATTGCGTCATGATATCTCCTTAATGGCCGCCCATCAGTTTTTCAACTTCTTCCGGCTTGTCATGAACACCAAATTTATCAACTATGGTCGCTGTTGCTTCATTCATGCCAATGAGATCCACCTGAGTACCTTCGCGGCGGAACTTAATGACCACTTTATCCAGCGATGAGACGGCTGTGATATCCCAGAAGTGAGCCGATGACAGATCAATAGTGACACGCTCCAGCACTTCCTTGTAGTCAAAAGAGGCTAAAAATTGATCTGAAGAGGCAAAAAAGACTTGTCCTACAACACGATAAGTTCTTGCTTCGCCATTTTGTTCCAGATCACTCTTCACCACCATAAAGTGGCCGATCTTGTTGGCAAAGAACAAGGCTGCCAGCAGAACACCGACAAACACACCAATAGCGAGGTTATGTGTTGCCACGACCACAGCAACGGTGGTGACCATCACAATATTGGTAGACAGCGGGTGTGATTTCAGATCTTTAATCGAAGACCAGGAGAAAGTACCAATAGACACCATAATCATGACAGCAACCAGCGCTGCCATTGGGATCTGCTTGATCCAGTCGCTGAGAAAAACCACCATAATCAGCAGGAACAAACCCGCGATAAAAGTTGATAATCTGCCCCGACCACCGGACTTGATGTTGATAATCGACTGACCAATCATGGCACAACCAGCCATACCGCCCAGGAAGCCCGTGGCAATATTTGCAACCCCCTGACCTTTACACTCACGGTTTTTGTCACTGCTGGTGTCAGTGAGATCATCCACAATTGTGGCTGTCATCATGGACTCCAGCAAACCGACAACTGCCAGGCCAACAGAATAAGGCAGGATAATCAGCAAGGTTTCCAGGTTCAGCGGAACATCCGGCCACAGGAAAACAGGCAATGTATCAGGCAATTGCCCCATGTCGCCAACAGTGCGAATATCAATGCCAAAGGTCAATGTGACTGCAGTAATAACAAGAATACACACCAGTGGCGATGGAAGAACTTTGCCGACATAAGGCAAATAAGGGAACAGGTAGATAATACCCAAACCGGCCGCCGTCAGAGCATAAACGTGCCAGGTTACATCAGTCAGTTCAGGTAACTGGGCCATAAAGATCAAAATGGCTAATGCGTTAACAAATCCCGTGACGACCGAACGGGAAACAAATCGCATTAAATCACCCAACTTCAGATACCCGGCCGCGATTTGCAAGATACCGGTTAATACTGTGGCTGCCAGCAGATACTGCAAACCATGCTCTTTGACCAGAGTCACCATCAGCAGCGCCATGGCACCGGTTGCCGCTGAAATCATGCCAGGACGGCCTCCGGTAAACGCAATAATTACCGCGATACTGAATGAGGCATACAGGCCGACTTTCGGGTCAACGCCGGCAATAATGGAAAAAGCAATCGCTTCTGGAATAAGAGCCAGTGCAACTACAAGCCCAGACAATACATCACCACGCACATTGGATAACCAATCGCGCTTTATCGTTTCTATCATAAAATTTCTCAAAAATTTGTGTAAACAAGAGGTTAGAAAGATTAGGGGTGGGTTGTCGGCTAAGGCGGCGTAATTGACATCTGTCTCTCCATGGCGTGTAAAAAGTGTGATCCTATTCACTCCTTTCGACCTAGTCAATAAAAATGCCTTTTTATCCAATCTGTTCGGGATCAGGCGCAACCTGAGTAAACCGAATGAAAAATATCTGCTGCTTCAGTAAATCCCCCTGAAGTGAAGCCATTATGGTTAAATAGCGCCTGAAAACCCACACACTGAAAATACGCCCCATGACAGAACTGAAAACCCTGATGCTGTTTTTATTCACCGCACTGGCAGAAATACTTGGCTGCTACCTTCCCTATTTATGGTTGAGGGAAGGCAAATCCATTTGGCTGTTGTTCCCTGCTGCTATTTGCTTGGCGCTGTTCGCCTGGCTTTTGTCTTTGCACCCCACAGCGTCCGGCCGGGTATACGCTGCCTACGGCGGGGTTTATATCTTCGCTGCCATATTCTGGCTATGGTTGGTTGATGGCATCCGCCCTACGTTTTGGGATTTGCTCGGTGCGTCTGTCGCCATTACGGGCATGTGTATCATCATGTTTGCACCAAGGCATACATAGATATTTTCATCCGGTAAGGCTGATGCATATCTGTCAGTCTTTACTGCCAGTCTTACCTCAAATCGCACTGCAACGACATCAAATAGTGCTTTGCCCTTCGTCATTCACGGCGAATCACCACTACACTTGAACATTGACGTTATTAGCCTGTGTCAGTATTCAAGGAAAAAGTATGAAAAAATTATTAATCATCTTCGGCAGTACCCGGCCTAACCGTGGTGGCTTACCAGTTGCTGAGTGGGTAGTACAAGAAGCAGAAACTGCAGGACAGTTTGAAGTGGCATTTGCTGATCTGAAAACAGTGAACTTGCCCTTACTGGACGAACCTGATCACCCTGCCCAGCAAAAATATACCCAAGCTCATACTAAGCAATGGAGCCAGGCCGTCACTGCTGCGGATACCATTCTCTTTGTGACCCCGGAGTACGACTACTTTCCCCCTGCCGCATTAGTCAACGCCATTCAATTTCTGGCCAAAGAATGGGCTGGAAAGCCAACCGGTATTGTCAGTTATGGCGGGGTGTCCGGCGGGCTACGTTCAACTCAGGCATTACGGCTGCTGCTGTCTGGCGTCGGTACGCTTACCCTGTCTGCTTCCGTGCCTATTGCCTTTTATAACCAATACATTAATGACCAAGGCGTGCTGGAAGCCAATGACGCAATGAAAAAAGGTCTCACGGGTTTGCTGACAGAATTGCAAAGAATGACCGAGCTTGTCGCGAGGGTATAAATACTGGCCAGACTCATCCGAAACATCAGACAGGCCACAAGATAGTGGCCTGTCCAATTCTACCCGTGCAAGCTAAACCACAGGACTATTTATCGGTGAAGCCTCAGCGCTAAAGAATGGACTACTGAGGCACTACCCGTGCAGTTCTGCCGGTGACATTAATCCGGACTTTCTGCCCCACCCGAAAAAGCATATTAGGATCAACAGCCTGGACGATGGCTATGGTTTCGCCTGAGTCGAGTTTAATCGTCAGATTCACACCGTTACTTTCCGACAGATTCTGTGAGGCTTTACTCCCGGCATAACCACCCAGCAAACCACCCCCGATGGCAGCAATGTCTGAGCCGCTGCCGCCACCGATTTTCGAGCCCAATATCCCGCCCACAGCTGCACCGGCTATGGTGCCAACCACATTCTGCTCACCTTCTAAGGTCACAGGATCAATCTGAACAATAGTGCCGTATTTCACTTGCTGGATCTGCTGTGCCTGAGATCGGCCATAAGAATCACCGTAAGGGTTTCTTGCACAGCCACTCACTGCCAGCGACACAATGAAAAAGACGAAAAGGACGAATTTCACAACATCACCTTCCTTACCTGCTAGGGTTCACGCTAAAAGTATAGCAATCCCTATTTTCCTCCATTGGCTAAGGAATGAGAGATTCAGGTTGTCATTAAACCGCCAATCCCACTTGCGTCTTGTGCTCTGCTCGAACACAATCATCTCTTTTCTATTCCGCAGGAACGCCAACTTAAAGAGGCAGTTATGGCAGACGAACACAATAAACAGGATCGTTACAAAACCCGGCAGCAAAAAGTCAAAGAAGAAGTCGATGCCCGAGTGGCTGCAGCTCAGACAGAAAAAGGCATCCTGCTGGTCATTACCGGTAACGGTAAAGGTAAATCCACCTCTGGTTTCGGCACTATTGCCCGCGCGGTCGGTCATGGTCAGAAATGTGGTGTCGGTCAGTTTATCAAAGGCACCTGGGACAATGGCGAGCGGAACCTGCTAGAACAACACGACGTCACTTTCGCTGTCATGGGCACAGGATTTACCTGGGACACGCAAGACAAAGAAGCCGATACACTCGCGGCGCAGACCACCTGGACTGAATGCAAAAAAATGCTGACAGACGCCAGCTATGACGTGGTATTGCTCGACGAGCTGACTTACATGCTGACTTACGGCTATCTGGATATCGATGAGGTGCTGGACACTATCGCGCAGCGCCCACCGGAGCAATCCGTGGTGGTAACAGGCCGCGCGGCTCACCGTCGCCTGACTGACATGGCCGATACCGTTTCAGAAGTTCGCAACATCAAACACGCCTTTGAGAGCGGTATTAAAGCCCGCAAAGGCGTAGACTGGTAATCAGGACGACGGCAGCGCCGAATGATGACAGGCCTCAGACGCATGGCAGAGGTCTGCATCAATATCCTGACTGCCCAACAGGCGCAGCCACAAAGAAGGTAAATGTTTTATCCGCACCGCTGGACTGCTCAATTGCACTGGCAGCGGGAATTGCCAGTCTTCATGGTTCTCCCGGCTGGCAAACACAAACCGGAACGGCAGATAATCCACCATGCCCAGACGCAGATCTGTGGCGATGATCTGGCTGCCGTTATCTTCATAGCGAATGAACTGACGGGTAAAACGTTCAAGCGCCTGCAATGTTGAAGGCTTGTCGGTCAGAGGCCAGTGACCACGGGCTTTCTCAAGAAAGTCTACAGTGTCTGATCCATCCAGCAGTGACGACAACCCTTCCCAGTAGCTATCCTCGCCTAACACCACAATTCGCCATAACACGGTATTAAAAGGCGTTGGCGAAACAAAAACCGGCTTGCCTTCCAGTGGCGTGCCTGCCACCTGATTTTCTACTCTCTGCTCAATCATGTGCATCGCCACTACTGACCATAACAGGTACAGACTGGACAGGATAACACCGGCTTTGCACAGGCTGGCAATACGATCACGCCACAGCAGCGCGGCCAGCAACGTCACTAACAGCGGCAGGGTATAAAGCGGATCAATAATGAAGATACTGGACACCGCCACGCTGACAGGTAAAGGCCACAAAAGCTGAGTACCGTAAGCGGTAAAGGCATCCAGAATGGGATGGGTGATCAGGCAGGCCGCCACCAAGCCCCACAACCGCAAGAAACTGAATGAGCTGGCTGGCCGCCATCGGTGCCAGCACCACGCCAGTAACAACGAAAGCGGAAACAGCACAAAAAGAGAGTGGCTGAAGCCGCGATGCTTCACCATATCCGATACAGGATCGCCATAATCGATCAACACATCCAGATCCGGCAAGGTTCCCAGCATGGCACCGGCCACCAGCACTTTGGGTGAGGCTTTTCGGCCAGCTATCATGCCGGCAACAGCAGCGCCCAACGCCGCCTGTGTAACTGAATCCAAGGTCACTCTCCATGGTTTTTTGCTGATTGTACCAAACCGCTCAGTCAGAGATAGCCCAACTACATTATCAGTAACAAAATAGCGGCAGGCACTAAAAAGGCCAGCGGTTTACCCGACTGGCCCTGATCTCATTGGTTTGACGCAAACTGCGCGTTAGTTAAACAGTCCTTTCAGCAACTTATCCGTAGCTTCTTTGACTTTATCGTCACCGGCTTTGTCGCCCAGCAATTTATCCAGACCGCGTTGCACTTCCTTGTTGGCCTTTTCTTCCAGTCTGTCGGCTTCTTTTTTGGCTTTTGCTTCCAGTTCTTTCGCCCGCTTATCCAGCTCGCTGTTCCGCTTCACCAGCTCTTTAAAGTTGATGGCATAATCTGGCGCCTGCCAGGTCCCGGTAATATCAAGCGGCACTGTGATATCCGCGACTTCGTCTACCGATTTACCGCCCTGTCCTTTACTGGTGGCCACCACAGAGGTGTCAATCTGAAACGCCAGTGACTGCTCGGTCAGATCCGTATTCCCTTTGCCATCGACACGCAGCAGAGGCGAAGCCAGATGCATATTATTGGTCGCCGCTTTACCGTCCTTCAGTATGAAGGTCGCCGTCAGCGCAGAGAAATCTGTCTTTTTCGGCTCGTCCTGTACAGTATCAGACTGGCCTTTCAGTTTGGCCTTGGCTTCACGGATCATCTTGGGAATATTGATCCCGTTAACCGCACCATCGGCAAAATTGATGGCGATTGTTCCATCCAGCTTCTTCTTGAGCCGCGACTCTGCCAGGCCTTTGCCTGCCACTTCGACATCAATGTTACCCGTGCCAGCCAGAATATCATTCTCGGCAACATCGACCAGTAAAGGCTGCACCTGTACACCCTGAATGGTATTGCTGATCTGGTACACCGGCAATGAACCGTTCGCATCCAGTCTGGCTGTGGCGGATATTGTCCCGTCATACAGATCTGCCGCGAATTTGTTGAGAGTAAACACGCCATTTTTAACCGCTATCGCCAGATCAACATTGCTCAGCCTGGCGTTGGCCGCCACAAAGCGCTTAACCTTCACAGTGCCGTCAACATCGAGCTGTTTCAAGACCGACAGATCAGGCTCCTGTTCGCTGACAGGTGCATCGCCAGCCGGTGCTGAAGCCGTGCCTGAGGTGTCTGACGGTTTGGCCTCCTCACTGGCTGCAGCCTCTGCGTCGCCACCGGTCCAGTTGTCGACATTGATCTCCTCACTGCTGAGCGCAATACGGATCACCGGAATATCGGCCTGTTTGAAAGAGGCGTCGCCGTTCAACGCCAGTTCATCCGCCTTCACTGTCAATCCGCTCAGGGTCGCCATAGCGGCTTTGAGATCGTATTCAGCATCGCCAGACATGGCCACTTTCATCGTCGGCCGGGGCAGAGCGGCACCTTCGAGATCTGATTTCAGATCCAGCGCCTGCAGCGAAATGTTCGCCTTATCCTGGCTGACCCTAATCCGGGTTTTACCCTCAGCATTAAAGGCAAGATCAGGGATCTGCCCTTTGGCTGACAGTGTCACGTTACTCCACTCGCCCAAATTAAAGGCATCCAGTTTCACCGTGACATTATCCAGCTGAGTGCCGGCTTCTGTCATGCTGGCGGAGAGCTCGGTGTTTTTCAGCGCCGCGTTATCCAGATTTTCCGCCAACTGCAGGCTGGTTTTGCCCTGGGCAGAGAAGCGCATCGCACCGTTTTGACCCGCCAGATCAAAATTCAGATCCGCCCATTCACCCGGTGCAAATTGGCTCAAATTCATGTTCAGCGAGTCCAGCGCAGTGACAGTACCTGCCTGATCGTCCCGCAGGCTGACACTGGCATTTTCAAGCGCTATGCCTGCCAGACTGATCACCCATTTCTCACCGGTTGCTGTTTCGCCTTCGGCCACCACTTCACCCTCACCTGACGCTGTCGGCTGTGCCTCAGTTTCCCGGGAGTCAGACGCCCTGTCTGTGGTCGTTTTATCGCCACCTAAGCCATCCAGATTACTGACGCCATCTTTGCGCGTCTGAATAAACACACGGGCATCTTTGAGCGTGACCTGACCAATTTCCAGCCGGTTGGACAGCAACGGCAGTACAGACACAGACACACCCGCTTCGTTGAACTGAACCAGGTTAGCTTCATCAAAACCTGCCGGATTACGAAACTCGGTCCGGCCTATCGCAAAGCCCACGCTCGGGAAAAAACGCCAGCCGATATCGCCTTCAATAACCAGATCACGGCCCGTGGCCTTTTTCACCTGTTCCGCAATCAAAGGCTTAAATTGGTTCGGGTCGACCAGCGTCACCAGAACGCCAATCGCCACCACCACAACCAGCACGATCGCCAGCAGTACATAGAGAATTTTTTTCATTCTGTCCTCGGAATGTGTGCCATGTTGAACAACATTTATTGACCTGTGACACACTAAAAATGCCAACAAAAAATGTCAAAATACCTGATTTATTAAAGCAAAAAATAAGGCCACCGTTAAGGTGACCTTATCATTCTGACTACAATTTAATGCGCTTCTGACAAAAATCAGCGATGTTTCTTCTCGTCTTCATTGATTCGGCTGGCAACCGCACCCTGCTGATTATGATATTTCGCATTGGCGCGCTTGTTGTAAGGTTTCTCAGCAGAACCTGACAGCACCTCAAAACTCAGAGCACCAATGGGCATGTGCGGACGCAGTGCCAGCGGCAGCCGGCCACTGTTATAAAATTCCAGCACAATCCTGCCAGCCCAGCCCGGGTCGATACGGTGCGCTGTGACGTGTACCATCAAACCCAAACGGGCCAGCGAAGAGCGTCCGTCCAGCCAGCCGACAATGTTATCCGGTAAGGTGACAGATTCATGAGTCACCGCCAGCGCCAGTTGTCCCGGATGCAGGAAAAAGGCATCGCCATCGGCGACTTCAATCTCATCACTCATGACTTTTTCGAGCTGTGCCGCAACATCTTCTTTTTTGCCGGAGAGATCGATAAACGGCGCACCGTGGTCAGTAAAAATACGGAAATTATTACCTAAGGTGACATCGATTGTCAGACCGCTAATCACATCATTTGACGGGCGCGGCTCAATACTGATCTTACCTTCATCAAGATAGGCCTTGATGTCCTTGTCACAAAGTCTCATGTTGCGGGTTATCTCCAGGGCAAAAAATCATAAATACTATCGGAAATGTTTGCCGCCACTATAACGACCTGTTCGCAGCAGGTCTATCTTTGCAGCCGCTTGCGTGACATGTTGTCACGCCTTTTATTACAACACCGAATTCAGGAGACAAAAAAGGCTGACCTGAGCCAGCCTTTGCCATACCTTACGCTTTAAGCAAGCGGGCAATATGCGCTTTTAACACATCGATAGCAATTCGGTTCTTGCCGCCTCGTGGCACAATAATATCGGCATATTGTTTCGACGGTTCAATGAACTGCATAAACATAGGGCGGACGGTTTTCTGATATTGCTGCAGTACCGATGACATTGTCCGGCCGCGTTCTGCCACATCGCGCTGCAAACGGCGAAGCAGGCAGATATCCAGCGGGGTATCCATGAACACAGTTGCATGCATCAGGTCACGTAAACGGGGATCCGTCAGCAGCAGGATACCTTCCAGAATGATCACCTTCTTTGGAGTCAGCGAGGTGGTTTCCGTCATGCGAGTGTGCTCGCTGTAGCTATACTGCGGCACTTCCACCGCTTCACCACGCATTAGGGTTTCGAGGTGCTCACAAAGCAAATCATGGTCAAGGGCATTGGGATGGTCATAATTGGTCTTTACCCGTTCATCCATACTCAGGTGACTTTGATCGTTATAGTAACAATCTTCCGTAATAACACCGATCTGTTGATCGCCAACTTTTTCTCTAAGTTCGTTGTAAACCGTTCTGGCAATCAAACTTTTACCGGAAGCAGACGCGCCTGCAATCCCGATAATTACGCATTGGTGTGAATGTTCAGACATATCAGAAAGCACCTGTAAGAATATCTAGCGGGTTATTACCCAAATTCAGTAACCGGCCCTACTCAGCGGCACAGCACTATACTGCAGGTAAAAATTAAACCGCACGATTATAAGGAGTTGACGCCTTGGATACCAGAGCAAATGCGATCTTGCGCTCAAAACATTATGCAAATGCAACGGCAAACAAGGCTGGAACAGTTACATTGACTGCAATTATAGAGTTTTAATACTGATCTGTTCTGCCACAGGTTGCCCATGCCAATAGAGTCGGCTGGCTACGCGCCCGGCTAACTCTATATAAGCCTGAGCCTGCTCACTGTCAGGTGATGACGCCACTGTCGGTGTGCCTTGGTCAATATCCTGACGAATCTGAATATGCAGTGGCACCTGAGCCAGCAAAGGAATCGCGTAGTCCCGCGCCATTCTCTCCGCCCCTCCGGCACCAAAAATCGCCTCATGGTGACCGCAGGCGCTGCATATGTGATAGCTCATGTTTTCCACCACGCCGAGTACGGGCACATGCACTTTACTGAACATATTTACTCCCTTAATGGCATCAGCCAGGGCCAGATCCTGCGGGGTGGTGATCACCACAGCCCCGGTGACCGGCATTTGCTGCGCCATGGTCAGCTGGATATCTCCCGTGCCGGGCGGCATGTCCACCACCAGATAGTCCAGCTCCGGCCACAGAGTTTCATTCATGATCTGCGACAGAGCTTTCGATGCCATCGGGCCGCGCCACACAGTCGCATTATCGGCCGGCACCAGGTAGCCGACAGAATTGGTATACAGGCCATGCGCCACCACCGGAGCCATCATTTTTCCGTCCGGTGAGGACGGTTTTTCATCTGCCGCGCCCAGCATCATAGGCACAGATGGCCCATAGATATCGGCATCCAGCAGCCCGACCCGGGCGCCCAGCGCCTGTAATCCCAGCGCAAGATTCACGGCTGTCGTCGACTTGCCTACGCCGCCTTTGGCCGAACTGACGACCAGCAGATTCTTAACGCCTTTCAATAGCGGCTTGTCATTGGCGGCCAACGGCGTAACCCGCACTTTGACACTGACGTTCAGATCTGTGGCAATCTGCTGAGCCTGCTGATCAGCAATCCAGTCTGTCAAGGCATCGGCCACAGACGAAGCGGCAAAAGGCAGCGTGATGATCACCGCCTGATCACCTTGCCAGTGGACGAGACCGGGAGTATCCGCCCACTCATGTACCAGCCAGGGATGTGTAAACTGATTTAACCAGTCACACAATGCCGCTTTATCGGCAAAAGGACTGTTAGGATTATTCACCATGAGAAAGACCTGCTTTGTTCGTTGTAATACGCTGTTTTTATCCTATCACTTTGCGTCTGAAACCGCTCTAATTGTCAGTGATTTCGGCTATGAATCAGGCCTGCCTTGGGGTACTATTCAAGGCTTATTATCTTTTTTACCCATCATGAGCGAATAGAGAAATATGGCTGCAAACCCAAGAAAAATTCTGGTGACCTGCGCCCTGCCGTACGCTAACGGTTCTATCCACCTTGGCCACATGCTTGAGCATATCCAGGCGGATATCTGGGTGCGCTATCAGCGCCTTCGCGGCAACGAAGTTCATTTCATCTGTGCAGACGACGCGCACGGTACGCCAATTATGCTTAAGGCCCAACAGATGGGGATGGAGCCTGAGCAAATGATTGACGAAGTGAGCAAAGAGCACCAGGCGGATTTTGCTGGCTTCGATATCAGCTTTGATAACTACCACAGCACGCACTCTGAAGAGAACCGCGAGCTGTCTTCTTTCATCTATAACGAACTCAAGAAAAACGGTTTTATTACCAGCCGCACTATTTCTCAGCTGTTCGATCCAGAGAAAGAAATGTTTCTGCCGGACCGTTTTGTCAAAGGCACCTGCCCGAAATGTAAAGCAGACGATCAGTACGGTGATAACTGTGACAACTGTGGTGAAACTTACAGCCCGACGGATCTGATCAACCCGAAATCTGCAGTTTCTGGCGCCACGCCTGTAATGAAAGATTCAGTGCACTTCTTCTTTGACCTGCCTCAGTTTGAAAGCATGTTAAAAGCGTGGACCAAGTCCGGCGCACTGCAGGAAGAAACATCCAATAAAATGCAGGAATGGTTCGATGGCGGACTGCAGCAATGGGATATTTCCCGTGATGCGCCATACTTCGGCTTTGAAATCCCGGGCGAAACCGGCAAGTATTTTTATGTCTGGCTGGACGCGCCTATCGGTTACATGGGTTCATTCAAAAACCTGTGTGACAAGCGTGACGATCTGAACTTTGATGAGTTCTGGAACAAAGACAGCTCCACTGAGCTTTACCATTTCATCGGTAAAGACATAGTGTATTTCCACAGCCTGTTCTGGCCAGCCATGCTGGACGGTGCCGGTCTGCGCAAACCGAGCAATGTCTTTGTTCACGGCTATGTCACAGTCAACGGTGCCAAAATGTCCAAGTCTAAGGGGACATTTGTCAAAGCCAGCACTTATCTGGAACATTTGGATCCTGAGTGCCTGCGATACTACTACGCCGCCAAACTGAACAACCGTATTGATGATCTCGACCTGAATCTGGAAGACTTCTCACAACGCGTCAACAGCGATGTCGTGAACAAGATTGTCAACCTGGCTTCCCGTAACGCAGGTTTCATTACCAAACGCTTCGATGGCAAACTGGCCGACACCTTCGCAGAACCGGCGCTGTACCAGGAATTCGTGGCGGCGTCTGACCGTATTGCCGAGTTATATGAGAACCGTGAATTTGGTCGTGCCATCCGCGAAATTACTGCCCTGGCTGACAAAGCTAACCAGTACGTCGATGAGAAAGCACCTTGGGTTGTAGCGAAAGAAGAAGGCAAAGATGCTGAACTGCAGTCAATCTGCTCTGTCGGTATTAACCTGTTCCGCGTGCTGATGACTTACCTCAAACCTGTGATGCCAAAACTGACAGAGCGCGTTGAAGGATTCCTCAATGAAACCCTGACCTGGGATGGTATTGCACAGCCACTGACAGGCCATGAGATTGCCAAGTTCAAAGCCCTGTTCAGCCGAATCGACAGCAAACACATTGAAGCTATGGTTGAGGCGTCTAAAGAAGATGCTGCCGCTGAAAAAGCCGCAACAACCCAGCCCGCCGCGGGTCCATTGGTTGATGAACCAATCGCGGATGAAATCGAGTTCGATGACTTTGCAAAAGTGGATCTGCGTATTGCAAAAATCATCAGTTGTGAGTCTGTGCCAAAAGCGGACAAACTACTGAAATTCCAGCTCGATATCGGCGGCGAAACCCGTCAGGTTTTCTCTGGCATTAAGTCAGCCTATAACCCGGAAGATCTGGTCGGCAAGCTAACGGTTGTCGTGGCTAACCTCAAACCGCGTAAAATGAAGTTTGGTATGTCAGAAGGCATGATCCTGGCTGCCGGTCCTGGCGGCAAAGAGCTATGGCTGCTGGAACCTCATGAAGGTGCCCAGCCTGGCATGCGTGTAATGTAAAGCGGATTCACAGAAAAACACCTGAAAAAAGGAGCAGTCGCTCCTTTTTTTTTATCCTTATTTCCCCTTGTTCCGCACGTTCACCCGCCGGCGACTCTCTCGCAATCATGCACTTCTCAGCAGCACCTACAGCCTACACACTCAGCTTTTGATTTCATCAAAATCGCAAAGAGCAGACGATATAACCAAAAAATGCTTGCTATATCAGTATATAAAGCAATCAAACGGTTTCTGGTTTGTTAATAAGAATAAGGCTTTATTAACAACAAACCCAATAAAGTGTGATCTCATACAAGCTTTAAATCATGACATTGATTTTACATCGCGGGTTTGTAACTGGAACTGGTAATCTGCTCCGCGCTCTGAGGATCAGTAACAGAGCCACATATAATAAGGAGTGTTCTTTCATGAAAACCCAAAACAAAAAACTGTCCCTGACCGCCCGAGTCATTCTCGGTATGGTGCTGGGTATTTTGACTGGATTTATCATCCGCTCGCTTTTCGCTGACACGGCATTTGTTCAGGACTACATAGTGAACGGCCTGTTCGAAGTAGGCGGCTCAATCTTTATTGCCAGCCTGAAGATGCTGGTTGTGCCACTCGTTTTCGTCTCACTGGTATGCGGTACCAGCACTCTGAGCGATATCAGCACTCTTGGCCGTCTTGGCGGTAAAACGCTGGCTTTCTATCTCACCACTACGGCTGTGGCTATTACGCTTGCCCTGACAATGGGCACGCTGTTTAAGCCTGGCGAAGGTGCAGATCTGGCGGCCGCGACCTCATTTGCAGCCAAGGAAGCACCTTCACTGGGTGAAGTGATCATTGGCATGTTCCCGACCAACCCTATCAATTCCATGGCTCAGGGCAATACGCTGCAGATCATCGTATTTGCCATTCTGCTCGGTATTGCCATCAGTGCAGCAGGTAAAGCGGGTGAACGCATTGCCGGCGTCTTTGCCGATCTGAACGAAGTGATCATGAAGCTGGTGGCATTGCTGATGCACATCGCGCCATACGGTGTATTCTTCCTGATGGCAAAACTGTTCACCGGTCTGGGTTTGGATGCTATCTATAACCTGATGGGCTACTTCCTGGTACTGAGTTGTACCCTGATTCTGCATGCCGTGTTCACTTACGGCCTGATGCTGAAAATGTTCTCGGGCCTGAGCCCATTCGTTTTCTTCAAGAAGATGGAAGATGCGATCATGTTCGCCTTCTCAACGGCCTCTTCCAATGCCACCATCCCGGTGACGATGGAAACGGCGACCAAGCGTCTGGGTGTCAGCAATAAAGTGGCCTCATTCACTGTACCATTGGGCGCGACCATCAACATGGATGGCACCGCCATTATGCAAGGTGTGGCCACTGCCTTTATTGCTCAGGCATTCAATATCGACCTGACCATGGGCGATTACATGGCAGTGATCATGACAGCAACGCTGGCCTCAATCGGTACCGCCGGTGTCCCTGGTGTCGGGCTGATCATGCTGGCGATGGTATTGAATCAGGTAGGACTGCCGGTAGAAGGTATCGCTATCATCATGGGTGTTGACCGCCTGCTGGATATGATTCGCACTGCCGTCAACATCACAGGCGACAGTGTTGTCACCTGTATTGTGGGTAAATCTGAAAACGAGATAGATATCAGCCGCTTTAACGATCCAGAAGCGGGTGAAGCTGACGAAGAAGTGCACCTGCACAAAGCCTGATGCGAAAGCTGGATAGTAACCTCTGAGGCCCCATATCGGGGCCTCTTCTTTTATCTGCTCAACCAATTTCTCTCCTTGCCTCATTCTGTGGCATCGCAAGTTTTTAAATGCACCAAAACAGTGCAATTAAAGTGTACCAATGACGCCACCTTAAAAAATTTTCCAACTTAATCATATAGATAGAAAATGATACCTGCTAAAAAATCTGGCTCGCTTTTTGCGTTATGGCTAGGTCGTTAAGAAACTGCAACTCAGGCTTAAACAAGCTGACCCAGAAACAGAATCAAAACGTCAAAGAGGATCAACAAAGTATTTATGCCATTTACTGGCATTCAGGGAGTCGATATGTGGATTATTCTTGGTTTAACACTGACTGTGCTGGCACTCACTGCTTGGTATTTCTACAACAAACAGCAGCAGGCACAAACTGAAGCACACTTCGATCAGATCCTTGGGCTTCGGCAGCTCATTCAACTGCTGCGCCAGCACAGGCGTCTGTCCCATAGCCATCTTATGAAAAGCCAACTCACAGAAAGTCGAGGCGAAATCCTGCCGGTTTTTCCTGAACAGAATGCCATCCTGAGTTTGAGCCATACTCTGCTGAGTCAGGCCGGGCTTGAGCAAAAACCCATGTACCGGATTCTGACTCAGCATTTGCAGCAGTTAAGCACTGAGTGGCCGCAGTATTCTATGTCACGTAACCAGGCCAGTCATGGCAAAAACATTCGCCATGTTATGTATCTGATTGATGACCACTTAACCACCAGCCTGCTCATTGCAGACAAAAGCACCCTGTTCGAGCAGTATCAGCAGTTCTGGCCGGTCACACTGAACGCATTAGATACCCTGGCCCAGTTCCGCTCAACGGTGGCGGTGTTTCATCCCAGTAACAGCAAGCAGGAAGTATTACTGCGCAGGCATCTGCATTTGCTGCAACGCCGATTGGGACAAATGAACCTGATGCTCAAAATACCCGGGCCGTCACTAATGGCCGATCAGCTGGAGAATGACCTGACCACTTTGCTGCAATCGGCCAGTGCAAGCAAAGCATGCCGGCTGGCACTGTATAAGTTCTCACTCAGCTTGTCGGATAACATTTTCTATTTATTTGATGCCAAGTTGACTGAGATTGCTCATTCGCTGGCGATAGAAGATTTTCCGCTGGATATCAGCGCCAGTCTGCTTCCCCTGCTGGAACAGGCTGAATCTGAAGCTGCTGGTCAAACCGAACTCAAGCTTCAAGCCTGATAACAATGCCCCCGCCTCTGACGCAGCGGCCAGAACAGGTAGCAGTCAAGGTAACTAGCGGTCAAAGTAGGTAACAGGACATAAAAAAACCCAGCGCGCAGGCTGGGTTTTTCATTTGACTGTCATCACAGCGATTAACCGATGTGAGTCAGACCGCCCATGTACTGACGCAGCACTTCAGGGATCTCAATGCGGCCATCAGCCTGCTGATAGTTTTCCAGCACTGCGACCATGGTGCGGCCAACCGCCAGACCTGAGCCATTCAGAGTATGTACCAGCTCAGGCTTCTTCTCGCCTTTACGGCGGAAGCGTGCCTGCATCCGGCGTGCCTGGAAATCACCCACATTGGAGCAGGAAGAGATCTCACGGTAAGTATTCTGCGCCGGCAGCCAGACTTCCAGATCGTACGTCTTCATCGCACCAAAGCCCATATCACCAGTACAGAGAATCACTTTACGGTAAGGCAGTTCCAGCAGTTGCAGTACTTTCTCTGCCTGGCCGGTCAGCTCTTCCAGTGCCGCCATAGAATCTTCCGGACGGGTGATCTGAACCAGTTCCACTTTATCAAACTGGTGCATACGAATCAGGCCGCGGGTATCACGACCATAAGAACCGGCTTCAGAGCGGAAGCAAGGCGTATGCGCCGTCATCTTGATTGGCAGTTCAGCTTCGTCAACTATGGTATCGCGAACCATATTGGTCAGCGGCACTTCCGCGGTCGGGATCAGCGACATACCCACGCCTTCTTCGGTCGCAGGCTTGGTATTGAACAGATCTTCGCCGAATTTCGGCAGCTGGCCCGTACCGTACAGGCTGTCTTGATTGACCAGGTAAGGGACATACATTTCGGTATAGCCATGCTCCTGGGTGTGGAGATCGAGCATGAACTGCGCCAATGCACGGTGCAGACGGGCGAACTGGCCCTTCATTACGATGAAACGGGAGCCAGAGAGTTTTACCGCGCTGGCAAAGTCCAGACCTTCAGCCATCTCGCCCAGATCAACGTGATCTTTCACAGCAAAATCGTAAGTCTTAGGTTCGCCCCAGCGTGAAATTTCGACGTTCTCGTCTTCATCTTTACCGATTGGCGCGGAGTCATCCGCTATATTCGGAATAGACAGCTCAATGTCGCTGAGCTGAGACTGAATCTCAGCCAGCGCTTTTTTAGCGTTATCCAGCTCAGAACCCAGGCCAGCGACCTCTGCCATGACTTTATCGGCTTCTTCGTGCTCGCCCTTGCCTTTCAGCTGACCAATTAACTTCGAGCGGGAATTACGCAAGGACTGCAGTTCTTCCGTTTTCACCTGAATCGACTTACGTTGCTCTTCCAGGGAACGAAGTGTTTCTACATCAAGGGTAAACCCACGGTGCGCTAATTTTTCTGCTGTCGCGTCCAGCTCAGTTCGAAGAAGTTTTGAATCTAGCATGCTAATCCTGTGCTCGTCATAGAATGTTGCACAAAATTTAACCCGTTCGCGGGTTAAATAAGTTGAAATCTGAATACGTTAGAATCACTAACGCAAGTTGATAAACGATACCCAAAAAGCCTGATTATTGATAGCGTTTCTGCGGGCTTTTTGCATCCAAGGAAGCCAGATATTCCAGCTTCTCAGCAATTTTACTCTCTAAACCACGCTCTGAGGGCTGATAGTACTTCCTGCTCTGTAGCTCAGGGGGCAGATAGCACTCCCCTGCCGCATACGCGCCAGGCTCATCATGGGCATACCGATACTCAGCACCGTAACCCAGATCTTTCATCAGTGTGGTTGGTGCATTTCTCAGATGAGGAGGGACTTCGTAGTCGGGCAGATTGGCCGCATCCGCTTTTGCCTGATTAAATGCAGTGTAGACCGCATTACTTTTGGGTGCAGAAGCAAGATACACAATGGCTTGCGCGATCGCCCTTTCACCTTCATAAGCGCCCACCCGGGTGAAACAATCCCAGGCCGCAATCGCGACTTGCATGCCACGCGGGTCGGCATTGCCGACATCTTCAGACGCTATGGCCAGTAATCGGCGGGCGACATAAAGGGGATCGCAACCTGCCTGTAGCATGCGCGCATACCAGTATAAGGCGCCATCCGGACTGGAGCCGCGGATTGACTTGTGGACCGCGGAAATCATGTCGTACCAGAGATCGCCTTTGTTATCAAAACGGGTGATCTTCTCACCGGCGACTTCAGCCAGCAGCGCTAAAGTGATGACTTTACTGCCCTGATGCGCCTCTACCATATCCGCCAGCAGCTCCAGGTAGTTCAGTGCCATACGCGCATCGCCATTAACCAGTGCCGCCAGGTTTTCTTTCACATCCGGAGCAAAGGTCAGGCTGTCGTCCCTGATGCCGCGCTCTGCATCATCCATCGCCTGATTGATGACTGTCAGTATGTCGTCTGTCGTCAGAGACTTAAGCTTATAGACCCGGGCGCGGGATAACAGTGCATTGTTCAGCTCAAAAGACGGATTTTCAGTGGTCGCGCCAATGAATGTCACAGTGCCATCTTCAATATGCGGCAAAAACGCATCCTGCTGGCTTTTATTGAAACGGTGCACCTCATCGACAAACAGAATGGTTCGCCGGCCGGCATGCTGATTCTGACGTGCTTTATCTATGGCAGCACGAATATCTTTGACGCCCGAGGTCACCGCCGATACACGCTCTACTTCAGCATTGGCATAGTGAGCCGCAACTTCCGCCAGCGTCGTTTTGCCGGTGCCGGGCGGTCCCCAGAGAATCATGGAGTGTAGATGCCCGGCCTCCAGCGCTCTTCGTAAAGGCTTCCCCTGGCCAAGTATATGTTGCTGGCCAATGTACTCTTCTACCGTACGCGGACGCATGCGCGCAGCCAAGGGGCGAAAATCCGAGGAAAAATTTAAGCTGAGGTTATCCACGCTGACCATCCATCACTGAAAAAGGCGGTATCTCTACCGCCTGAATAATACTCTCTCGTTTTTAACGCAATCAGCGCTTATCGTCCAGCTCTACGCCCGGAGGGGGAGTGAAGCTGTATTGCTTACGATCTTGCTTGCCACGCGTAAATCGGGCAAAGCGAAACTGGCTGAGCTGACCGTCCTGCTCTTCAACGGAAAACCCGCGAACCTGACCATCCCGGCCGACTGTGACCACAAACTTCCCGGTCACTGCAGCGCTGTCTTTCGGCGTCAGCGTAAACGTATCAGCCGTCTGGGCTACGTTGTATTTCGCCCAATCCTGATTCTGGTTGCGAATCAATAAAACAAAAGGAGTCTGCGCGGTGGCATCGTCCAGTTTCATCGCCGTTACCTGCTCTACCATAGGGGTGTAGTACCAGAGGGTACGGCCATCTGACACCAGCAGATTTTCATCCGGCGTGTCGGCATGCCATCTGAACAAATTCGGGCGCTGAACCGAAACATTCCCCTGCCCCTCAACCAGCAAATCCCCTTCAGGGCTGGTGACCTTCTGAGTGAATGTGGCACTGAAGGCATCGACTTTATTCAGACGCTGACTCAACTCCTGCTGGGCACTGGCTAATGCCAGTACTGGAAACAGTGCTGCGGCCAGAATCACGCCCTGAATGGTTTTTGTTATTTGCTGATTTTTCATCATACATCAATCTCCTGCCGGAGCCGGCGCCAGCACTTCGCGGTTACCATTATGGCCCGGAGGACTGACAATACCGTGTGCTTCCAGCTGTTCTACAATACGGGCGGCGCGGTTATAGCCAATTTTGAAACGGCGTTGTACGCCAGAAACGGATCCGCGACGGCTCTCTGCCACAAAGGCAGCGACCTGGTCAAAGAGCTGATCAAGATCATCCTCACCACCGGATGAAGTTTCCCCTGGCAACATGGCTTCCGACCCCTGGTCTGAGTTCAGAATTCCGTCGATATACTGGGGTTTGCCCCGGGCTTTCCAGTCGTTCACCACATTATGGACATCATCATCGGATGCAAAGGCACCGTGAACACGTATGGTGTGACTCTGACCTGCCGGCAGATACAACATATCACCCATGCCCAGCAACGATTCTGCCCCACCCTGATCCAGAATAGTCCGTGAGTCTGTCTTGGTTGAGACGGTAAACGCCATACGGCTTGGTATATTGGCCTTAATCAGACCGGTAATCACATCCACCGACGGACGCTGAGTCGCCAGCACCAGGTGAATACCAGAGGCTCGCGCTTTCTGCGCCAGACGAGCGATCAGCTCTTCCACTTTCTTGCCGACCACCATCATGAGATCGGCAAACTCATCCACTATGACCACAATACTTGGCATTTTCTCCAACAGCGGTGGATGTTCATCCATACTATCGCCAGGTTTCCACAGCGGATCATGAATTGGGTGACCGGCGGCAGCAGCTTCTTTCAGCTTGGCATTATAACCGGCCAGGTTTCGCACCCCTACCGCGGCCATCAGTTTGTAGCGGCGTTCCATTTCCCCCACACACCAGCGAAGCGCATTACCGGCGTCTTTCATGTCAGTGACGACTTCGGTCAGCAGATGCGGAATGCCTTCGTAAATAGACAGCTCCAGCATTTTCGGGTCGATCATGATGAAACGGCAATCCTCTGGCTTACATTTGTAAAGCAGGCTGAGGATCATCACGTTGACACCCACAGATTTACCAGAGCCTGTGGTACCGGCCACCAGTAAGTGAGGCATTTTACTTAAATCAGCAGCAACCGCCTCACCGGCAATGTCATAGCCCAGCACGATAGGAAGTGGACCGCGCATGTTCATAAAGCGCTCACTGCCCAGCACTTCAGACATATAAACCGTTTCGCGGCTCTCGTTCGGCAATTCCAGACCGATATAAGGCTTGCCCGGGATCACTTCCACAACGCGCACTGCATAGGCAGACAAAGCACGGGCCAGATCTTTCGCCAGCCCTGAGATGCGGCTCACTTTGACACCGGGTGCCAGATCCAGCTCATAGCGCGTGATCACCGGGCCAGGATAAATCCCAACCACCTTGGCTTTAATTTTGTAATCCGCCAGCTTAGATTCCACCAAACGGGCGGTATTCTTTAATTCTTCTTCACTGGTTGGCTGCACATTTTGTGTTGGCGGCTGCAGGAGATCCAAAGTCGGCATCGGTGAAGTCGGTTTAGGCAAATCGACATCTTTTTTCATCAGGAACGGATTATCCAGCCCCGCTGCGTAGGCTTGCTGCTGTTGTGCCTGCTGCGCTTCGCGAATTTTGCGCTGAAAAGCATCTTCATCAGATTCTTGGTCATCAGCGTATTCAGCCTCGTCCTCAGTTTCTGAGGCTATGCCAGCACGCTCCAGTTCAGACATACCATCACGGACACCGATCTCAATATCCGTATCGGGCATGGGTTCGTCTTGCCAGGGTATATCCTCATCAGGTTCAGCAACTGCGTACTCCTGCTCCGGCGCAGATTGGTACTCAGACATCACCGGCTCTTCCCCGACCAGGGACAGATCGCCGATAACGGGTTCATCCACCCTGTCATGAGTGGACGGGTCCTGCTGGCTCAGTTGGTCCTGACCCGGCTGTTCATAACTGTCTGTAAGAGTGTCGGCCTGGGCGTTGTCCGACTCGGCGGCATACACGCTGTAATCATCATTTTCAGCCAGCTGGGACTGCAAGTCCGCAATCGTCACGCCAGCGATATCCGGATTGGAACCCAGCGGCTGACTGGCGGAGGCTGCAGCGGGCTTGCTGCGTTCTGGCATCACAATGGCAGGTTCTGACTGCCCAGGCGCATGCGCCGGCGCAGGCTTAACCTCAGGGCGAGCCTGATTGATCTGAGCCGGTTTCTCAACAGCCGTATCCGAAACCCGTGTGTCGGCCAGCGGCGTTGGAGTATAGGCAATACGTTCTGGACGACGCAGTAATACGTCATCCTCGTCAATGTCTGTCTCGTCCTTGTGCGTCAGCCTGGCGGCATAAGCTGTCTGGCTTTCGTCTGGAATATCAGCAGCAAAAGGCGTCAGTGTCTGCGGCTTTTCGCCACGGACTCTGTTGAGCAACCAGCCTAACATCCCTAAGGTTGTCTCACCTATGCCATCCACCACGCGCAGCCAGGAAATGCCGGTCAGCAGGGTAAAACCCACCGCCCATAAAAACATCAGAACCAGTGTCGTGCCAAGCAGGCTAAACAGCGGCAGAGTCAGATTGGCGACGACATCGCCGATAACACCACCGGAGGAGAAGTACCAGATATCATCAAAGTTCAGATCGGCAAGGCCACAACTGGTCAGAAACAGTAACAGCAAGCCTAACAGGCGGGTGCCGTATATCATGTAGTCCGCCGCTTCCCGTTCACCACGACGACGGAACATCACCCAGGTCACTCCCAGCATAACAAGCGGTAAAGGGTACGCCAGCGAGCCAAAAGTGAAAAAGGCGGTGTCGGCCACCATAGCACCGAATGCGCCGGCTTTATTTTGCACCGTACCCTGCCAGGCCGTTTGCGACCAGGACGGATCGGCCGGGTTAAAACTGACCAGGGCAACCATGATATACACTGCGGCAAGAATACCGATGATCAAAAAACTTTCCAGCAGGCGCTGTCCGCCTGACAGGCGTATAGGCTGAGTTTTGCCTCTAACTTTCCTCAAAAACTCTCTCCGGTCTTGCTAATACTGACTGTAAGCCGGGGGTAATCAACGTCCTGTGGGTGACCCAGCTGAATTTGCGTTTGATATATCACCCAGGCCGCTTTAAGGGGCTTGGGTGTTGTGGCCTATTTTATACCACTTAACGGGTAATGTTACCTGCCTGAGAAAATGTGGGAGCAAAGTAGGGAAACGATGTGAACAACACAGAATGCACGCCCGTTGACACTTTCACTCACTTTGCGCACTCCCGCAGCACGCTTGGCTCCACCATACAAGCTGTAATTGTAGTTTGTTGATAACACAAATAATTCATCCCAATGTCAAATAGATGATGGGATGCCGACTTTTTCAGCAATTGAGACACAAAACAGTATAACTGCCACAAAAACGAAACAAGCGGCGCAAGGCCGCTTGGTATTGATTGAAATCAGACTGGCTCCGGGCCAATTAACGCGTTTTGATAACCAGGTTATTGGTCTGTTTCACTTCTTCCATTACAACATATGTACGAGTGTCGTTTACACCCGGTAAGCGCAGCAGGGTTTCACCCAGCAGCTTACGGTATGCAGACATATCCGATACACGTGTTTTTAACAGGTAGTCGAAATCGCCCGACACCAGATGGCACTCTTGAATATCTTCCAGCTCCTGAACCGAACGGTTAAATTGCTCAAAGACATCGGGTGCACCACGATTAAGGGTAATTTCAACGAAAACGAGCAGAGATGCGTCCAGATATTGCGGGTTCAGCAACGCCGTATAGCCGCTGATGTACCCCTGGCGCTCCAGGCGACGTACACGCTCCAGACAAGGAGTTGGAGACAATCCAACACGTTTAGACAACTCAACGTTTGAAATTCGTCCGTCCTTCTGAAGTTCGTTCAGAATGTTGCGGTCGATGCGATCCAACTCCTTGGAGGGTTTCTTTTTGGTATCTACCATTTTTTATTCCACCTATTTACTTCCTTGTAAAAAAATATACTACATCTACTAGTTATTTAGTATCAAATACTCTTTTAGTCAAACTATACTGCCATTAGCTCTGTCATTTCAACCTTGTCCATAGCTAACCCTGCTACATAGATCAAGGAGCACAGCATGATCATCGGTGTGCCTAAAGAAATCAAAGACCACGAATACCGAGTAGGCCTTGTAACCAGCAGCGTCAGAGAACTGGTTTCGCTAGGTCATCAGGTACTGATTGAAACCCAGGCCGGAGCAGGTATAGGGTTGTCCGATGCAGATTATCAATCTGCCGGAGCAACGATTCTTTCGACTGCTTCAGAAGTTTTTACCAGATCAGAGCTAATTATTAAAGTAAAAGAACCCCAGACCGTCGAAAGAGCCATGCTTCGCGAAGGGCAAATTCTATTCACTTATCTACATCTGGCCCCTGATTTTGAGCAGACAAAAGAGCTGATTCAGAGCAAATCTATTTGTATTGCTTATGAAACGGTAAAAGACCATAAAGGCCGGCTTCCTTTACTGGCGCCCATGTCTGAAGTAGCCGGCAGGATGTCGGTTCAGGCCGCTGCGCAAACGCTGGAAAATACCCGTGGCGGCAGAGGTTTGCTGCTCAGCGGTGTACCCGGGGTCGAGCCAGCCAAAGTCCTCATTTTAGGCGGTGGTGTTGTGGGTTCGAATGCCGCCCGTCTGGCGGTAGGGATGCGTGCTGATGTCACTGTGCTGGATCGTAACCTGGATACGTTACGGGCGCTGGACTGCGAGTTTCAGGGCAAAGTGAAGCTGCTTTACTCGACGGATGATCTGATTGACCGTCTGGTGCCTGATACCGATGTGATTATCGGCGCGGTGCTCATTCCCGGTGCAGCTGCCCCTAAGCTCATCACGGCCGGGCACGTTAAAGCTATGAAGCACGGTTCATGCCTTGTTGATGTGGCGATTGATCAGGGCGGCTGTTTTGAAACTTCTCATCCGACCACGCATACCAACCCAACCTACATAGTAGACAATGTCGTGCACTACTGTGTCGCCAATATGCCCGGTGCGGTGGCACGAACTTCGGCGTTTGCGCTCAACAATGCCACGCTGCCGTATATCATCAGTCTGGCCGGTAAAGGCTATAAGCAGGCGTTACGGGATGATCCCGGCTTTCTGGCCGGTTTAAATGTCATACACGGTAAAGTGACATATCGCGAAGTCGCTGAAGCCTTTAACCTTCACTATACCGATCCGACGGTTGCCCTGAGCATGCACTAAACTGCGCCTGTTACATTTCGCTGCCCCTAGCGCTGAAAACCTGGTTTCCGGCGCTTTTTCGTTGAGTTTCCTGAACAGCTATGGTCTGCTCTTTCCTTACGCCTGCATTTTCCCTACAATCGATGCCTTATTGATAAGTGACGCTGACTAAGTCTGGAGAAACAATGAGTAACGCAAAACACAGTAAACTACTCATCCTAGGTTCTGGCCCCGCCGGTTATACGGCAGCTGTCTACGCGGCCCGTGCCAATCTCAATCCAGTCATGATTACTGGCATGCAGCAAGGCGGCCAGCTTACCACGACGACAGAAGTTGAAAACTGGCCTGGCGACGCGGAAGGACTGACAGGTCCGGCACTGATGGACCGCATGAAAGAGCATGCTGAAAAATTCAATACTGAGATCATTTTCGATCACATCAACGAAACCGATTTCAGCCAGCGTCCTTTCCATCTGAAAGGCGATAACGGTGAATACACCTGCGACGCATTGATCATTGCAACCGGTGCGTCCGCAAAATATATCGGTCTGGATTCCGAACAAACGTTCCAGGGCCGCGGTGTCTCTGCCTGCGCCACCTGTGACGGATTTTTCTACCGTAACCAGAAAGTTGCTGTGGTCGGCGGTGGTAATACCGCAGTAGAAGAAGCCCTGTATCTGGCCAACATCGCGTCCGAAGTGCATCTGGTACACAGACGTGACACCTTCCGCGCCGAGAAAATTCTTATCGATCGCCTGATGGACAAAGTCCATAACGGCAATATCGTCCTGCACACAGATCGCACCCTGGAAGAAGTGCTGGGTGATGACATGGGCGTGACAGGTGTACGCCTGAAAGCGACCCAGTCTGATAAAACTGAAGATCTGGACGTGATGGGCGTG
The DNA here is from genome assembly GCF_022014395.1 of Photobacterium sp. WH77. NCBI lineage: Bacteria > Pseudomonadati > Pseudomonadota > Gammaproteobacteria > Vibrionales > Vibrionaceae > Photobacterium > Photobacterium sp. WH77. Next base: position 136,282 of record NZ_JAKLTE010000002.1, on the reverse strand, counting down.
TTCATTGCTATCGGCCACCAGCCGAACACCGGCATTTTCAGCGGTCAGCTGGCAATGGAAAATGGCTATATCAAAGTCCAGTCCGGCCTGGAAGGCAATGCAACACAAACCAGCGTTCCTGGTGTATTTGCCGCCGGAGATGTCATGGATCACGTCTACCGCCAGGCTATCACCTCTGCTGGCACAGGTTGCATGGCCGCGCTGGATGCGGAACGCTACCTTGACGCGTTAAACAGCAAGTAAAAACTGAAACTACGGCCACGGCAATCGACCGCGGCCTTTTTTGCCTTCCCCCTTTGGGAAACCAGAATTTGACCAACCATACAGCGCTACTTTAAAAAATGGATAAACAATTACAGCGCGAATTGACCAAATGGTTAAAATCGCAAAGCAAGCTTGCCAAACCCTGGCTCATGCTGAGTGTCGGCATGGGATTCCTGTCGGGTCTGCTCCTGGTAGCCCAGGCCGGACTGCTCGCCTACATTTTGCAGCAACTGATCATTGAACACACTGACAAGTACCAGCTGATCGCGCATTTTGCCGGCCTGATTGCTGTGGTTGCACTGCGTGCCGCCTGCAGCTGGGGCCGTGAAGTGGCAGGATACCGGTGCGGAGAGCATATCCGCCTGCATATCCGTCAGCTGATCATTCAACGGCTGCATCAGCTTGGCCCGGCGTTTATCAAAGGTCGTCCTGCCGGTTCCTGGGCCAGCCTGATTCTGGAACAGGTTGAAGAAATGCAGGATTTCTTTGCCCGCTATATCCCTCAGATGGCGCTGTCTGTCCTTATCCCGGTTGTCATTCTGGTGGCGGTATTTCCGTTTAACTGGGCGGCCGGCCTGATTTTCCTGATCACTGCGCCGTTAGTTCCCTTGTTCATGGCGCTGGTCGGTATGGGTGCTGCCGATGCAAGCCGACGCAACTTTACAGCCATGCAACGCCTGTCCGGCCACTTTTATGACCGCCTGCAGGGCCTGGCAACACTGCGACTGTTCAACCGCGCAGACGCTGAAGCAGAAAACCTGCACGATGCCGCCGATACACTGCGCAAACGCACCATGGAAGTGCTGCGCATGGCCTTTCTGTCATCCGCGGTGCTGGAATTCTTCACGGCCATTTCCATCGCACTGGTCGCGGTCTATTTTGGTTTTTCCTTCATTGGCGAGCTGGATTTCGGCCATTATGGCCTGCCGATCACTTTATTCACCGGTTTCTTTATTCTGCTGCTGGCGCCTGAGTTCTATCAGCCGCTGAGAGATCTGGGCACCTATTACCACGCCAAAGCGCAAGCCATTGGCGCCGCAGAATCCATAGTGACTTTCCTCAATACCCAGGCCGACGACATGAGTCAGGGTGAGCAGCCGCTGCCCTCTCCCGAAACCATCCGCATCAGTCTGAGCGACGTCAAAGTGCTTAGCCCGCAAGGACAGGTACTGGCAGGCCCGCTGAGTTTTGAGATTGATGCGAAACAACAAGTGGCTCTGGTTGGCCCCAGCGGTGCCGGTAAAACCAGCCTGTTAAATGCCCTGCTGGGTTTTCTGCCCTATGAAGGCAGCATTAAAGTGAATGGCGCAGAACTGCGCGAAATCGACCCTGCCCAATGGCGCCAGGCTATCAGCTGGGTTGGCCAAAATCCGCTGCTTATTCACGGCAGCATTCGCGATAATATTACACTGGGCAATCCATTAGCTACCAACGAGCATATCCGGCAAGTGGCTGACAAAGCCTTCGCCAATGAGTTTATTCAACATCTGGAACGGGGCTTTGATCATCCGGTCGGTGATCGTTCAGCCGGTCTGTCCGTGGGCCAGGCACAGCGGCTGGCCGTCGCCCGTGCCCTGCTTCAGAACGGCAGTTTCTGGCTTTTAGATGAACCCACCGCCAGCCTGGATGCTAACAGCGAACACCTGGTGCAACAGAGCCTTAACCAGGCTACACAGGGCCAGACCACCCTGATGATCAGCCACCGTCTCGACCAGCTGACCAGTATGGATAAGGTGCTGGTGCTGGAAAACGGCCAGATTGTTCAGCAAGGCCATTTCAGCCAGATTAGCCGCGAAGGCTTATTAGCCGACATGTTGTCCCACACAGATAAGAGGGATCTCGATGCGTGATTTAATCCCTTACATTAAACTCTACCGTCGTCATTGGTTTGGCCTGACCCTGGGTATGTTGCTGGGGCTGGCGACCCTGCTTGCTGCCATGAGCCTGCTGACACTGTCTGGCTGGTTCCTTGCCGCCTCTGCCGTTGCGGGTATGACGATTGCCCGTGAAACCTTCAACTACATGTTACCTGCATCAGGTGTGCGTGGTTTTTCCATCGCCCGTACCGCTGGCCGGTGGGGAGAACGTGTTGTCAGCCACAATGCGACCTTTAAGCTACTGGCCGATCTGCGCATTTTCTTCTTCCGTAAGCTCATTCCGCTGATTCCCGGCCGTCAGACCAATCTGCGCGACGCCGATTTGCTAAACCGCCTGGTTGCTGATGTGGATGCCATGGACCACGTTTACCTGCGGCTGATCAGCCCCTTAGTGATTGGGGTGATTGGTATCCTGGCGATCAGTGGCTTTCTGGCCTGGTTTGACCCTGCGCTTGGCCTGGTACTCGGTTGCCTGCTGTTTACCCTGATGCTTTCTCTGCCGGTTGTTTTTTATAAACTGGGCAAGAAGCACGGTGAAACGCTGACGATGGCAAAAGCCGGATTCAGAATACGCCTGCTCGACTGGTTACAAGGCCAGGCCGAGCTCTTACTGTTTAACGCAGAGCCCGCGTACAGAGAGCGGACACTGAGTGAGCAAAGTCAGCTGCTGCTGGCACAGCGCCGCATGGCCAGCCTGACAGGGATGGCGAATGCGATGTTATTGCTGGCCACCGGATGGTCTCTGGTACTCATGCTGTGGTTAGCGGCTGACGGTGTGGGCGGCAGCACACCTGATCCTATGATTGCGCTGGCGGCTTTTGCCACTATGGCCAGCTTTGAGCTGATGATGCCGGTTGCCGGGGCTTTCCAGTATCTGGGGCAAACGCTCTCCTCGGCCAGACGCCTGAATGAAATTATTCATGCCACGCCCGACACACAGTTTGATCCTCAGGGCCATCAAGCCAGTGTTAGGGGCGAGATTAAAATTCAAGACGTCAGCTTTAGCTACTTCGGCAGCGAACAATCCGTGCTCAACCATGTCACTCTTGAGCTCAAAGCCGGTGAAAAACTGGCGCTGCTTGGACGCACAGGCTGTGGTAAATCAACCCTGCTGCAATTGCTGACCCGTAACTGGGATCCGCAGCAAGGTCAGATCACACTGGATGGCACGCCGCTTTGTCAATGGCAGGAAGCGGCACTGCGTGATGCTGTCAGCGTGGTCAGCCAGCGTGTCGATATCTTTAACGGCACAGTGCGCGATAACCTGCAACTAGCCAAACCGGATGCAACCGACAGCGAGCTGACAGCCGTACTGACCAAAGTCGGACTGGAGAAACTGCTGGACGGTAATGGCCTGAATACCTGGCTGGGTGACGGGGGCCGGCAAATTTCCGGGGGCGAACGCCGCCGTATGGGCATCGCCCGTGCGCTGCTTCATGATGCCCCCATTTTACTGCTCGATGAACCAACCGAAGGGCTGGACCGCCGGACTGAACAACAGATCCTGTCTTTGCTGTTCGAGCACATGCCGGATAAAACAGTGGTCTTCATTACCCACCGTCTGGTCGGGCTGGAGCAAATGGATCAGATTTGTCTGATGGATCAGGGCAACATCATAGAACGTGGCAATCACGCTTCTCTGATGGCCCTGAACGGGCGCTACACTGAACTTTGGCGTCGGGTTTAACTCATGCAACAAAAAGGCGCTGGAGCGATTCCAGCGCCTTTCTCTCAGCCTGGCTCACATTTGTTCTGACTCACTTGTTCTGGCTATGGATAAGTGCGGTCAACTCTGACCCCTTCGTCGAAATAGAGAATCCGGACGTTATCGCCTGACTGAAACAGCATATTCGGATCAATGACCTGAATCACATCCACCAGCTTACCGTCATCGGTTTTTATCAGTAATTCCACCAGCTTGTACTGCCGGATTGACTGACCAATATGCTGATTTTGATAGGCAACTCCAGCGCCCGCCAAAGCGCCAACCGTGGTCGCGACCTCACGGCCATGTCCTCCTCCGAACTGATTACCGATCAAGCCGCCCACCACTGCACCTAATAAAGTCTGCCAACCGTTATGTTCGGAGTTGACCACTTGCTGCTGGGTAATATAACGTACCGTTTCCAGTTGACCGAAAACAACCTGATTGACAGGGCGCGCCTGATTGCGATTATAAGGCGCGGCTTGCGACACGCACGAAAACAGCAAAACGAACCATAACCACTTTCTCATACTGATATTCTCCACCTACATTGTATTTATATGGCTATATATTTGCCTGAGCTCGACTCAGTCGACTTACAGTTTCCCCATCCGAGCACAGCGCTTGATGATCCCAATGGCCTGTTGGCATTTGGTGGTGATCTCAGTGCCCAGCGACTTGTTCATGCTTATCGGCAAGGCATCTTCCCTTGGTACGCTGAAGGTGAGCCCCTGTTATGGTGGAGCCCGTCTCCCAGAGCAATTATCCTGCCAGAGATATTTCAGCCAAGTAAGAGTCTGAAAAAGTTTTACCGCAAATCAGGCTATCAGGTCACTCTGAACCATGCCTGTCATCAAGTCATAGAGAAATGCGCTTACAGCCGCGGGGTTGATGCCACTTGGATCACTTCCGCCATGATTAAAGCCTATCAGCACTTACATAACCAGGGCCACTGCCATTCCGTTGAAGTCTGGCATGACGACCAGCTTGTTGGCGGCTTATATGGCATTAGCGTCGGTACCGTCTTTTGCGGTGAATCCATGTTTTCGCTCGCCGACAATGCCTCAAAGATTGCATTCTGGCACTTCTGCCGGCATTTCAGCGCACATAACGGCAGTCTTATCGACTGTCAGATTATGAACTCGCACCTTGCTTCTCTGGGCGCGCAGGAAGTGCCTCGTGACGCATTTTTGCAAACCTTAGGACAACAAAGATGCGCCATACTTAAATCAGGTTGTTATTCGCCCCAGGTTATTGCGTAGTAGGTTATCATGAGTCTTCCCACTATACGCTTAGGCTTTACTCCGGAAATCAGTTGCAGTTATTTACCTGAGCAAAAAGAGCAGCTTGGCGTAGTCGTTGACCATCGCTGGTTAACGGCTTCTGGCTACGGCGCTCTGCTTGGCTGCGGATATCGTCGCAGCGGTCAGGCCATTTATAAACCTATGTGTGACCAGTGCCATGCCTGTACTCCCCTTCGTGTTGACTGCACTAACTTCACTCCCAGCAAAAGCCAGAAAAGGCAGTTAAAACAGCTCAATGGCTTTCGGGCTGAATTCAAGAACCAGCTTGATGATGACTGGTTCCCTCTCTATGAACGATATATCCGGGAAAGACATGCGCACGGGGCCATGTATCCGGCCAGCAGACAGCAGTTTTTTGAGTTTTGCCAGGCAAACTGGATGGAAACCCGTTTTTTGCACCTCTATCAGGATCAGCAATTACTGGCTGTCGCCGTCACCGATTTTTTTGACCAGGCACTGAGCGCAGTCTATACCTTCTTCGAGCCGAACTACCCGTTATCGCTGGGCACTCTCTGCGTGCTGAAGCAAATCCAGTACTGCCGGGATACCGGACGGCGCTGGCTCTACCCCGGTTATCAGATTGATGACTGCCCTGCGATGAACTATAAAACCCGCTTCAGACCTTACCAAAAGCTGATTCAGGGCCAATGGCAATAAGATTATTATTTATTCCCCCTGCTTCTGCCTCATTAAAAGGAACGAAGTTTGCAACAAAAGCTGACAAAGGGCAGCAGCAAGGGTAAAATTGCGGGCCTGAACTTTACACTTAAACAGTTTCAAGGCATTATCCGGCCCAATCAGATGCAAGGCACGGTAGCCTAAGAGGATTCAATGGCAAAAGAAGACGTAATCGAAATGCAAGGTACTGTACTGGATACACTACCTAATACTATGTTCCGTGTTGAGCTGGAAAACGGTCACGTAGTGACTGCACACATTTCTGGCAAAATGCGCAAAAACTACATCCGTATCCTGACCGGCGACAAGGTGACAGTTGAGCTGACTCCTTACGATCTGTCTAAAGGCCGCATCGTCTTCCGTTCACGCTAATTTGCGCCGGGCGGGTGAACATCAGACTGGCCCAGCTGCGAAGCACACCATACTATCGCCTTCATAAGCTAAGGCATAAAAAACGGGACTCTCAAGTCCCGTTTTTGTTCGCTGTCACTGGCTGAAGCCGGCGTTTTAATGCGCGGGTTCCATCTCACTGCTGAAGCGGAAATCCAGTGTACCGTCATCTTTTAAGGTTACACGCACCGAACCACCATTGACCAGCGAGCCGAACAGCAACTCGTTCGCCATAGGTTTTTTCAGATTTTCCTGAATGACCCTGGCCATTGGCCGGGCACCCATAGATTTGTCATAGCCTTTATTTGCCAGCCATTCACGTGCTTCATTTGACACTTCCATTGAGACGCCACGGGCATCCAGCTGGGCCTGCAGCTCAACAATGAATTTATCAACAACCTGATTGATAACATCTTTTTCCAGGTGATTGAACCAAATGATATTATCCAGACGGTTACGAAATTCAGGTGCAAAGACCCGCTTGATTTCCGACATCGCATCATGACTGTGATCCTGCTGAACAAGCCCAATGGATTTACGTACCGTCTCCTGAACACCGGCATTAGTCGTCATCACCAAAATCACGTTGCGGAAATCCGCTTTACGTCCGTTATTATCAGTCAGGGTCCCGTTATCCATTACCTGCAGCAACAGGTTAAAGACGTCCGGGTGCGCTTTCTCTATTTCATCCAGCAGCACAACAGAGTGCGGATGCTTAATGACGGCATCGGTCAGCAAACCACCCTGATCAAAACCAACATAGCCCGGAGGCGCACCAATCAAACGGCTGACAGTATGGCGCTCCATGTACTCAGACATATCAAACCTCAGCAGTTCGATGCCCAGCATTTTCGCCAATTGCACCGTCACCTCGGTTTTACCTACCCCTGTCGGGCCGGCAAACAGGAATGAACCCACGGGTTTATTATCAGCCCCTAACCCGGCACGGCTGAGTTTGATAACTTCGGTCAGCGCTTCTATCGCCTTATCCTGACCAAAGACCAGCATCTTAAGCTTGTTGTCCAGGTTCAGCAGAACCTCTTTATCGCTTGAGGAAACCGATTTTTCAGGGATACGGGCAATACGCGCGATCATGGCTTCAATGTCGCTGACATTGATGGTTTTCTTACGCTTACTGACAGGTGCCAGACGGCAACGCGCACCGGCTTCATCAATGACATCAATTGCCTTATCAGGTAAATGGCGCTCATTGATATACTTAGCAGAAAGCTCAACTGCCGCCCGAATGGCTTTATTGGTGTACCTGACTTCATGGTGGGCTTCGTATTTCGTTTTCAGCCCCATGAGTATTTTCGTGGTATCGTCCAACGAAGGTTCAACAATATCAATCTTTTGGAATCGACGAGCCAGCGCTCTCTCTTTCTCAAAAATATTGCTGTATTCCTGATAAGTGGTTGACCCCATACAACGGATTTTACCGCTGCTCAGCAAAGGCTTGATCAAATTAGCCGCATCAACCTGTCCGCCAGAAGCCGCTCCCGCGCCTATGATGGTATGAATTTCATCGATGAACAGGACGGCTTTCTCTTCTTTCTCAAGCTGCTTCAAAATCGCTTTGAAGCGTTTCTCAAAGTCGCCACGATACTTAGTGCCGGCCAACAGTGAGCCGATATCCAGCGAGTAGATAACACAATCTTTAATAATGTCGGGGACCTGACCTTCAACGATACGCCAGGCAAGGCCTTCCGCGATAGCCGTCTTACCCACCCCGGCCTCACCGACCAGCAAAGGGTTATTTTTACGACGACGGCACAACACCTGAACGGTACGTTCAAGCTCATATTCACGGCCAATTAATGGATCGATAGCACCGGCCCGGGCCAGCTGATTGAGATTAGTGGCAAAGTTTTCCAGACGGTCTTCACCGCCTTCAGCACGAGGATCGTCAGGACTGACCTCTGACTGATTCAAATCATCACTGTCACTGTCTTTTACTGTGCCATGAGAAATGAAATTGACCACATCAAGTCGACTGATATCACTTTTCTTAAGCAGATAGGCCGCATGCGATTCCTGTTCACTGAAAATAGCCACCAGCACATTGGCACCGGTCACTTCGCTGCGGCCCGATGACTGTACATGGAAAACCGCGCGTTGTAGTACGCGCTGAAAGCTCAGTGTTGGCTGGGTTTCCCTGCTTTCGTCATCGGCAGGGATTAATGGCGTGGTTTGTTCAATGAAGGCATCCAGTTCTTTTCGAAGGGTGTCCAAATTAGCACGGCACGCTAACAGGGCTTCCTGAGCAGCAGGATTCTCCAATAGCGCCAACAGCAGATGCTCAACCGTCATAAACTCATGGCGTTTTTCCCTTGCCCGCGCGAAGGCACCATTGAGACTGGTTTCAAGTTCTTTATTTAGCATAAGGCACCTCCCCTAAATACCACTTGATTTGGCGTGCCGGAAAAAGTCAGGCTTTTTCCATGGTACACAGTAGCGGATGTTCATGCTCTCTTGCATACATCATGACTTGAGCCACTTTGGTTTCAGCGACTTCGGCAGTAAAAATGCCGCACACTGCCTTCCCCTCATAATGCACAGCCAGCATCAACTGTGTTGCTCTCTCCAAATCCATGGAGAAGAACTTCTGTAACACTTCTATCACAAAATCCATCGGTGTGTAATCATCATTATTTAAAATCACTTTATACATCGATGGCGGCTTAACCTGAGTGTCCTCCTTATTCAGTATGTCTGACTCTGGGCTAATCCTTTCGCTTAACTTACTCATATTCTCATCTTAGTCATTTGTTCAATCGGTTGCTAGATTGCGACGGACAAAAAAGATTTCATCCAAATGTTACAAGTCTTGCTTGACTGTCTAAGTCTTTTTACTAAAGTGTACCTTGTAGTAGATACTAACTGCATCAAAATAGCATTTATATTCAAGTCATGTTAAAACAGTACTGATAAATAAATGCTAAATGGAAATTGAATGCAAAGAGGGATGTAAAAGCATGGCAACAGGTACAGTTAAATGGTTCAACAACGCAAAAGGCTTCGGTTTCATTTGTCCTGAAAACGGTGAAGGCGATATCTTTGCACACTATTCAACTATCCAGATGGAAGGATATCGAACGCTGAAAGCAGGTCAACAAGTTAACTACACCGTTCAAACTGGCCCGAAAGGCTATCACGCCAGTGAAATCGTCCCCATCGATGTTGAAAGCGCCAGTAAATAAACGTAGCTGACACATTTACATCACTTTATCCAGGTGGGCGACTGCTCACCTTTAGCTATTGCCTCTCCCACCCTACTGACAACCTACTCTTCAAGCATTTCATCTCTGGTTATGCTTTTTCATCACCACTTCATTGACAATTAAGTGAATAAACAGTGAATAAATCACAAGAAAACAAGTAATTAACAATTCAGTTAACAACTGGCTATTCAGCCCGCGTTTTCTTATCGTTTTGAACAAGCGCTTGTGGGCTAATTATGACCGATCTCATAGAAACAACACAATGCCAGAGACATGCTTTTCTCAGGCCATGGGATAAATAATCGAGTAAAAACAAAAAGGCCCAGCCGAAGCCGAGCCTTTTTCAAAGCGATTAAACTGACTTACATTTGTTCAATCATATCGCCAGCGAACTCTGAACATTTACGCAGTGTTGCGCCGTCCATCAGACGTTCAAAGTCGTAAGTCACAGTCTTGTTGCGGATTGCCGCTTCCATAGACTTGATGATCAGGTCGGCAGCTTCAGTCCAACCCAGGTGACGCAGCATCATTTCAGCAGACAGAATCAGAGAACCCGGGTTCACTTTATCCTGACCAGCATACTTAGGTGCAGTACCATGAGTAGCTTCAAACAGTGCAACACCATCACCGATGTTGGCACCAGGTGCGATACCGATACCACCTACCTGAGCAGCCAGTGCATCAGAAATGTAGTCACCGTTCAGGTTCATAGTCGCAATCACATCATACTCAGCCGGACGCAGCAGGATCTGCTGCAGGAATGCGTCTGCAATGCTGTCTTTGATGATGATCTCTTTACCTGTGTTAGGGTTTTTCAGCGTCATCCATGGGCCGCCATCCAGCAGCTCAGCACCGAATTCTTTCGCTACTTCGTAACCCCAGTCTTTAAAGGCACCTTCAGTAAACTTCATGATGTTGCCTTTATGAACCAGCGTCAGTGAATCACGGTCATTGTCGATGGTGTACTGTACTGCTGCACGTACCAGGCGCTTAGTACCTTCTTCAGATACTGGCTTGATGCCGATGCCGCAGTCTTTAGAGAAGCGGATCTTAGTCGCGCCCATCTCGTCTTGCAGGAACTTGATAACTTTATCTGCTTCGGCTGTACCCGCTTTGAACTCGATACCTGCATAGATATCTTCTGAGTTTTCACGGTAGATAACCATATCAGTCAGTTCAGGTTGTTTCAGCGGGCTTGGTACGCCTTCAAAATAACGAACCGGGCGAGCACAGATATACAGATCCAGCTCTTGGCGCAGTGCAACGTTCAGAGAACGAATGCCGCCGCCAACAGGTGTAGTGAGTGGACCTTTAATTGCAACTTTGTATTCACGAATAAAATCAAGGGTTTCTTGAGGAAGCCAAGCATCTTCACCGTAAATCTGAGTCGATTTTTCACCGGTGTAGATCTCCATCCAGGAAATTTTACGGTCGCCGCCGTATGCTTTCTGAACTGCCGCATCAACCACTTTGATCATTGCAGGGCTTACATCAACGCCAATACCATCACCTTCAATAAAAGGAATGATCGGGTTGTTAGGAACGACCAGCTTACCATTGGCATCAAGGGCAATTTTCTGACCTTCTGCTGGTACAACTACTTTACTATCCATTAAATTCTCCTAGCGTCCGTTTGTTATCTTTTTGTAAGATGCGGGGGAATCATACTTGAAAATTCACCAGCACGCCATGGGTGGTTTTTTACGTTATAATGGTGCGCTCACAAAATACTTATCCCCTTTACTTTGTATCGCCATGAAAACTCAACGTACCCGACGCACCACCCGGAACGACGATCGTAACCCGTCCCGTCAGCCTGGCGCCAAACCGCGAAAATCACGTATTGCCTCTCAGCCAGGCCGTCACCGTGGTCCGCAGAAGATCATTCTTTTTAACAAGCCCTTCAATGTGTTGACGCAATTTAGCGGAGAGCCGGGAGACAAAACACTCGCTGACTACATCCCGGTAAAAGATGTCTATGCCGCAGGGCGTTTGGACAAAGACAGCGAAGGCCTGCTGGTGCTGACCAATGACGGTATCCTGCAAGCGCGCCTGACACAGCCCAGCTCCAAGCAGCCCAAAACTTACTGGGTGCAGGTTGAAGGCATTCCAGATGAAGAGCAGCTCAAAGCATTACGTACAGGTGTTACATTAAAAGACGGTATGACATTGCCGGCCGATGTCACCGTCATTGAAACACCTGCGGTTTGGGACAGGCATCCGCCAATTCGTGAGCGTAAAAATATCCCGACCACCTGGCTCAGTATTACCTTAAGAGAGGGGCGAAACCGGCAAGTGCGCCGTATGACGGCCCATATAGGTCACCCCACTCTCAGATTGATCCGCTATCAAATGGCTGACTGGACTGTCGATGGTCTGGCTCCCGGTGAATGGCGGGAAGTCTCTCTCTGACAACGACAGGCTGGCCGGGGAGATTTACCGGCGCGTTAATTTTGCTAAAACACTACACATTAGCGGAGAGTTACACTATCATTGCCGGCAAATAGCAAACGATTGCGTTAGTGGTGATTAACGAGTGATCGCACAGGCTGACAGCCCAATTTGCCGATAAAAGATGAATAAAGTGTGAAGCGGTTCTCGATCTGTTTCAGTTCGCAGCTTTCTGTTAGAATTACGCCCTTATCACTTATTCAAGATTGAAGAGAAAAATGTCAGATAACAGCCAGAAAAAAGTTATTGTCGGCATGTCCGGCGGCGTCGATTCCTCGGTTTCTGCTTACCTGCTACTTCAACAGGGCTACCAGGTAGAAGGCCTGTTCATGAAGAACTGGGAAGAAGATGACAATGACGAGTACTGCTCAGCGGCAGAAGATCTCGCGGACGCACAGGCTGTGTGCGACAAACTGGGCATTCATCTTCATACGATCAACTTTGCTGCTGAGTACTGGGACAACGTGTTCGAATACTTTCTTGCAGAATATAAAGCTGGCCGTACCCCAAACCCTGACATTCTGTGTAACAAAGAAATCAAATTTAAGGCATTCCTGGAGTTTGCCGATGAAGTGCTGGATGCTGATTATATTGCCATGGGACACTATACCCGTCGCACTTTCCCTACCCAGCCCGGTCAAAAAGCACAGATGTTACGCGGACTGGATAACAACAAAGACCAGAGCTATTTCCTTTATACCCTGAGCCACGATCAGGTAGCACGTAGTCTGTTCCCTGTCGGTGAACTGGAAAAACCGGAAGTACGCCGCATCGCTGAAGAGCAAGGGCTGATCACCGCCAAGAAAAAAGACTCTACCGGTATCTGTTTTATCGGCGAGCGCAAGTTCACCGAATTTCTGGGTAAGTACCTGCCTGCACAACCAGGCGATATTGTGACGGCAGAAGACGGTAAAGTTATCGGACAGCATCAGGGACTGATGTATCACACCCTGGGCCAGCGCAAAGGCCTGCTGATTGGTGGTTTGAAAGACAGCTCAGATGAGCCCTGGTATGTCGTTGATAAAGATATTGAGAAGAACCTGCTGATTGTCGGACAAGGAAAAGATCATCCGCGCCTGCAATCTAACGGTCTGATCGCCGCTCAGCTGCACTGGGTGGATCGCGAACCTGTGCGTGAGCCGGTGAAATGCACGGTGAAGACTCGTTATCGCCAGCAGGATACGCCTTGCACCCTTATTCCTGTTGATGACAACAGCATCAAAGTCATTTTTGATGAGCCGCAAATCGCAGTGACGCCAGGCCAGTCAGCGGTGTTTTATCAGGGTGATGTGTGTCTTGGCGGCGGCATCATTGAAGAGCGGATTTAAAGGGACAGTCCATGGCTTATACAATTTATGACAGAACCATTGCGTTTGCAGGTATTTGTCAGGCAGTGAAATTAGTACAGACTGTTGCTCGCACAGGTACTTGTGATAACGATGCTTTCGTCACCTGTTTACGCACCCTGACCTCGACAAACCCAAACAACGTGATTGAAATTTTTGGTGAAGAAGCTGACCTCAGGTTAGGCCTCAGCACCATGATCAATGAAATTGACAATACACCTGCAGGCAGTGAAATTACCCGCTATCTGGTCAGTGTGATGGCGTTGGAGCGTAAGCTGGCCAGTCGTCGCGACAGTATGGCGCAGTTGGGCGACCGGATTGATATGGTGAAACGCCAGCTGGATCATTTCGACCTGCTTGATGACCAGATGATCAGCAACATGGCCAGTGTGTATCTGGATATCATCAGCCCGCTTGGCCCGCGCATTCAGGTCACAGGGACACCGGCTCAGTTGCAACAGCAACAAGTGCAGCACAAGGTACGTGCCCTGTTGCTGGCTGCTGTTCGCAGTGCCGTATTGTGGCGTCAGGTCGGCGGTAAGCGCCGTCATCTGATTTTTGGCCGTAAACAGATGCTTGAACAGGCAAAAATCATTCAGGCCCGAAGCTAAACACTATTCTCAGAGAACGCCTGCTGGGCGTTCTGTAACTCAGCTATAACCCTTTAATCAGGAGAGAGACATCATGGAACTGTCAGCATTGACTGCTGTTTCCCCGGTAGACGGCCGCTACGGTAGCAAAACCAGCGCACTGCGCAGTATCTTCAGTGAATTTGGTCTGCTGAAATACCGTACCATCGTTGAAATTCGCTGGCTGCAAAAACTGGCAGCGACTGACGCTATCGCGGAAGTTCCGGCCTTCAGCGCTGAAGCCAATGCCTTCCTGGATCGTATTGCCGCTGAATTCAGCGAGCAAGATGCACTGCGTATCAAGACCATTGAGCGCACGACCAACCACGATGTGAAAGCCGTAGAGTACTTCCTGAAGGAAAAAGTGGCTGATAATCCTGAGCTGCACGCGGTGAATGAATTCATTCACTTTGCCTGTACGTCTGAAGACATCAACAACCTGTCGCACGCTTTAATGCTAAAAGAAGCGCGTGAGCAAGTCATGCTGCCTGAAGTCCGTAACGTGATTGACGCCATTAAAGCACTGGCAGCGGAGTACCGTGAAGTGCCTCTGTTGTCCCGTACACACGGCCAGCCGGCTTCACCAAGTACCATGGGTAAAGAAATGGCTAACGTGGCGTACCGTATGGAACGTCAGTACCGTCAGATTGAACAGGTAGAACTGCTGGGTAAAATCAACGGCGCTGTCGGTAACTACAATGCCCACCTTTCTGCTTATCCGGATATCGACTGGCACCAGTACAGCGAAGAGTTCGTCACCTCTCTGGGTCTGGACTGGAACCCGTACACCACGCAAATTGAACCACACGATTACATCGCAGAACTGTTCGACGCCTTTGCACGCTTCAACACTATCCTGATCGATTTTGATCGTGATGTCTGGGGCTATATCGCCCTGGGCCACTTCAAGCAGAAGACCATTGCCGGTGAAATCGGTTCTTCCACCATGCCGCACAAAGTCAACCCGATTGACTTTGAAAACTCAGAAGGCAACCTGGGTCTGGCGAATGCTATCTTTGCTCACCTGGCTCAAAAACTGCCGATTTCCCGCTGGCAGCGTGACCTGACCGACTCTACGGTATTGCGTAACCTGGGTGTTGGCTGCGGTTATGCCATCATTGCTTACACTTCTACCCTGAAAGGGATCAGCAAGCTGGAAGTCAACCAGGCTGCACTGGAAGCCGAGCTGGACAAAAACTGGGAAGTGCTGGCCGAACCGGTACAAACAGTGATGCGTCGTTACGGTATCGAAAAGCCGTATGAGAAGCTGAAAGAGCTGACCCGCGGCAAGCGTGTCGACGGCGAGGGTATGCGTCAGTTCATCGATGGTCTGGATTTGCCGGAACACGAGAAAACACGCCTGAAAGCCATGACACCGGCTAACTACATTGGTGATGCAATTAAACTGACTGATCAACTCTGATCGGCTTATTTATTGTGTCTCAAGGCCAGCATAGGATGCTGGCCTTTTTAGTTTCTGCCGGTCTGCCCCCAATCACTGATATAATCGCCCTTAAATTTCTAACCGATGAAGACTATGTATCAATTTACCTTCTCGTTCAGCGAGTTCTTATCGACTTACTGGCAAAAGCAACCCACAGTGATTAAAGGCGGTTTTGCCGATTTCGTTGACCCTATCTCGCCAGATGAACTGGCCGGACTGGCGATGGAAGAAGAAGTCGACTCCCGTTATATTGCACATCAGGGTGAAGACTGGCAGGTCGAACAAGGGCCGCTGAGCTTCGAAAACCTGCCGGATGATCACTGGTCTTTCATGGTGCAGGCAGCCAACCACTGGCACAGCGGCGCGGCCAGGCTGGTCAAACCGTTTCAGGCAATGCCCGGCTGGCTGTTTGATGATCTGATGATCAGCTATTCCACCCCTGGAGGCGGTGTCGGCCCTCATTTCGACCAGTATGATGTCTTCATTATTCAGGGTTCCGGACAACGCCGCTGGCGTGTCGGCCCGCGCAAAGAGAACTACGAAGAGTGCTTCCGTCATCCGAATCTGCGCCAGATCACCGGGTTCGACCCAATCATAGATGAAGTGCTGGAGCCGGGCGACATTCTGTATATTCCTGCCGGATTCCCCCATGACGGTTATGCACTGGAAACCGCAATGAGCTACTCAATGGGGTTCCGTTCACCAAAGCAACAGGAGCTTTTGAGCAGCTTTGCCGATTTCATCATCGAAAATGAACTGGGCGATGAACATTATCACAACCCAGATCTTCCGGCTCGTGACAAGGTCGGCGAACTGCCAGCCAGCGAATGTCAGGATCTGATAGCCATGATGCGCAACCTGATGGAAAAACCGGAAACCATGCATCAGTGGCTGGGTGAATACTTAAGCCTGAGCCGTCATAATATGGATGTGATCGCAGCTGATCCGGCCTGGTCGGGTAATGAAATCGTGGGCGCGCTGATGCAGGGCGAAACGCTGTTTAAGATTGGCGGTCTGCGCGCTTTTTACCATCAGGAGCACCCTCACACTGTCTATATTGATGGCGAGCGCTACCAGTTACCCGCCGGTTGTGAACAGGCCGCCGACTGGCTTTGCAATCAGGACAGTTTCTCTATCGCAGAGGTGGGTGAGCTCATCAATAACTCAGCATTAATTTTACTGCTGACCCAATGGGTTAACATGGGTTACTGGCATCAGGCCGACTAAATCAGGTTCCCGTTAAGGTAGAAAAGCCCGCACTGCGGGCTTTTTTTGGTCACGCTGACAGCGGCGGCGCTGTCACACTTTGAACTGACCTGCTAACTCTTGCTGTTTATGAGACAAGGAGGTTAAACGCTGGCCTATAGTGGCCGAATTTTCAGCCTGACCGAGAATGGTTTCACTCAGCTCGCGGATATTCGATACATTACGGTTCACTTCTCCGGCGACCGCACGCTGCTCACCCGCGGCATGCATAATTTGCTCATTCATAGACTGAATCGCACGGACCGCTTCGGTAATACGCTCCAGACTCGCGACAGCTTCACTGACCTGATGGGCGGTATCACCTGCCAGCTGGTTGCCTTCTTCAATCGCATTCACCACATCACGGGTGCCCTGCTGCAACACCTCAATCACGTTGCGGATCTGGCCGACAGAGTCCTGAGTCCGGCTGGCGAGCTGACGCACCTCGTCCGCGACCACTGCAAACCCACGGCCTTGCTCCCCGGCCCGCGCCGCTTCAATGGCCGCATTCAGGGCCAGCAGGTTTGTCTGTTCTGAAATGCCGGCAATCACCTGCAGAATCTGATTGATATCTTCGCTGTTTCGTTCCAGGTCACGGGCGACAGGGACAGCCGTTTCCATGCGGGAAACCAGATGGTTCATGGATTCTGCTGAGGCATGAATCACACTCTGGCCCTCTACAGCAGCTGAGTCTGCATCCCGGGCAGCACCAACCGCTGTTTCGGTATGGCTGACAACCTGCTCGGCCGTCTGCGACATCTCTTCAGACGCCGTCGCTACCATGTCGACTTCTTTAAACTGCGCCTGGCTGCCGTCACGGGTGTGGCTCGCTACCTGTGCGGCCTCATTGGCTGTGGTGCCGACTTCATCAACAGCAGTGATCACTTGCGAGATGGTGTGCTGCAATTTATCCAAGAAGCGGTTAAACCAGGTTGCCAGCTCCCCCAGCTCGTCTTGCTGGCCAACATGAAGGCGCTGGGTTAAATCCCCTTCTCCTGAGGCAATATCTTTCAATCGTTCGGCAATCTGACGAATCGGGGCAACCAGACGAGCGGCAGCAAACCACAGCATCAGCAAACCAGCCGCTGCAATCATCAGGCTGGCCATCAACTGAATAGCAGAAGATTCATCTCGCTGTTTTTGAATCGCATTATCCAAGGCTGTTGCTTCCGCCAGCACTTTTTCAGCCGGTAACTGAATAACCACACCCCAGGTTGTCTGACCCAGTTCAACCGGATTGTAAGCGGTCAGCCAGCTTTGATCCTGACTCCAGCCCACCACTTGCGTACCCTGTCTGAGCCAGTCATTCAGCGTAGCAGGAAGGCCATCGCCTGGCATTACCGTGCTGCCCACCCTGTCACTGGCCTGATCCCAGGCTACAACTGTGCCATTCTGACTGACCAGAGAAACCTTACCGCTGGCGTTAAACAGGTTTTCGTCTACGGTATTGATGACACTCTGTAAGGAATCCAGCTTCACATCAATCCCCATCACACCAACGGCTTTACCCTTTACAATCAGCGGGATAGTAATAGAGCTCAGCAGCACCTTCTGGCCATTATCGGTTGAGAATACCGGATCCTGAACACAGGATTCCCTGCCATTGAGGCTGCAGGTATACCAGGCATTGCTAGCCTTATCGCCAATTTTCGCTTCACTGATAATGCGTTGCTCAGCTTCGCCACTGTCGCCGCGGTACCAGTAGGGTGAAAATCGCCCGGTCGCATTGGCTCCGACATAGGCAGCATCGGCGTAGTTGCCATCTTCACCATCCAGGGCGTCCGGCTCAAACACCACAAACGCGCCATGAATGTTGGCAAATTCATTGACAGAACGGCGGAGTAACTCGGTAATTGAGCCGCGAAGTTCTGCACTGTTGGTGTAATTTTCTTCCGCGTTATATTTCAGAAACAGCACACTCTGAGCCAGCATCTCTGCCCTGTGTGACGCTTCATCAAAAAATTGCTGAACAGAAATCGCCTGTCTTTCAGCCTGTGCTTTTACCAGCTCTTGCGACTGATTTCGCAACGAACTGAATGACTGCTGGCTAACCAGTTGCTGACTTTGTCCCGAGAAGTAAAACGAAAGGCTGGTGAGTACCGCAGCGGTTGCCAGTAAGGCAAACCCCGCCATCAGGGTAATTTTCCACTGAACCGAAAGTGACCGCATATAACCGTCCTTGTAAGTCAAATCAGTCAAAATGTAACTTTTAGTGATAACAACATCAACAGGTTGTTAACAAAACACTCAAAAGTTTGATTTTTATTCAATTTATCAGAGATGTAACAAAAAAAGCGCGGGTTTTACACCGCGCTTAAAGCCTGTCACAGGCTTAAATCAGTGCACATTCAGGCAAGCCACAGCATGTACGTCTCCGCCTTCTAATTGAGGCTTTTTCTGCGCACAGCTGTCGGTTGCCTGCGGACAGCGCGTTCTGAACACGCAGCCCGAGGGTGGATTCATGGGTGAAGGTAAATCACCTTCCAGTAACTGAATGGTCTTATTGCGCTCCTTCTCCGGATCCGGAATAGGAACAGCCGACATCAGTGCCTTGGTATAAGGGTGCTTAGGTCCGTCAAACAGTGCATCTCCCTCACCGATTTCAACGGCATTACCCAGATACATCACCATGACACGATCCGAGATATGCTTCACCACCGACAGGTCGTGGGCAATAAATATCAGGCTCAGGCCCATCTCTTTCTGAAGTGATTTCAACAGGTTGACCACCTGAGCCTGAATAGACACGTCCAGTGCCGACACCGGCTCATCACAGATAATCAGTTTTGGCCTCAGGATCAACGCACGTGCAATACCGATACGCTGACACTGACCGCCGGAGAACTCATGCGGATAACGGTTGATCACGTTAGGTAACAAGCCTACCTTATTCATCATTTCTTTCACCCTGGCCTTGACTTCATCTGTCGTCAGCTCCGGATAAAAGGTTTTCAATGGCTCGGCAATGATATCTCCCACCGTCATACGCGGGTTCAGAGAGGCCAGCGGATCCTGGAAAATCATCTGGATTTCTTTGCGTTTTTCACGCATCGCATTGTGTTCCAGCTTGGTCAGATCCTGCCCCAGCCAGACAACATTGCCTTCTGTAGCTTGCACCAGACCAATGACTGCACGGGCAAAGGTCGACTTACCACAGCCCGACTCACCCACAACGCCCAGAGTTTCTCCTTCGTACAAACGAATTCCGACCCCGTCGACAGCTTTCAGCTTAAGCGGTTTGGTCCAGGGCCAGGCTGACTTGGGTGCAATGTTGAAGTGAACCTTGAGATCTTTAATATCGAGTAAAACTTTCTTTTCTGCTTGCATTACCACGTCCCCACATCAGAAAAACATGCACGTAAACGCCCCTCAGCAAAAGGTTCCAGTGAAGGGGCTTCCTGTGAACAGCGGCTGCTGACACGGTGGCAACGCTCCTGATACGGACAGCCGACAGGCAGGCGCAGTAAGTTAGGCGGATTGCCTGGAATCGTCGGCAATTCTTCACCTTCGGTATCCAGACGGGGAATCGCTCTCAGCAGACCTTCGGTGTAAGGGTGAGCAGGTTTATAGAAAATCTCATCGATTTTGCCATATTCCATGGTACGGCCAGCGTACATGACCAGCACTTTGTCACAGCTACCGGCTACTACGCCCAGATCATGGGTGATCATGATAATGGCGGTGTTGAAGTCGCTTTTCAGCTCGTTGAGCAAATCCATGATTTGCGCCTGTACGGTAACGTCCAGGGCCGTGGTTGGTTCATCGGCAATCAGCAGTTTCGGACGGCACAGCAGCGCCATGGCGATCATCACACGCTGGCGCATACCGCCGGAAAACTCGTGCGGGTACATGGTAATTCGCTTGCGCGCTTCCGGAATTTTCACTGCATCAAGCATGCGTACACTTTCTTCGAAAGCTTCGGCACGCCCCAGACCTTTATGCAGCATCAGCACTTCCATCAGCTGATCGCTGACTTTCATGTAAGGATTCAGCGATGTCATCGGGTCCTGGAAAATCATCGCGATCTGCTCGGCGCGGATCTTATTGAGTTCACGCTCCGGCAAATTCAGGATTTCACGGCCTTCAAATTTCGCGCTGCCGCTGATCTTACCGTTCTTGGCAAGCAAACCCATAATGGAGAACACGGTCTGGCTTTTGCCTGAACCCGACTCACCCACTATCCCCAGGGTTTCCCCCTGGTTAAGAGAAAAATTCAAATCATTCACTGCGGTGACAATACCATCTTGCGTGGTGAACTCTACCCGCAGATCTTTGACATCTAATAAGCTCATATTTCACTTCCTTATCTTGCCGCCGTGCAGTCAGTGTTCCAGCAAGGTAACCTGAACAGCGGCAATGAATATTCCTTGGTTTTATCTGTCTTTCGGATCCAGCGCGTCGCGCAGGCCATCGCCAACATAGTTAAAGCAGAATAAAGTCAGGACCATAAATATCGCAGGGAACAACAGCTGCCAGATGGCAATCTCCATTGTTTGTGCCCCTTCTTGCAGCAAGGCGCCCCAGCTGGTCATTGGCTCCTGTACACCCAGACCAAGGAAACTCAGGAAAGATTCGGTCAAAATCATCTGCGGTACCAGCAGTGTTGAATACACAGCAACAATACCCAGTACGTTAGGCACAATATGACGGGTAATAATATTCCAGCGGCTGACACCAGATACATGGGCAGCTTCGATAAACTCTTTGCTGCGCAGTGACAACGTCTGACCACGTACGATACGGGCCATATCCAGCCAGGAAATAGCGCCAATCGCCACGAAGATCAGCATGATATTACGACCAAAGAAGGTCACCAGGACGATCACAAAGAACATAAACGGAATCGAGTACAGAATTTCCAGAATACGCATCATGACACGGTCGGTGCGGCCGCCAAGAAAGCCGGACGTTGCGCCGTACAAGGTGCCGATAACAACAGCAACCAGAGCACCGAGAATGCCGACCATTAATGAGATACGGCCGCCGATCAGGGTACGCGTATACAAATCACGCCCCAGACTGTCTGTGCCGAACAAGTGACCTTCCGAACCAAGACTTGGCGCGGCATGCAATGCATACCAATCGGTGTCATCAAAGGCGTACTGACTGAACATAGGCCCGAAAATAACAGCCAGGCAGATCAACGACAGAATAGCCAGGCTGATCATAGCGGCTTTGTTACGTGTAAATCGGGTACGGGCATCCTGCCACAGACTGCGGCCTTCAATTTCCAGCTGCTCTGAAAACTTCTCTACCGCGTTTACGTTTTCTTTTTTAGTTAACATCATCGGTCAGCTTCCTTAGTAGCGGATTTTCGGATCGATATACGCCAGAACAATATCAACAATAGCGTTGAACAGAATGGTAAGCGTACCGATCAGAATAGTAATACCAAGCACCAGTGAATAATCACGGTTGAAGGCTGCATTCACGAAAAGCTTACCAATTCCTGGCAGACCGAAGATGGTTTCAATCACAACAGAACCAGTAATAATACCGACAAATGCAGGGCCCATATATGAGACAACAGGCAACATCGCTGGCTTGAGCGCATGCTTGACAATGATATACGGGTAACTCAGGCCTTTGGCACGGGCAGTACGGATAAAGTTGCTGTTCAGTGTTTCAATCATGCTGCCACGGGTAATTCGGGCAAATGTCGCCACATACAGCAGCGCCATCCCTAACATAGGCAGCAGCATGAATTTAACCGAACCATCCTGCCAGCCACCAGCAGGTAACCATTGCATGTTAATTGAAAAGATATAAATGAGGACAGGTGCCAGAATAAAGGATGGCATCACCACCCCGGCCATGGCCGTAGACATTATCAGGTAATCCAGCCAGGTATTTTGCTTGAGTGCGGCAAGGGTACCGACAGTGACCCCCATCACCAGCGCAAACACAAAAGCAAAAAAACCAATTTTTGCAGAAACAGGCAAGGCACCCTGAACCAGCTCATTCACGCTGAAATCTTTATATTTAAAAGACGGGCCAAAGTCGCCCTGCAGGATATTACCCAGGTAAGTGGTGTACTGTTCGAAAACAGGCTTATCCAGACCATACTTAGCTTCGATATTTGCCATCACTTCCGGCGGAAGTGGACGCTCACTTGAGAACGGATTACCCGGCGCGAAGCGCATCAGGAAAAATGAGATTGTGATCAAAACCAACAGCGTTGGGATCGCCTCAAAAATCCGTTTTGCAACAAATTTAATCATAATTGTTACCGACTAATAGCTGTGACAGAAATGCGGCATTTCCTCCTCCTGAGGAGGAAATGCCGTTGGTCTTATTTTTTTGATTGGTACGAACGTTTAGTTCGCTTTAATGTACAGATCTTTGGTGAAGATCTTCTCTTCCGCATTGTTATATGGGAAGCCGCCAACTTTCTGACTTAACAAGCGAGGTTTTACGTATTGATAGATAGGCGCGATTGGCATATCTTTCGCCAGCAGTTTCTCAGCCTCGGCGTACAGAGCTTTACGCTCAGCATCAGACGTTGAGTCAAGAGCTTTAGCCATGATGTCATCGTACGCTTTGCTGTGATAGCGAGGATCATTTGAAGAGTTGTTGCTTTGCATCAGAGACAGGAAGCTTGATGCTTCATTGTAGTCGCCACACCAGCCGGCACGGGTAACTTCAAAATTACCCTGACGACGGTTGTCCAGATAGGTTTTCCACTCCTGGTTTTCCAGCTCAGTGGTCACACCCAAGTTCTTCTTCCACATAGAAGCTACAGCGACTGCAATTTTCTTGTGGTTTTCTGAGGTGTTATAGAGCAGTGTAAAGTTCAGCGGGTTGCTGCTGTCGAAACCTGCTTCTTTCAGCAATTCTTTGGCTTTCGCCACACGCTCTTTCTGCGTCATAGCAGCATATTCTGGCGCAACCGGATCAAAGCCAGCCGTGATCTCCGGTGTCAGGAAATAAGCCGGTTTCTGGCCCTGGCCCAACAGCGCTTTGGTGATGATGTCACGGTCAATCGCGTAAGTCAGGGCTTTACGTACACGCACATCATTAAATGGCGCTTTTTCGTTGTTAAAACCGTAGTAGTAAGAACACAGGTTACCCGTAATGGTAACTTCTTGCGGGTGCTCTTTTTCCAGGCGGCGGAAATGCTCATTGGGCACTTCATACGTGAAATCAATTTCACCGGCCAGGAAACGATTCATTTCTGCAACCTGGTTTTCGATTGGCAGGTAAGTCACTTTGTCGATGACAGTGTGCTCGTTATCCCAGTAGTAAGGGTTGCGCTTCATTTCGATGCGTTCATTCACAACCCAGTTGTCCATTACGTAAGCACCGTTACCCACGAAGTTTTCTGGCTTGGTCCAGTCATCACCAAATTTTTCAACCACTTTCTGGTTGACGGGTTTCACTGTGGTGTGGCCCATCATCTTAACGAAGTAAGGAACGGCCTGCTCAAGCTCGATGCGCAGTGTGTTGTCATCTACTGCGAAAACACCCAGCGAGCTAACTTCTTTCTTCCCAGCAATAATCTCTGCAGCATTCTTCATGGTAGTCATTTCCAGATACCATGAATAAGGGGAAGCAGTAGCAGGATCTACCGCACGCTTGAAGCTGTATACGAAGTCACCGGCTGTGACAGGATCACCGTTTGACCATTTAGCATCTTTGCGCAGGTGGAAAATAAACGTGCGGTTATCTTTGGTTTCCCAGCTTTCTGCAACACCTGGAACTGTATTTCCGTCACCATCCTGGTTAACCAGACCTTCCAGCAAATCGCGAATTACGTGGGACTCCGGCACACCTTCCGTTTTGTGCGGGTCGATAGAGGCAACTTCAGTACCATTACCACGTACCAGTTCTTGCTTCTCAGCCAGTTTCACACCAGCCGGTACATTTGCGGCCATTGCAGAAAATGAAGCTGCTGCAACAGAAACACCCGCGCCAAGCAGAAGTGCCTGAGTAATTTTGTTCTTAAACATGCATTATCTCCAATACATTATTTCATTGCGTCCATGACTTTCTTCGACCAGGTTAATGATAACCGTTATCATCCATTGTTATTCCAATTAACAATGATAAAACAGCCGAAGAATTGGTTGAAAACTTTAACAGTAACTAACAATATTTGCCATAAAATCATCACAAAACAGCGAACACACCTCATAAAAATGACTAATAAAGACAAAAGTTTCGATTGAAAATACACAGACAGATAATTTATCCACTTTATTCATCGTTAATAGTCAATACAGCTAAACATACTGATAACATGAATAAATGTGCAATTTAATAACATAACAAGTCACAAAGTCATCATTTTATGTGGAATGAATTTAAGTCTTAACAAATATGCAACCTTTAACTTTTAGAATCTTGATCGAACGCAACAAAAAAAGCGCCAAAATTGGCGCTTTCTAAGACAAAATAATCGTTATTTTCGATCTGATTCAGTTCTTAACTGTTCGTGGCTGTCATCAAACGTCTCACTTTTTCCTTCTCGCTGCATGTCTCGATCATCATGCATCTGATCAGAAAATGGGGCTCTAATGCCCGCATCTTCCAGAATCTGTTTAACTCGTCTGTTTGATACGCGTCTGTGCTTCATACCCCCTCCTTTGCTAAAACAGAAAATCAATGTGTTATTTACTGCAGTAAAATTCCAGGCTGGTAAAAACAATTATGCCTTCACGACTGGCGCAAACACCACCGCGGCCGTTTCCCGCAGATATTAACTATGGCACAAAATTTCATGCTCTGCCGAAGGCGGATTTTAAGAACAAAAGCGCATAAAAAAAACGCTGTTAGATTTTGTTTTCACATCCCCATTCCAACGCAATATTCAAGTATCTCAGCCAGATTTTTAGCGCTAATATCACCGATATTGGCAGGGCTATTCTACTGGCAGCAGTGAAGGCAAATGCCAATCAACCTGTTCCTGAATATTTCCGTTAGTGATCGAGAGTGCAACTATGAGACCAGCCGGCGGCGCATCACGCCCCAGCCCTTCACGAGTCCGTCATGGCTACATGCCACCAGCGCGTAAAGTGAAAGAAGAAGAAGGTATTAAGTAAGCATGTAAGAGTAATTATCTACTCTTAATGTGATGAAATAGCCCCAGATTTGGGGCTATTTTTTGTTTTGTACTTTTTTGCTGTAACCTGCTTATAAACATAAACCCGGCACCATGGCACCGGGTTCAAAGGCAGTAGTATTTGCAAGTTACGAACTGCAGTTACGTTTCTTAGAAGTAAACGTAGTAACCAACAACGATTTTATTATCGCCATCGACAATTTTGGTGTCGTAACCATTACCAGTGTTAGCATCTTCATAGGCAATTGTTGCACCGTCATTGTAAGCGTATTCCAGGAACGCTTTAGACCAGCTGTTTACTTTATATGTTGTACCAACATAGATTTGAGTAAAATCTTCTTCCATGCCGTTGCTTACATCGTAATTTACAAATTCATAACCAGCGTAAGCATTTGCTTGGCTATTGAAACTATATACACCTGACAGCTGATAACCATCCATGTCGATTGAATCGCTGTTGCTCTTATCTTCGATAGAACCGTTCAGATAAGTGAAGGCAATACCAGCGGCCCCCATAGTGTATTCTGCAGTAACCTCAGCATGTGTGTTTTTCACATCACGGCTACCAGCATCAGCAAAAGCAGCAGCGGACACCACACCACCACCAGCATGCAGGTTGAGATTACCAAAAGAAGTACCAACAAAGAACTCTGTTGCTTCTGGGTTTGCACGATCTTCAGACATGTTGTACGCAGAGTTAATCCAGAAAGATTCACCTTCGTAAACATACTTGATCATTGAGTCCAGCTTACCGCCAGTAACTGCTTCTGAGATGAAACCAATTGGCGCACCACCATAGTAGTTAGAATAATCAGCACCCCAAACGTCATCTGCAGGCGTGGTCTGGAAACCAAAGCTGACTTTACCGTAATTAGTTTCAACACCACCAAAGTGCAGACGGCTCTGAATATCTCCAGTCATACCCACTTCGTATTGGCCAAAAACACTGACCTGATCATTTACCGCAAATTTTGCTTTTACACCTGTACGGGAGCTTCCTGCATCCAGTTTAGTGTCTTTGTCTTCTTCTTGTTTAAAAACTGTACGAATCTGGCCATACAACTCTACGTATTTGCCTTCTTCGTTGATCAACTCATAAGCATTCGCTGTGTTGGCAATCAATAAGGTAGGGATTGCTACTGCTAAAAGTGTCTTTTTCATTTTACATTCCTCTAACGATTTTATGTTATTTGGCCCCATCCAAGGACGACAAAAACTTAACAGGCACTGAACAGCGGCGCAACAGAACATTTCAACATCAACGCAACAAAATAGTATAAAAAACCACCAACTTGCTAAACGTGATCACGATCCACTGTGAATAAATAACCAGTTAAATAAAATAAAAAACCAAAAAAGAAGGATTGCATTGAATGCAGGATATCATTTCATTCACAAAGCTGAACCTAAGCTTAATTATTTTTGGTTATAAGAATTATAAAATTAGAATTAAAAAGATATAAATATTTTTTTGAACTTTCTAGATTAGTGGTCTTTTAAGCACAATAAAAAAGTGTCATTTTTCACCCTTTATATTGTTAATACTGTGTTTACAAACATAAGTGGAGCAAAAATTCGCCACCACAATGGGAGACTGGTTTTATACATCGGGTATGCATTTTTTAAGCAAAGGTATGCATTTGATATTAACGTAAAATAACGTTAACAAAGAATATGTCAGCTAGAGATCACAGTTCAATGCGGGTTATTAGGATGGTTTCACTGTTGCGGATAGATTAACAGGTGTTTTACTCTAGTCTCAGGGAGACAATAGAAGACACACCTATTAATCAGGTTTAACATTTATTTTTGCCAGCGCTGCCTGGCTTGCTGGTCCGTTTCTCTGGCATCGACCCAGCTGGTTTCACCTTCCCTGACCTCTTTCTTCCAGAAAGGTGCCTCGGTCTTCAGGTAATCCATGATGAATTCACAGGCTTGAAAAGCCGCTCCCCGGTGCGCGCTGGATACCCCGACAAGCACTATCTGGTCGCCTGCAGTTAACTGACCAACCCGATGGATGACAGTTGCAGCCAAAACCGGCCAGCGTGACTTCGCTTGTTCAACAATAGATAGCAACGACTTTTCCGTCATGCCAGGATAATGTTCAAGAGTCAGAGTCGACACTGATTCACCCAGGTTCATATCCCTGACTTTGCCGACGAAAGTCACCACAGCGCCAGCCTGGTTTCCTTCGGCTAAGGCTTGATATTCCTGCGCTAAACTGAAGTCCTCAGCCTGCACGCAAATCTTATCTGTCATCTTTCACCCCCCGGTAACCGGTGGAAAAAAGGCCACTTCATCGCCGTCGTTCAGTTGGATATCCAACGGGCAGATAGTTTGATTGACGGCCACTAACAATTTATCGTTATCCAGTGCCAGCGCCCATTTCTCACCGCGCGATGATAAAAATGCACGTAAGTCTTCAGCTGTTGGATACTCAAACGGTACTTGCAATTTATCTTCACCGATCAATTCGCGCACTTGGGCAAAAAACAGCACAGTAATCATAAGCCCTCTCCCTGTATATCCGTTGTTACCTGAAAATCGCCGGATTTTCCGCCGCGTTTTTCCAGCAACCTGACAGGGCCGATAACCATGTCTTTCTGTACCGCTTTACACATATCATAGATGGTCAACGCCGCCACCGATGCCGCCGTCAGGGCTTCCATCTCAACGCCGGTTTTCCCTGCCAGCTTACAGGCAGAGACAATACGTACCCTGTTCTGTTCAGGCTGAGCCTCTAACTGAACTTCAACTTTCGATAACAGCAGTGGATGGCAAAGGGGGATCAGATCCCAGGTTTTCTTTGCCGCCTGAATACCTGCAATTCTGGCGGTAGCAAACACATCACCTTTGTGATGCTGGCCGGAGACAATCAATTGCAGTGTTTTATCCGACATGGTGACGAAAGCTTCAGCTTTCGCTTCACGAACGGTTTCCGCTTTTTCCGATACGTCCACCATATTCGCTTCGCCGGACGCATTAATATGAGTCAGTTCTGTCATTAGTTTCTCTTTAATATTGAATCTGGGAAAACTGCGTCAGCCGCCGATAGAAGCCAGATGCGGCGTCATACCCGTAATGCCATCCTGCAGGTAATGACTGATTGATTTTTCTGTCAGTCCCCCCCGGATTCTGGCGATCAGAGCATCATGCTGATTATCGCTGGCCAGTAAATCACGCAGCTCAACACCATGATCACCAAAAAGACAAAGATGCAGCTTACCCCGCGCCGATACTCTCAAACGGTTACAGGTGGTACAAAAGCCTTTTTCATAAGGCATGATCAGGCCAATCTCGCCCAGATAATCAGGATGATAGAAAACCTGTGCCGGACCGTCATTCAACCCGCGGGGTTTAAGTAGCCAACCATTGGCGATCAACGTATTACGAATACTGACACCGGACACATGGCGCTGTTTGAACAGCTCATCCATCTCTCCTGTCTGCATCAGTTCAATGAAGCGAAGCTGAATCCGGCGATCTTTTATCCATGCCAGAAACTGCGGTAGCTGCTCGGCATTCATGCCTTTGAGCAGCACAGTATTCACTTTGATCTGCTCGTAGCCGGCTTCAAAGGCTGCATCGACACCTCGCATTACCTGGTGAAACAGATTTTCACCCGTAATGAGATGGAACTGGCGGGGATCCAGGCTATCGACACTGACATTAATATTTGTCAGCCCGGCCAGGCGCCATTGATGAACTTGCTTCTCCATCCGGTATCCATTGGTGGTGGTTGCCACTTTTTCGATACCAGGCTGTGAAGCAACAGTATGGATGATGTCGGTAAAATCCCGCCGCAAGCTCGGTTCACCGCCGGTGATCCTTACTTTGGTGGTGCCGCAGTCAGCAAAGGCCGACGTGACACGGCGAATCTCGTCCAGGGTAAGGAAAGAGGGCTTTTTCCCATGCTCAGGATGATAGCCATCAGGCAGACAGTAAGTACACCTGAAGTTACAGACATCAGTGATTGACAGGCGCAAATAATAGAATTTGCGCTGGTAGTTATCTTCAAATTGTTTCGCCACGGAACACCTTTCCAAATACGGGAGGCCAGCTCATTTCTGAACTCACCCTGAGTGAAACCAGCACAGGCCGGTCACTGGCGACACCCTCTTATCATGGACGATTCCGTTATGCCTTCATGACTTAGAAGAGAGTCGCTCGGAGTTTTGATGGCAGTTATGCGTCAGAATATTTTACAAAGAATTTTCACACTCTTCACAGAAAACACACAACAGCGTTGTAATTTCACATTACCAGAGTTTAGCTCTGATTGACAAATAATTGAGAATTACCTTTTTAAGTCTACCCCTAGCCCACAGAAGCGACAATACTACTAAGGAGTAGTCTCTTTTATCTGAGCGGATGTCGGCAGGGAGGGGTTATGTCGGACATTGTAGAATCTGCAACCGTTGAAGACATTGCTTTGTATCTACAACGGGAAGAAGGGATTGATGCCCATCTTGCCCGCAGTCAGGCCAAGCAGGTCATAGACAGCTTTACCGATATGAGAAGCAAAGGGTTAATCAAGGGCTGGTATTTTGACGAGCAAAATCATTTAGAACTGTTACCCAGTGATGCTGCAATGAAAATCATCGCTAATCATAAGTAGGATCGCCGCAAACAGTTATGCTACCTGTACATGCAATTTGCAGAGGCATATTTGCAATTTGCAAAGCGATTTGCATTTCAAAACGATGGCAAATTTATGACAGGGCTATACTGCATATGAAAATCCGGCATCCAATTTGCAGTAGGTATGTTAAGCAACGTCGATGAGACCAAAGACCAACTAAAATGAAAAAATTGGAGCCGACAATGAGTGACATGATCCCACTGATATTTCAACAGCGTCACATCCTGCCAGGCGGTCGGATCCCAGTGCGTATCCCGCCGGGCAGCCAGATGGAGACATTCAAAGTTGCCCTGGCATCTGACAATGGCTTCGGCATCTGCATGTTCGATGAGGACGAACATGGTCAGCATTTTTGTTACATAGGTACGCGAGTGACTGTCGAAGATTTTGACATTTCAAGTCAGGATGGCGCTTTGATCGCGACCTTATACGGACACAGTAATTTCCGGATAAAATCGCTAAATCAAGCTGACAATGGCGTGTTTTATGCTGTTCCTGAAGACATTCCCCAGTGGCCTGATATGACACTGCGCGATGATCAGCAACCACTGGCTGAAAAACTTCAGGTAATGTTTAACAATCACCCTGAGTTGGACAAGCTGCATCAGACGAAATACCTGAATAATCTCAGTTGGTTATGCCAGCGCTGGCTTGAATTACTGCCACTGCCGGCATTTCAGAAACAGGCCTTACTGACAGCGCCAAATTGCCTGAATACGTACGACTATCTTCAGAGCATCATGCAGCAAAACCACTGAACATTGTTCGCCAGCCAGCACTGAAATCAGTGCTGGCTGCACATTTTATTCCACTGCAGCGGAATGCCACTTTCCCACTCGCCCGCCCTTGGGTACACTTCCATTCAGCACACTATTCAATAACGAGCATTCCTTAACCTATGAGCAGCCATGTATCTCCAACCTCTGCCAGAATTGTCGCTATCGGCGGTGGTCACGGCCTGGGGCGAATTCTGTCTTCCCTTTCCTGCTTTGGTTCTCATGTCACAGGCATAGTGGCGACCACTGACAATGGCGGCTCTACCGGGCGCATCAGAGCATCCATGGGCGGCATTGCCTGGGGAGATACCAGAAACTGTATCAATCAGTTAATCACTGAACCGTCTATTGGCTCAATGTTATTTGAATACAGATTCAGAGGTAATGGCGATCTGAACGGACATAATCTTGGCAATCTCATTCTGACTGCTTTAGACAACTTATGTATTCGTCCACTTGAAGCCATTAACCTGATCCGGGAAATCCTGCACGTGGAGACCCAGATCCTCCCGATGTCAGAACATCCGACGGATTTGGCAGCCTGGTTACCCGACGGCAATATCATTAGCGGTGAAACCAGTATTGATGAGCTGCAACAGATCCCGAAGCGCCTGTTTATCGAGCCTTCCGTGCCCGCGACTAAAGAAGCGTTAATAGCAATAAAAGAAGCGGATCTTGTCTTGCTTGGACCGGGCAGTTTTCTGACCAGTATCATGCCGCCACTGCTGTTAAATGACCTCGCCTATGAACTGAAAATCTGTAATGCACCCGTTTATTTCATAGCCAATCTCGATAAAGAAAAAGGGCCGGCAGGCAGTATGTCACTGGAAACTATGTTGTACTGGTGCGAAAGGGCGATGGGGGGAAGAAAAATTGACGGTGTTTTATCGGACAAACACAGGCCAGAGCTGAACGAAAGCTATGACCAGGTGGTTGGGGAGTTTGCCTCCCGCAACCATGAATGGCGCCATGACCGGCAGAAGCTAAAAAATGCGGTTGAAAGCCTCCTGATCCGACGCTAAATGCCGGTACTGTTGCGCCATGTCGCCCACTAACTGTTGCAGCTCAGGTAAGTGATCGTTGACCCAGGACTCTTGTCCCTGCTTAACTCTCGATTCGCACTCCTGAGCCATTTGGGCTAATTCATCAGCCCCAAAACTGGCGGCGCTGCTTTTTATCGCATGGCTAATCTCCCGGATTTGCATCACGCTGGGCTGCTCAGTTAATTGCTGTAAATATTGCTCTAACTCGCCGCTGAAAACTTCAAGCAAGAGTGCAACAGTTTCCTGGCCAACTTCAACAGCCAAGCGTTTTAATGTTGCTTCATTAATAATGGCAGTCATTTATTCTTTCTCCCTTTGACTACTCTCGGCCTCTTGCCAAGCCTGTAATTTTCTATAGATAGTAGATGGGCTGACTTCCAGTAAACCGGCAGCTCTGGGGATATTCCCGTCACAGGCTGCGATTGCTGACTGTATTGTTCGCTTCTCTACCTTCCACAATGGTTCAATCTGACTGGGACTCGCAACGGACAAACTATCCAAACTGTGGATAACCGTTCCAGGTTCCGGTAAAGATGATGTGGACACAGCACTAACTGATGCAATTTCAACGCCAGAAACTTGCTTGAGGGATGGAGGGAGCATCTGAACGAGTACTTCTTCGCCATCATTGAGCACAACAATGTTGCGGATAACGTTTTGCAACTCACGCACATTCCCGGGCCAGGTGTGCTGACGGAAGCGTTCAATTACATCTGGTGAAAAACGGCTAAAGCGCTTCCCTTCTTCCACCGAGATATGCCCCAGCAAAGCATGAGCAATTTCAATAACATCGTCGCTGCGATCACGAAGCGGCGGCAAACTGATAGGAATAACATGCAGGCGGTAATACAGGTCTTCACGAAACCGCCCTTGTTTAACTTCTTCCCAGGGATTGCGGTTGGTGGCACAAACAAAGCGAACATCAACCGAGCTGGTTACGGAAGAACCCACCTTCTGAAACGTGCCGGTCTGAATAAACCGTAGCAATTTGCTTTGCAATTCCAAATCCATTTCGCAAAGCTCGTCCAAAAACAAGGTGCCCTTGTTTGCCAGCTCAACAGCGCCTTGTCTTTCTGTCAGCGCACCGGTAAACGCGCCTTTTACATGGCCGAACAATTCACTTTCAATCAGTTCTTTGGGTATAGCCGCACAGTTCAGTGCAACAAATGGGCAATTGGCGCGCGGACTCGCGGCATGAACGGCTTCAGCACACACTTCTTTGCCTGTGCCACTCTCACCGGTTATAAATACCGTCGCTTTACTCGATGCTGCGGATTCTATAACGCGATACACCGCCTGCATTGGCAGACTGGTCCCGATAAACCCTTGATATTGTGCGCCCTGAGTGACTGACATTGCTTTATTGTCGTTTTTGTCATTTTTCAGGGCATTGTTCACCGTGATGCGCAGCCGATCCGCTTCGCAGGGTTTGATCAGGAAATCTTTAGCGCCATAACGCATCGCTTCCACGGCCACATCAATGGAGCCATGGGCTGTCATGATCACCACGGGCAACTTAGGGTGATGCTTACGTACCTGCTCAAGCACCGTCATGCCTGTCATGTCAGGTAATCGTAAATCTAACAGTACCAGCTCAGGCACCGAGTCTTTCATTGCTGCCAGAGCTTCCGCACCGGTACCGACTATTTTGACGTCTAACCCTAACGGATTAAGGTAGGATTTATACAAGGCCGCAACTGATGCAGTATCTTCTACCATCAGTACTTGTCGTGCTTTCAGCTTGTTATCCATTTATCCTCCGACGCAGTTTCCCTGATCTAATTGTAATCACTGGAAAAAATTACTGCCTGCTGACTTTTGTATTATCGGCCATTTACCATTTCGCATTGCAAATCGGTTTGCAAAATGCAAAAAACTATCTCTAGTATAACTTTTTTGTGCAGACATGGTGACCAGAAATCCCAAATAATCACTTTCCGAGGCACTTTAAAAAGTTGGCACGCTTGCTGCATTAATATAACCGACTCTGATAGAGTCAACCTAGCCAACTGACGTTGTTTGTGGAATATTTCACTTAAACAATGATGCCAACCGAACGATTTACGGTTGGCTTTTTTTTTGGCTGCGTTTCAGCGGAAGGGTCGCAGGAAGCCACCCTCAGACTGGGAGGCCCTTTCAGCTGTTAGCGATGAACTGCTCGCGAAGCGAATGAATTTGATCACGTAGCTGTGCCGCTTTCTCAAATTCCAGTTCCTGTGCCATATCATACATTTGCGCTTCCAGTTTCTGGATCTCAGTTTCCAGTTCCTGCGGAGACATCAGGTTATAGCTACCCCGGCGTTCCGCCACTTTATGTAACTGCTCCGCTTTACTGGCTCGGCGTGTACGTCCTTTACCCAGTTCCATGATATCCGCAACTTGCTTATTCAGAGCCTTAGGTTCGATACCTCTTTCCCTGTTATACGCATCCTGCTTTTCCCGGCGCCGTTCGGTTTCAGACATTGCACGCTGCATTGACCCCGTGATGCGGTCGGCATAAAGAATGGCTTTACCCGACAGGTTGCGTGCAGCCCGGCCAATGGTCTGAATCAGTGAACGCTCAGAGCGCAGAAAACCTTCTTTATCGGCATCCAGAATGGCCACCAAAGACACTTCCGGCATATCCAGACCTTCTCGCAGCAGGTTAATCCCGACCAGCACATCAAATTCACCCAAGCGTAAATCACGAATGATCTCGACCCTTTCGACAGTATCTATGTCTGAATGCAGGTATCTGACCCTGACGCCATGCTCATCCAGGTATTCAGTAAGATCCTCGGCCATACGTTTGGTCAGGGTGGTCACCAGCACCCGCTCATTGATCGCTGCACGGAGCCGGATTTCCGACAACAAATCGTCAACCTGCGTAGAAACCGGTCTGACTTCAATGATTGGGTCCAACAATCCTGTCGGACGGACAACCTGCTCCGCAATATCATTACCGGATTTATTTTTTTCATAATCGCCGGGCGTGGCAGAGACATAAATCGTCTGAGGCGCCAAAGACTCGAACTCTTCAAACTTCAAAGGCCGGTTATCAAGGGCGGAAGGAAGGCGGAAACCGTACTCAACAAGATTTTCCTTACGGGAACGGTCTCCTCTGTACATAGCGCCGATCTGGGAGACAGTCACGTGCGACTCATCAATAATCAGTAAGCCGTCAGGCGGCAGGTAATCAAAAAGCGTTGGCGGCGGCTCGCCTTCGGCACGGCCGCTGAGATAGCGTGAATAGTTTTCGATACCAGAGCAAAAGCCAAGCTCATGCATCATTTCCAGATCAAACTGCGTGCGCTGAGCAATTCGCTGCTCTTCCACCAGCTTATTATTGTCAATAAGCTGCTGACGACGAATAGCCAGATCGACTTTGATTTTTTCAACCGCCTCAAGGATACGTTCGCGAGGCGTAACATAGTGGGTCTTAGGATAGATAGTCGCCCGCGGCATATCTTTTTGAATGATCGCGCCGGTCAGCGGGTCAAACCGGCTGATGCAATCCACTTCATCATCAAACAGCTCAATACGAATCGCGTCATGATCGGATTCAGCAGGAAAGATATCGATCACCTCGCCTCTTACCCTAAAGTTGCCACGCTCAAAGGCAAGATCATTGCGTGTATACTGCAGTTCCGCCAACCGCCGCAGAATATCTCGCTGATCCAGCATGTCACCACGCCGCACATGCAACATCATTTTCAGATAAGAGTCTGGATCGCCCAAACCATAGATAGCCGATACAGAGGCAATAATCACCACATCCCGGCGCTCCATTAACGCTTTCGTAGCGGATAAACGCATCTGTTCGATATGCGCATTCACAGAAGAATCTTTTTCTATGAAGGTATCCGTGGAAGGCACATAGGCCTCTGGCTGGTAATAATCGTAGTAAGAGACAAAATACTCAACCGCATTATCAGGAAAGAACTCTTTCATTTCCCCGTAAAGCTGCGCCGCCAAAGTCTTATTAGGTGCAAGTATCAGAGTCGGCCTGTCGGCGCTGGCAATGACATTTGCCATAGTAAATGTTTTCCCTGAGCCAGTGACACCCAGCAGGGTTTGGTGTGCCAGACCGGAATCCAGACCTTCCAATAACTGTTGTATGGCTGTCGGCTGATCCCCGGCCGGGGCAAATGCAGAAGCCAGATTGAAGGATTTACTCATGACACCATCCGAAAAGTTCAGGTAATAGGATCTGATTCCATTGTGAGGCCACCAATATACTTGTCAACCAAGAAAGGTGAAATCAGCTATTGACCCAGACAAAATGTCGACGTAACATCATGCGCCTCAGTGACCTCCCTGCTGACTGCTCACTGTCAAAAAAGTGATAGTTGATGTCAAATTTCCAGCTAAATTATACGCACTGCGAATAGATCACCATCCACAGCTTATCCTCAAACAGCATTTTTTCATTCACAGTCTCCTGATTATGAAATCTGATGTAGAGCTAAAAATCTAATTTGATTTTTTCAGCTTTATCGTTTTCTTTCTTGCTCCTCTGAAACAGCAGCTTATCTGCTCACTATGATATCGATTACAAATAGATTACTCATAAAGGAAGAGCTCCGGTTTGCCGTTTACCCGACCACAATCAACACAGTTATCCACAGTTTCCGTGGATAAGTAGCCCAACCCCTTGTCTCTTCTGGTTTAGCAAAGATCAAGTCATTTTTTCCTGTTCTGACGCGAGACTATTTGGGAGCGATTTACGCCTCAATTCGGCTAAAAGAACAACAAACTTGAAAAACCCTTTGGCTGAGGAGTTGTTATAGCCGTCACAAAGGCAGATAATGTACCGCTCACTGGCAAGCATAAAAAAGTTGGTATGACGGAATACCTGTTACTTCTGATCGGCACCGTACTGGTCAACAACTTCGTTTTGGTCAAATTTCTGGGACTCTGCCCGTTTATGGGGGTGTCTAAAAAACTGGAAACCGCCATTGGTATGGGGCTCGCCACGACGTTTGTTCTCACACTCGCCTCTGTGAGTGCGTATTTGGTCGAAGCTTACATTTTGCAGCCTTTAGGCATTCAGTACCTGCGCACACTCAGCTTTATTCTTGTGATTGCGGTCGTCGTTCAGTTCACAGAAATGGTGGTACACAAAACCAGTCCGACACTGTATCGGTTACTGGGCATTTTTCTGCCCTTAATCACGACCAACTGTGCCGTGCTGGGTGTTGCTCTGCTCAATATCAATGAACGTCATAATTTCATTGAATCCGTGGTGTACGGATTTGGCGCCGCTGTCGGTTTTTCTCTGGTGCTCGTGCTCTTTGCTGCCATGCGTGAACGTATCGCGGCTGCCGATGTCCCCTCACCATTTAAAGGCGCATCCATTGCTATGATAACGGCGGGGCTGATGTCGCTCGCCTTTATGGGCTTCACCGGACTGGTTAAACTGTAATTATGAGCGGAATCTTAATTGCCATTATAGCTATCGCTGTCCTTGCTGCGATTTTTGGCCTGATCCTGGGCTTTGCCGCTGTTCGCTTCAAAGTTGAATCGGATCCAGTTGTTGAACAAATCGATGCCATCCTGCCACAGACCCAATGTGGTCAGTGCGGCTATCCGGGCTGTCGTCCTTATGCCGAGGCGATAGCTAATGGCGATGAAATCAACAAGTGCCCTCCGGGTGGACAGGCGACCATAGAAAAGCTGGCCGATTTAATGGGTGTTGAAGTCAAAGATTCAGCCCATGACGCAGAAAAAAGCATTAAAAAGGTGGCCTTTATTCATGAGGACATGTGTATCGGCTGTACCAAGTGTATCCAGGCCTGTCCGGTTGATGCTATCGCAGGTGCAACAAAAGCCCTGCATACCGTTATCAAAGATGAATGTACTGGCTGTGATCTCTGCGTTGCCCCCTGCCCGACGGATTGCATTGAGATGATCCCGGTTGAATCTACGCCTGAAAGCTGGCGCTGGAATCTGGATCAAATACCCGTGGTCAATCTTCCTGCCACTGAGCACCACGGTAATAAGGTAGAATAACCGTCATGCTGTCTATTATTGAACAACTCAAATTAGGAAAGCTTTGGGATTTTCCGGGTGGTATCCATCCGCCAGAACAAAAAAAACTATCAAACCAAAGCCCGGTTTCAGCAGCCTTTTTACCGGATGAGCTGGTCATTCCGCTTAAGCAACACCTGGGCGCAGTCGGTAGTCTGTCTGTTGCTGTGGGTGATAAGGTGCTGAAAGGCCAGGCGCTGACGCATACCGATGTCGCTCTGAGCGTACCGGTACATGCACCAACATCGGGTGTCATTGCTGCCATTGAGGCAAGAACCATAGCCCACCCTTCCGGCTTATCTGATCGCTGCATCATCCTCAAACCCGATGGAAAAGACAGTTGGGGCACTAAAAACACCATTACCAACTACCTTGAAAGCGAACCGGCTGATCTGATTGAGCATATCCGCAGCTGTGGTATTTCCGGTATGGGCGGCGCTGGCTTTCCTACCGCGCGCAAGCTGCAAAGCGCGTCAGGTAAAACGGATCTGTTGATCATTAACGCCGCGGAATGTGAGCCTTATATTACGGCCGATGACCGTCTCATGCAGGATTATGCCGATGAGATTGTGGAAGGTATCCGCATCATCAGTTATATCCTCAAACCCAAAATGACCGTCATCGGGATTGAAGATAATAAGCCGGAAGCGATTGCAGCACTGACTCAGTCGGTAAAAGAGCAAGACAATATACTAATCCGAGTGATCCCGACCAAATACCCGTCGGGTGGTGAAAAACAGCTGATCAAAATTCTGACCGGAAGAGAAGTCCCAACTCAGGGGATCCCGGCGGATATTGGCATTATGATGCAAAATATCGGCACGGCGCACGCGATAAAGAAAGCCGTCATTGACGGCGAACCGCTTATTCAGCGTGTGATGACGATAACGGGCCAGACCGTCAGTACCCCCTGTAATACCTGGGCTTTACTTGGCACTCCTGTGCAGGCATTGCTCAATCGCTATGGCTATAAAATCGACAAAAAACAGCCTCGCGTAATTATGGGCGGCCCTATGATGGGCTTTACCTTACCGCATACTGAAGTCCCCATCACCAAAACGGCTAACTGCATACTTGCGCCAAGTCGCAAAGAGCTCAGTGCGCCGGGCGATGAAATGTCCTGTATCCGTTGTACTGCCTGTGCAGAAGCTTGCCCGGTTTCCCTGTTACCCCAGCAATTACAGTGGTATGCCAAAGACGGCGATTATGACAAATGTGAAGAATATAATCTGTTCGACTGCATAGAATGCGGGGCTTGCGCCTATGTTTGCCCCAGCGAAATTCCTCTTGTTCACTATTACCGCCAGGCCAAAGCGGAAATCCGCCACAGGAAACAGGATGCATTAAGTGCCGAGCGTGCCAAGCAGCGCTTCGAGGCCAAAAACGCCCGGATGGAACGGGAAAAAGAAGAACGTGAGCAACGCTTCCAGAAAGCGGCTGAGCAACGCCGTAAAGACATGGCAGCCAAAGGAGGCGATGATGCCGTGGCCGCTGCGATTGCTCGGGTAAAAGCGAAAAAAGAAGCGGATGCCGGTACTGAGGTGAAACCTGCCGTGGCCGCCGCGATTGCCAAAGCCAAAGCCAAGCAGGCTGAAGCGCAGGCAAAAGCACAATCAGCTGCACCGGGTGACACAGCCCTGCCAGACAACAGTGAAATGGCAAAACTGCGCGAAGAGCGTAAGCGGCAGGCCCGGGAGCAGAAAGCGGCCAAAGCCGCGGCTGAAGCTGATGCGCCGATAGCCGCGCCTGAAGCAGAAGCAGCCAGGCCGTCAGAGGACGACCCGAAAAAAGCGGCGGTCGCGGCCGCCATTGCCCGCGCTAAAGCCCGTAAAACGGCGCAAGCGGCTGAATCGCAGGCTGAACCACAAACTGATAAACCGGCTGAAGCCGCGTCAGACGAGCAGGCAATAACTGACGTTCAGGCCGACCCGAAAAAAGCCGCGGTTGCAGCAGCCATTGCCCGCGCCAAAGCCCGTAAAGCGGCCCAAGCGGCTGAATCTCAGGCTGAAACACAAACTGATAAACCGGCTGAAGCCACGTCAGACGAGCAGGCAATAACTGACGTTCAGGCCGATCCGAAAAAAGCCGCGGTTGCAGCAGCCATTGCCCGCGCCAAAGCCCGTAAAGCGGCCCAGGCAGCAGAATCGCAGGCTGATAAACCGGCTGATGCAGTAGCAGACGAGCAGGCAATAACTGACGTTCAGGCCGACCCGAAAAAAGCCGCGGTTGCAGCAGCCATTGCCCGCGCCAAAGCCCGTAAAGCGGCCCAAGCGGCTGAATCGCAGCCTGATAAACCGGCTGATGCAGTAGCAGACGAGCAGGCAATAACTGACACTCAGGCCGACCCGAAAAAAGCCGCGGTTGCAGCAGCCATTGCCCGCGCCAAAGCCCGTAAAGCGGCCCAGGCAGCAGAATCGCAGGCTGATAAACCGGCTGATGCAGTAGCAGACGGGCAGGCAACAACTGACACTCAGGCCGATCCGAAAAAAGCCGCGGTTGCAGCAGCCATTGCCCGCGCCAAAGCCCGTAAAGCGGCGCAAGCGGCTGAGAAAGAAGCCGCTGAGAAGAATGCGGATAACAACAACAAACCCAACGAGGAAAACAAGTAGT
Organism: Photobacterium sp. WH77; assembly: GCF_022014395.1. Classification (NCBI taxonomy): domain Bacteria; kingdom Pseudomonadati; phylum Pseudomonadota; class Gammaproteobacteria; order Vibrionales; family Vibrionaceae; genus Photobacterium; species Photobacterium sp. WH77. Next base: position 95,587 of record NZ_JAKLTE010000002.1, on the reverse strand, counting down.
GGCTTTTAATATTGCCAGTTCTCCCCATGCACACAGCCGTCGCAGCACCAATGACATCATGCGAAATGTCATTCTCTGCTGCGGCCTTGGATTTGCCGCTCAGTGGTATTTTTTCGGATGGGGTGTTGTCTTTCAGGTTTTATTCGCAGGATCGATGGCTGTACTGGCTGAATGCCTTGTCCTGACAATACGTAAACGCCCTCTTCGTCAGGTTCGGGACAACAGCGCGTTATTGACCGGGATTCTGCTGGGTCTGTCCATACCGCCTCTGGCACCGTGGTGGATAGCCGTTATTGGTATTTTCTTTGCCATCATAGTTGCCAAACACCTGTACGGTGGACTGGGGCAGAACCTGTTTAATCCGGCCATGGTCGCTTATGTGGTGCTGTTGATCTCCTTCCCGGTTCCTATGACATCCTGGCTGCCGCCGGCTTCAATCAGTGATCATCCGGTGACTCTGATGGAAAGCATGCATGTGATCTTTACCGGATTTACTGCAGATGGCTTCAGTGTCCACCAGTTGCGTAACGGTATTGACGGCGTGACTATGGCCACGCCGCTGGATACCCTTAAAACATCAATGAAAGCGGGCTTTACCGCATCAGAAGCAATGGAAAGCCCGGTCTTTGGTGCGCTGGCGGGAATCGGTTGGACCTGGGTCAATCTGGGTTTCTTTCTCGGCGGTTTAGTACTGCTGAAGCTACGGATTATTCAATGGCAGATTCCGGTCGCCATGCTTTCGGCTCTTTTCGTGATCAGCTTTCTGGGGTACATAATCAGTCCGGATGGTGCGGCGTCTCCCTTGATTCACCTGTTTTCAGGGGCGACTATGTTAGGGGCCTTTTTCATAGCCACGGATCCCGTTTCCGCATCCACCACCCTGCGCGGACGCCTTATTTTCGGTGCCATGATTGGTATTCTGACCTACCTGATCCGTACTTTTGGTGGTTTCCCGGATGGCATTGCCTTTAGCGTACTCTTGGCCAATATGTGTGTTCCGCTGATCGATTACTACACCCGTCCGCGGACTTACGGTCATTCCTAGGAGCGCCCATGATACTGAAAAACATGCAAAAAAACGGTGGTATTCTGGCTATTTCAGCTTTGCTTGCCACTGCCCTGGTCGCCCTGACGCATCAGGTCACCGCGTCGCGTATCCAAGAGCAGGAACAAAAGCAACTGCTGCAGGTGCTCAACCAGGTAATCCCGAAAGAGAATCATGACAACGAGCTCTACAAGAGCTGTATTCTGATCAGCGATCCGGCGTATCTTGGCACCAGCGAGCCGATGCCGGCCTATCTGGCGACCAAAGACGGTCAACCTAATGGTGTTGCCATTGAAGCCATCGCGCCGGATGGTTATAGCGGCGCCATTAAGGTGATTGTCGGGCTGGATATGACAGGTACAGTCACCGGGGTACGCGTACTGGCGCACCAGGAAACACCGGGACTGGGCGATAAAATTGACATCCGGATCACTGACTGGATTTACAGCTTTACCGGACGCAAACTTAACGGTGAGAAAGACGCTGCCTGGGCTGTACGTAAAGACGGCGGTGACTTCGATCAGTTTACCGGCGCCACTATTACCCCGCGCGCCGTGGTGAATGCCGTTAAGCGAGTGTCGCTGTATTTTAACCAGCATCAGGATACGCTGTTTACTCAACCGGCTAACTGCGAAGGAGCCTGAGCAAAATGAGTTCAACGCCAAATAACGAACTGATGGCTAACGGGCTGTGGCACAACAACCCGGCTATCGTGCAGCTACTGGGATTATGCCCGCTGCTGGCAGTCTCAGCCACGGTCACCAACGCCCTTGGACTGGGCATTGCCACTACTCTGGTGTTAGTGGGTTCTAACCTGATTGTGTCTCTCATTCGGGAGTGGGTGCCAAACGAAGTCCGCATTCCGATTTTTGTGATGATCATTGCGGCGCTGGTCACCTGTGTCCAGTTGCTGATGAACGCTTACACATACGGTCTGTTTTTGTCCCTGGGGATCTTTATCCCTCTGATAGTGACCAACTGCATCATCATTGGTCGCGCCGAATCATTTGCCTCAAAAAATGCACCTATGCCAGCCGTGATTGACGGGCTCTGGATGGGGCTGGGCATGACATCTGTACTGGTGGTGTTGGGTGCAGGACGTGAGATTCTGGGCAACGGCACCTTGTTTGACGGGGCCGACCGGCTGCTGGGTGACTGGGCGTCGGTGCTGCGGATAGAAGTCTTCAGCACAGAGAACAATTTCCTGCTGGCGATGCTGCCACCGGGCGCCTTTATTGGTGTCGGCTTCCTGATTGCCCTAAAAAACATTATTGACAAAAAGCAGGCAGAGAGAACACAGACCGCAGAGAAAAAACCCGAGATCGAGCGGGTTCGTATTACCTCTGCGAACTGATTTTCACGAGCCTTTCATTATGATGAAAGCTCAGCAACATTGATCTCGGTAATTGGCATTCCCTACAATTTCTATCTGTGCCAGTAACCTGCCCTGCCGAACTTAGGAAGCGAGCATGAACAATCAGAAACGCGTTCAAATCCTTGAGCGATTGCGGGCTAATAACCCGCACCCGGAAACGGAACTTCACTGGAGCAACCCGTTTGAATTGCTGATAGCCGTATTGCTGTCAGCGCAGGCAACCGATGTCAGCGTCAACAAAGCCACCGCCAGGCTGTATCCTGTTGCCAACACACCGGAAGACATGCTGGCGCTGGGGGTCGAGGGTGTAAAAGAGCACATCAAGACCATAGGTCTGTTTAATTCTAAAGCTGAAAATGTCATCAAAACCTGCCGGATTCTGGTTGAGAAGCATGGCGGTGAAATCCCTGAAAACCGTGAAGCGCTGGAAGCCTTGCCGGGCGTCGGCCGTAAAACCGCCAATGTCGTGCTCAATACCGCTTTTGGCTGGCCGACTATCGCTGTTGATACCCATATCTTCCGTGTGTCCAACCGCACCAAATTCGCCATGGGCAAGAATGTCGACGAAGTCGAACAAAAGCTGCTGAAAGTGGTGCCGAAAGAATTCAAAGTCGATGTCCATCACTGGCTGATCCTGCATGGACGTTACACTTGTGTGGCACGCAAGCCCCGCTGCGGTAGCTGCATTATTGAAGATCTCTGTGAATTCAAAGACAAAGTCTATCCCGCTGAATAAGCTCTACTCTGAGGAGAAAAAAATGGCAAACGGACGCATTCTGCACACCATGTTACGCGTGGGTGATCTTGACCGTTCTATCGCTTTCTACACAGACATCATGGGCATGAAGCTGTTAAGAAAGTCGGATAACGAAGCCTACCAGTACACCCTGGCTTTTGTCGGTTATTCGGATGAATCCGAAGGGGCAGTCATCGAACTCACTTACAACTGGGGCACCACTGAGTACGACATGGGCAACGCTTATGGCCACATCGCCATTGGTGTCGAGGATATCTATACCACCTGTGAAGCCATTAAAGCTTCAGGGGGGAACGTTACCCGCGAACCGGGCCCGGTTAAAGGCGGCACAACGCACATAGCCTTTGTTCGCGATCCTGACGGCTATCAGATTGAACTGATTCAGCGCAGCTGATTAACCTGATACCACGCAAACTGCACGCATACGAAAAGAGGGCAGGATTATTTCTGCCCTCTTTATACGCACGATCACAGTTACGCACGAGCACATCGATGAGTGGCTATTCCACTTTGCCAAAATATTCCGTCACTTCCGCCCGGTAATTTTCTTCCTGATTACCAGTATCTATGACATCCACTGAGTAATACGGCATTTTCGATTCTTTCAGTTTGTCGACCACATTATCAGTCAGATTGTCTGCGCTGATAGAGCTGAACACCTCATAAGTGGTTGACCGATTCAGCCCCATATCCTCTGCCTGCTCCTTAGTGATGAGCTGAGCCTGAGTCGCTGCCGCCACCTCTTCTTTCATTGTTTCTAAGCCGCTATTCACTATGTCTTTGTCATCCGCAAAGACGGAAGAAGCGGCGATCATTATCACCATAGCCAAGAGTTGCCGTTTCATTTTTTCACCACGCTTTTTCTATTGTTATGTCGGATCAACGATCCTTGCTTCTATCAATCTAGCGTGTTTTGGCTATCTCTCTTCTTCAATAATGAGAACTGGTATAAGTAGATGACTCGCCACTATTGATAATGAGAAACGATCTCATTATTATTTACCAAATACAGGAGGAAACCACATGTCATTTACTTTCCCAGCATTACCCTATCCCTATGATGCGCTCGAACCCTATATTGATGCCAAAACCATGGAAGTGCATCACAGCCGTCATCATAAAACCTACTTTGACAAATTCATCAGCGCCATTGAAAACACCGATCTCGAACAAATCACCCTCAAAGACATTTTTGCACGGGTCTCCGAATTCAGTCCTGCGGTCAGAAATCACGGCGGGGGCTACTATAACCACAACCTCTACTGGCAGTGCATGTCACCCAATGGCGGCGGACAGCCTGTCGGCCTGCTGGCAGAAGCGATTCGATGCCACTTCGGCAGCTTTGATGAGTTTAAAACCGCCTTTTCAGACGCCGCTGCAGCTCACTTCGGCTCTGGTTTTATCTGGTTGTCTGTCACTGGCGGGCGACTGGAGATTTCCTCAACCTCTAATCAGGACAATCCCCTGATGGATGTGGTGGAAAACCGCGGTACTCCAATCCTGGCACTCGATGTGTGGGAACATGCTTATTACCTGACGTACCAGAATAAGCGTCCCGACTACATCAGTGCCTGGTGGCAGGTGGTTGACTGGGATCAGGTAGAACAACATTACCTGGATGCACTTCATCAATAAGAAGGAAATGTACTCATGAACGTGTCACGGTGGGAAATGCACACCTTGCTGGCAGCAGAAGCAGAGAAAGACCAAAAACCCATGATGTCAGTGATCCATTATCAGCTTGCTCTGTCGGAATCACAGCAATTGGAACCTGTCGATGGAACTCTGGATGAGCTGGAAGAATTACTCGCCATCAAAGTGACCGCCTGTCACAACATGGCCAGTTTTTGGCGAAAACAGGGAGACGGCGACTACGAGCTGAAATATCTGCAGCTGGCATCCGAGCAGATCATGGCGCTGATTCCGCAATGCCCGAACCGTGACTGTGAAGCCTTCATCAGCTCTTTGGGCTGCTGTAAGTCAGCGCTGATCGATTTTCTCAAACGCCACCCTAACCCCAAAGTGGCAAAACAGGTGGCGCATATCACAACCAGCAACCAGTGTGAGCTTATCGCCAGGTTCCGCTTGCAATGAGCGCTCTATTCCCTCATTCGCAATCACTGCCGGATGAGGGAATCACCCATCACATCAGGCTGGAAGTCCGGCCCATGGAAATCACAACACGCCTGTTTTTATTGCGCCCCAGCGGCGTACTGTTATCGGCAATCGGACGGCGCTCACCGAATCCCTGAACTTCTATCCGATCTTTAGGCAGACCCAAAGAGACAAAATACTGCTCCAGCTTTTCTGCGCGGCGCTCAGATAAAGACTGGTTAGTATTTTTTCCGCCAGAAGAATCACTGTAAGTCGCGACCAGGATTAAATCGATGTCCTGACTGTATTTAATAAAATCCGCAATTTGCGCCAAACGCTTCTGTGAGGCCTTGTTCAGCTCGTCGCTGTTTTTATCGTAATGCAGCACAGTAAAGGAGATATCTTCAAAGTTATAAGGCAGCAGATTGGCCAGACAGGTACTGAAGGTCTTGTAACCCGCACTGAATGCCACGGCAGACAGGCCAACTGCAATCCTTTCGTTTCTGTGCTGCCAGTCCTGATAACTGAAGGTCGGTATTTTCCCTTCTTCAAGTTCCGACAACATGTTCCATGCCATCTGCCCGCCTACATAACCGTCAAACTGCTTAAAGAATTTCAGTCGCGTCAATGGTTCTGCCGCATCGCCGGGGCGCCATCGCGGAGGCATAGATACCAGGCTGACATTGCTGGTCTGTCCCAGCGGACGACGCATTTTCAGTTCAAAATCGAGGTTCATTTTTTTGCTGGCACGGGATGTAAACTGCGCCTGACCAAAATTCGGGATGGCATGCTGCAACTGGCATTCCAGCGGCGTATCCACCACCATCTCCCAGGTAGACTCCCCGGGCGTCGCAACATAATATTTTCCCGCCCAAGCTGGCGAACAGGCACCCATCAGTGCTAAAGACCAAGCCCCCAGCTTCAATGGCAACGTCATTTTTATCATCCCGGAATAACCTACTTGCAAGTACTGGGTATTGTATCGGATTTTGTCGCAAAATCTTTAGCCGCCGTTTATCTTTCTGACAACCTCTCAGTATCCGTGCCCTGCCGTCACACCTTAGCAGCAAGGGTTTAGCTTCTGAACCAGATCTGACATAATGCTGGCCTCATTTTTATCAGCAACATTATCATGAGCCAAGAAAACACATTAAATACCCTGAAAAGTCGCTTTCGTGGTTTCTTTCCTGTCGTTGTCGATGTGGAAACAGCCGGTTTCAACGCCAACACTGATGCCCTGCTTGAAATTTGTGCTGTCACCCTGACCATGGACGAAGAAGGATGGCTCAAACCTGCCAGCACACTGCATTTTCATATTACGCCTTTTGAGGGTGCAGTTATCCATCAGGAAGCATTGGATTTTAACGGTATCAAAGATCCGTTCAGCCCGTTACGTGGCGCGGTGACGGAAGAAGAAGCCCTGAAAGAAATCTATAAAGTCATACGGAAAGAACAAAAAGAAGAAGGCTGCTCTCGCGCCATCATGGTGGCGCATAATGCGAACTTTGATCACAGCTTCGTCATGGCCGCCTCTGAAAGGGCCAAGCTAAAGCGCATTCCCTTTCATCCTTTTGCCACATTTGATACCGCGGCACTGAGTGGACTGGCATTCGGCCAGACGGTGCTGGCTAAAGCCTGTGAAGCAGCGAATATTCCATTTTGTAACAAAGAAGCGCATTCAGCTCTCTATGACACCGAACGAACCGCAGAATTATTTTGTGAGATCGTTAACAAATGGAAAAAATTAGGTGGATGGCCAGTCGCCGCACTTCAAACAGAAGAAGAAGCCTAAGGTCAGACCTGAAACACAAACACTCATCAGACCTCCTACCAAAGCCCAGCCATGCTGGGCCTTTTCACAAAAATGAAACAAACGTCCGAAATTAATCAAACGTGAGTTTAAAACACAGATAAATAATACACCGTACAAATAGCCTTGCTAGCCCCCAAACACCCTGTTACATATGGTTAACATTGGCGTAGCGAATCCTTATACTCCGTGTCTACAAGCTGATTCACCATTCTTTCATGGATTGAAGAACGCGAAGCATATCAATAATAAACAACAAGAGAGGCAGCAGAATGTCCAAAAGATTTCATGTAACCGCACTCGCCGTGGCCGCCGCGCTGACATCCCTCCAGGCGCAAAGTGCTGGTTTCCAGGTAGCTGAACACTCCGCCAGCGGTTTAGGCCGGGCTTTCGCCGGTGAAGCCGCGATTGCCGATAACGCCGCAGTGCTGGCCCGTAACCCCGCCGCATCGACCATGTTCAAGCAGCGCGCCCTTTCGGGTGGCTTAAGCATTGTTGACCCGGCAATCGATGTCGACAGCGTTAATCGTGACCAAAAAGCCAATGACATTGCACCTCCGGGCTTTGTTCCTGCCGGTTACTATATTCAGCCGATCAACGACAAGCTGGCGTTTGGTCTGGCCCTGTTTTCTAACTACGGTGTCACCACAGATTACGATCCCTCTTTCCATGCAGGTTCATCTGCGGGCGAGACGTCACTAATTACTGTGAATTTCAACCCAAGTATTGCTTATCGTGTAAACAAGCAACTGAGCCTGGGCGCAGGTGTCAGCGCAATTTATGGTTCAGCCGAGTTGAATCGCTTCTTAGGTGATCTCGCTGTGGCTGTACCCGGTGCCGACCCAAGTGATAAGAGCGTCAATATGGAAGGTGATACCTGGGGATTTGGCTGGAACGTGGGTGCATTGTTTGAACTGAACGATAACAACCGCTTTGGCCTCAGCTACCGCTCACAGACCGATATGGACTTTGAAGGTGATTTTACCGACTACACAGGCCGTATCACTGGCTCTCCCAACAACACTGTACCGGGTGACTTAACCGTGGTGCTTCCTGCTATTGCTGAATTTTCCGGTTTCCATCAACTGAACAATCAGTGGGCGGTCCACTATAGCGTGCAATGGACACAGTACAGCAAATTTGAAGAGCTGCGCGCGACAGGGGATCAATGCGTACCAGGATACGGCGGCAGCGCAGGTCTGTGTTTGCTGAAAGATGAAAAGTATGACGACACCTTCCGTTATGCGATTGGTACAACCTATAACATCAACACAGAATGGACAGTTCGCGGTGGCTATGCCTTTGATGAACAGGCTGGTAAACCAACCCTGAGCATTCCCGATACCGACCGTAACTGGTTTACAGCAGGTGCGACGTACAACTACAACGCAAATCTGTCGTTTGATGCCGGCATCGCTTACCTGATCGCCGATGAACTGACTTTCACTGAAGACGGCGACACCTTTGAGTCCAGTGGCGGCGCGATTATCGCTTCCGGCCAGGTGAACTACAGCTTCTAAGCCAATCGCTCTCAGTTGAACAGAATTTAGGGATAAAATATGAACAAAAAATTACTTGCCCTGCTGGTTGCATCCAGCTTTTCACTTTACGGTTGTGGTGACGAACAAGGCCTGAGTGGTACACCAACCATCGATCCGGATATCAAAAGCAGCCTGAATGCCGAAACCAAAATTGAGTTTGATCTGCTCTCGGCTGAAAAAAAGGTTGTTACGCCAAGCTTTATTGCCATGGATCTTGACGATGGCACCATAGCGACTGAAAGTAGCGCTAAAGTGGCGAATATCAGTGACCCGGCCTACGCCTGGGGCCAGACCGACGGCTGGAGTACCACTCAGCCCATCAACATTAACTTTACCGGGAACGATCTGGCCGCAGAAACTGCTGCAGACAGCTTCTATCTGATTAAGTCTGGTGATCCAACCAACTCAGCTGATGCAACAACGCCTGAAGTCTTGTCGGCAGATAATGGCGATTTCATGGTGACGGCTTCCGGAACCAGACTAACCGTGATCCTGACCAAGCCTTTAGATCCGGCCAGCAACTATATGTTCGCGGTCACCAGTGATCTGAAAGACAGCAAAGGCAATCCTGTGGGTCTGTCCAATTCTTATGCGGTCCTGAAGAGTGTCGGTAAAGTGCCGGATGCAGCACTGGAGAAACCTCAGGCCATCACGCACGCGGTAGAAAGCACGCTGTCAGCAGTAGCAGGCGCACCGAAGAATAAGATTATTTTCTCCAGCTGGTTCACCACCGCCTCGGTTGGCGAAGTGCTCTATGCTGCAAAATCCGCTTCTGCGCTCGCGTTAAAGCATGGTGCTGCGAATATATGGCAAGGCAGTGCCATTGCTGATGGCATTAGCCAGAGTGATCTGGAAAGCATGTTCGAGATGAGCGTGCCAACCGATAGTGGTACAACCACACCAGGTGGCAATCCAATCTACACCGGAACGATCAAACTGCCGTATTTCCTGGAAAAAGATCCCACCAAATTCAGCAGTACACCTTGGCAAAGCGGTATGCCGAGTCTGGCAAAAATCAGCTATGTGCTGAACAACGGCTCTGATGCCGACAAAGCGGCGATTGTCCAACAACTGGCGGCACTGCAGATCACGACAGAAGATTTAGCTGCCGTTAAAACCGATCCTGAAACTCAGGTCAGAGTACTGCAGGCGCTTACAGGTTCAACTTTAAAACTGGCCGATGGTTCGCAACTGGATGAAGAACGACTGATTACCCGTTATAGTCCTGTGCCAAAACTGAAAGCAGTAGATACTGTTGAATATACGCTTGTCTTGTCATCAGATACGGCCACTTGCCAAACCGGTTCAAGCAAAGTTTCCATCTATCAGCACGGTATTACATCGACAAAGGCGACAGTCGCGGCCTTAGCCGATAGTGTCATTGGCACTGAGTGTCATGCGATCTTCGCCATTGACCACCCACTGCATGGCGATCGTGGCATTGCAGGTGTCGGTAGTGCTTCAGGTCCGGATGGTAACCCAGCGTTATACCTAAACCTGGCAGCACTCACAGTCGCACGGGATAACCTGCGCCAGAGCACCATCGATGTACTCAACCTGCGTGCAGGAATTGCATTGGCGTTTAAAAAACTGGGGACAGCGATTCTTCAGGGAGATACAGCAACTATTATTGAAATGGGCCCGCTGGCGCGCCTCAATCCACAGAGCAAAGTCGGTTTTGTCGGTCACTCGCTTGGTGCAATCACCGGGATCAATGTCGCTGATGCCGCGAACCGAACCCTGAACGACCCTGCCGGTGATGCCGCTTTCGCGATCGATAAAGTCGCACTGGCGAATCCGGGAGCGGGGATTCCTCACCTGTTACTTCAGTCAGGTACATTTGGCGATTCAATCAAAGGCCAGCTGCTCTACTCAGCCAGTACTGACTTCCAGAAATTCTGTGCCGATTACTCGCTGAGTGATCCAGAAGCCTGTTTCAAAGCATTTGAAACTGCACTAGTCGGCGCAGGAGATCCAGAAGGGACGCTAGCAACTGCGTACGGCCAGTTCAGCCAATTCGCTTATGTTGCACAAGGGGTGCTGGATACCGTCGACCCGATTAACACTTCACTGCAAGTCTCGGCGGATTTACCGGTTTACCTGAGCCAAGTGAAAGATGATCAAACAATTCCAAATCAGCTCATACTCGGCGCCACAGTCAACGGTGCAGATAACATCCCACTGCCATATTCTCCGTTTGGTGGCACCCTGCCGTTGCTGCAAACTATGAGCCTTTCAACTTCAACACATGTAAATGGTGAAGTCGTTCGAAGTGCTGTGTTGTTTGATTCAGGGACTCATAATTCTTTGTTGGAATCAGATGCAACGGGTATCAATATGCGTGCTCAAATCAGTTCTTTACTGAACAATGATGGCACTGTACTCAACAATTGATCACACATACATCATGAGAGAAACACAAAGGCCAGCAGTGCTGGCCTTTGTGTTTCTGCATGAAAAATGAATAGGACACCTAAAGTTCGCAGCCTGTATCACCACAGATGTTCATGCCAACAACAGACATTCAGGTTCCTTCCACTCCCCTGCCTGATCTTCTCAGGTGAAAAACTCTACCTTGAGCACAATTTCTTCTCGACATGTATGAAAATTTCAGCAAACTAGACGGCTTGCTCGTTTTAGCCTGGATCGCATGATTATTCATCAATGCAATCACACGAATTTAAAATGGAAAGTCGTTTTATGAATCCTGTCGTTATTTCCGTCTGCGTCATGCTGGTGCTGGCGCTGATGCGAGTCAACGTCGTGGTCGCACTGACCTTCAGTGCCATCCTCGGCGGACTTGTCGGAGGGCTCTCCCTCACAGATACCATCTCTGCCTTCGAAGGCGGATTGGGTGGCGGTGCTACCACAGCATTGAGCTATGCCATGCTGGGCACCTTCGCCGTTGCCATTTCCCGTTCGGGTATTACGGATGTACTGGCACAAAAAGTCATCAAACGTATCAGCGGCCATCATAATGCGGCAGCGGCGACCGGGGTGAAGTACTCAGTGCTGACCATTCTGCTGCTGCTGTCTATTTCATCGCAGAATGCGATTCCGGTGCACATTGCTTTCATCCCTATTGTGATTCCCCCTTTGCTGCATGTGTTCGCCAAACTTAAGCTGGATCGCCGCCTGATTGCCTGCGTACTGACCTTTGGTCTGGTGACACCTTACATGGTGCTGCCTGTGGGCTTTGGCGGTATTTTCCTCAATAATATCCTGCTGAAAAACCTGCATGACAATGGCCTGGATGTCGCCGCCAGCCAGGTGCCTTATGCCATGATTCTGCCGGCGGCCGGCATGCTGTTTGGTCTGCTGCTGGCCACCTTTGTCAGCTACCGCAAACCACGGGAATATTCTGAAGCGCAAATCCTGGCCAGCGAACCGGAGCACGCTGAGATCAACATGCAGCATGTTTATGTGGCCATGATTGCTATCGCGGCCGCTCTGGGCGTTCAGCTGTACAGTGGTTCGATGATCATCGGTGGTCTGGCCGGTTTCATGGTGTTTACCCTTGCCGGTGTGATCAAATGGAAAGATACCCATGACGTGTTCACCAAAGGTGTCCACATGATGGCAATGATAGGTTTCATCATGATTGCGGCTGCCGGTTTTGCGGCAGTCATGAAAGCCACTGGCGGCGTGGAAACCCTGGTCAGCTCGCTGTCTCATGCCATCGGCGACAACAAAGCGCTGGCTGCCCTGCTGATGCTGGTGGTTGGCCTGCTGGTGACTATGGGCATAGGGTCATCGTTCTCGACCATTCCCATCCTGGCGACTATCTATGTGCCATTATGTCTGAGCTTTGGCTTCTCGCCGCTGGCGACTGTGGCGCTGGTCGGTACTGCTGCTGCACTGGGTGATGCCGGCTCACCGGCTTCTGATTCGACTCTGGGCCCGACAGCCGGCCTGAATGCTGACGGCCAGCACGAGCACGTGTGGGACACGGTTGTGCCGACCTTTATTCACTACAACCTGCCACTGATTGCCTTTGGCTGGCTGGCCTCCATGATGCTGTAAGTCGCTCATTGTTTGGCAGAAACAAAAAGACCCCGCAGTGCGGGGTCTTTTTTTATCAGTACAGTAGCTTTCAGATATTATTCTGCGGCTTCAGCACTGTCGCGACGCGCTGCGGCTTCTTTGATCAAAGGTTGCAGTTCACCTTTCTGGAACATTTCCAGAATAATGTCACAGCCGCCAACCAGCTCGCCTTCAATCCACAGCTGCGGGAAAGTTGGCCATTGCGCGTAAATTGGCAGTTCAGCACGGATATCCGGGTTTTGCAGGATATCAACGTAAGCAAACTTTTCACCACAAGCCATCAGTGCCTGAGAAGCCTGTGAAGAGAAACCGCAGCTCGGCAGTTTTGGTGATCCTTTCATGTACAGCAGAATTGGGTTTTCTTCGATCTGCTGTTTGATTTTGTCGATGGTTTCCATAGCTTCCTCTAACAACGTTAGCTTTATAGTAAGTGTGATACCCACATTCTACTTTGTCACGGCAAGGAAAAAAACGCCTAATAAAAGTAAGGTTAAGACTTATACTTGTCTGAACGCTTGCTTGCCATCTTCTGCTTGCAGCGACCTTTTTCATTCAGACTACTTTTAATAAAGAAAAAACTTGCTAAAATGATTTGCAAACACGCAAGCCTATCGCTTGTATACAATAACAAACACAGTTTGAAGTGACGCAGGCTGTTGCCTGCTAACGGAAGCAATGTCGTGGGTCTGCCCACACCATCAATATGGAGAATCGAGTAATGGCATTCGAACTACCTGCTCTACCGTACGAGAAAAATGCACTTGAGCCACACATTTCTCAAGAAACGCTGGAATACCACCACGGTAAGCACCACAACACTTATGTTGTGAAACTGAACGGCCTGATCGAAGGTACTGAGTACGCAGACAAATCTCTGGAAGAGATCATCAAGACCTCGACTGGCGGTGTTTTCAACAACGCAGCTCAGATCTGGAACCACACTTTCTACTGGCACTGCCTGAGCCCGAACGGCGGCGGTGAGCCAACTGGCGCAGTGGCGGATGCCATTGTTAAAGCGTTTGGTTCTTTTGACGCATTCAAAGCAAAATTCACTGATTCAGCAATCAACAACTTTGGTTCATCATGGACTTGGTTGGTGAAAAAAGCAGACGGTTCTCTGGACATCGTTAACACGTCTAACGCTGGTACGCCACTAACTGAAGCAGGTGTCACTCCTCTGCTGACTGTTGATCTGTGGGAACACGCTTACTACATCGACTACCGTAACCTGCGTCCGGACTACATGAACGGTTTCTGGGCACTGGTTAACTGGGAATTCGTTGCTAATAACCTGGCAGCTTAATTCTCAAACCTAACGGTTAAGATCGCAAAAGGCCCGCACATTCAGTGCGGGCCTTTTCTTATGGTTCTTTGTTGTTGATTGTTCAGTTGCTGATTTTTCAGCAGGCAGCCCCACTACTTACTGAGCAAAAACCTCTGGTCTGAACTAGCAAACGATCAGGCTTTCTCTGCCAGAATGATACGCAGTGTACGGCGCAGCGGCTCAGCAGCACCCCACAACAGCTGATCACCCACAGTGAACGCATTCAGGAAATCATCGCCCATTGCCAGCTTACGCAGACGGCCCACAGGTACAGACAGAGTGCCTGTCACTTTCGTTGGCGTCAGCTCCTGCATGGTAATATCACGCTCATTAGGGATCACTTTAACCCAGTCATTGTGGGACGCGATGATACCTTCGATTTCATCCAACGGGACGTTCTTCTTCAGTTTCAGCGTCAGCGCCTGGCTGTGACAACGCATCGCACCGATACGCACGCAGGTCCCGTCAATCGCAATCGGGCTGTTGCCGGTTGCCAGAATCTTGTTAGTCTCGACGCCGCCTTTCCACTCTTCTTTGCTCTGCCCGTTTTCACGCTTCACATCGATCCAGGGGATCAGAGAGCCCGCCAACGGCACACCGAACTCAGATGTCGGGAAATCGGCAGAGCGCATGGCTTGCGCCACTTTACGGTCGATATCCAGAATAGACGTGGCCGGATTAGCCAGCTCGCTGGTAACGTTGTCATTAATGACACCCATCTGAGAGATCAACTCACGCATATTCTTGGCACCCGCGCCTGACGCCGCCTGATAAGTCTGGGAGGTCATCCACTCAACCAAATCTGCCTTAAACAGTCCGCCGACCGCCATCAGCATCAGGCTGACAGTACAGTTACCACCGGCGAATGAACGCACGCCAGAGTGGATACCCTGCTGAATCTGATCAAAGTTAACCGGATCCAGAGTGATGATGGTTTGATCATCCATACGCAGCGTAGACGCCGCATCAATCCAGTAACCTTTCCAGCCTGCCTGACGCAGCGCCGGATACACCTTCTCGGTATAGCTGCCACCCTGGCAGGTAATAATGGCATCAAGCTTCTTCAGTGCATCAATATCAAATGCATCATGAAGTACGCCTGCATCTTTACCGAAGTCAGGCGCAGGAATTCCAACCTGAGAGGTTGAAAAGAAAACAGGTTCAATATGGTCAAAGTCTTTTTCTTCCACCATACGTTGCATAAGCACGGAACCTACCATGCCGCGCCAACCGATCAAACCAACTTTCATCATAGCTTGCTACACTCCATGTTGACGTGATTGGGCACCTCCTAAATTGATTGGAGAAAAGCCACCTCAGTATGCAACAGGTCAAATAAAGGCCATCAGTGACACACTGACAGCCGCATACCCATTTCAATCACGTTTTTGAAAACCACATTCATGGCTGTTACGCGCCAGAAATACTCTGCATTATCGCAACGGCCATGAACCGAAGATAGCTAAATACCATAAAGCAAAGCCCCTACCAACGCAACAAAATGCCAAAATTAACTGGTGTCAAAGCTGTAACACAGCGCAGCATGATGAGCGCACCAGTTTTTTTAGAGTATTCAGCTAATTTGATGTCATGGAACAGAGCGATGATGCTAGATTTTCAGGGAATAAATCATGATTTTCCTGCAGAAGCTAAAATACTGTTTTTCACACTCTTTAATTCACTAAAGCGTGTATTCATATATCTTTACATCACTTTATCGCAATCAGAAGGCTGATTTGCTCTCAACAGGCAAAAACCTTAAATAAGGCATCGAGAATGATGGATTCCAAGGCAGAGAAAAGGATCAAAAATAAGCAGATAATCAGGAGTGAAGCGTTGGGACAGCGCAGGCAAACTGGCGCTGAATAATAGTTAAGGAATAACACGGATAAAGTGTCCGAAACACTAAAGTTAGATAAGACGTACTGCACAGATTTCCAACTGTACAGTACGACTGTTCAACTGCGTATCAGGTATCGCTGTTCTGACGTCGCTGAAGCTGATCTTTCAGGTTCGGCGGTGTGCCTTTAATCGTCAGTGTGTCGGTGTCCGGATCGTAGAAAATTCGCTCACCCAGCAGCATGCTGTCAAAGTTGATCGTCAGCCCGCCACCGGAACCGACAAACTTGGTCAGCTTACGCATGGCAGTCCGATCAGCCGGAAAGGTGTCTTCCAGCTCATAGCCTTGGTTGGAGGTGAACTGGTAGAAGTCGACCCCGGCCTCTGTGGCAGGTAATTCACCCGACAACTCTTTCACCGCAACTTCTTCACCGGACTGCAGCTGACCGTTGCAGTAATCGTAGACCTGCTTGCGGTATTGCTGCTTTTCCTCTTTATCCATACGAGAATCAGCACAGAAATCCTCAACCGCCTGCATCAGCACCTGATTCTGCACTTTGACATCCAGGCCGACTTCCGCCTGCAGGAAATCCAGGAAAAAGTCGGCCACTTTACGACCAACCCGCCCCTTGATAAAGGTCAGGTAACGATTACATTCGGGATCAGTCTCCCAGGATGACAAGTCTATCCGGGCAACAATTTCCATTTTGCTGACATCCAGATAGTCTGTGGCGCTAATATCAAGTTGATCAGTCACCTTCATGCTGTGGCAGGTTGGCAGAAGACCAATGAAGAGATAATCGGTGGCCAGAGACTGGTATTGCGCCATGACCAGTGTCCCGGCATCAGCAAACGGATACTTCACCAGCTCAGATTGCAGACGTTGTGACGCCTGATTTGAAAAAGTCAGAAAATCCAGGTCTCCCTGGCGGCACTGTTTCAGCCAGTAACCGAATTCACTCTCTTCGGAGAATCGGCCAAAGCCTTTGGTACCCTTACTGCTGTACACCCGGTGCAGTTCAGCAACCAGTTCAGTGGTGGTATCGGTATGTTCTAGTTCCTGCTCTCTCAACTGAACAGACAGCTCATCTTGTTCGTTTTTGGAGAATTGGTGCAGGATGACGTTGGAAAGCGTGAGACTCATAATGGAAAAGTTTTTCAGTAAATCTAAAGTGTAGGGTATTATAAGTCGCTTTCTTCACCATAAAACAAGACCTGATATGCCAATTACATCAAAATACAGTAATGAAAAAGTGGAACAGATCCTTAATGATGTGTTCGATGTCTTTGAAAAGCACGATACATCTGCTGAATTAGCGCTTATGATTGTAGGTAATGTTGCTACCAATATCATTAATGCCGATGTTCCGGCATCACAACGTCAAGCCATTGCTGATAAATTCGCCCAAGCTCTGCTGACCTCAATCAAGAAAGATTAATCCCAGCACCAGAGAGAAGAAGAACACAGGTATATGGTCTCCAGCGGAAACAACTACAAAGAAACCGTGTCTCAACTGATTAGCTGGGGACACTGGTTCAGTTTTTTCAATATTATCGCCGCCATGCTGTTAGGCACCCGGTACATTATCCATTCGGAGTGGCCGGAAACCCTGATGGGGCAGCTTTATATGGGCCTGAGCTGGGTGGGTCATTTCGGCTTTCTGGTTTTTGGCTTTTACATTCTCATTCTGTTTCCTGCCAGCTTTCTCATCCCTTCGCAGCGTTTGATGCGACTGTTTGCGGTGCTGGTTGGAACCATAGGTCAAACCATACTGATTCTGGACACCCATGCTTATGAAAGCCTGGATCTCCATCTCAGCCCTCTGGTCTGGGATCTGTTACTCAGTGGGGAACGAACCGAACTGAATGCCCGCTGGCAATACTTGTTCATAGTCGTGCCAGCCATTTTCCTGCTCCAGCTGTTCCTGTCTGAATGGCTGTGGCGCAAGCTGCGTAAACTTACACGCAAGCATGTCGGCGTACCGATTGCTTCTGTTTTCGGACTGTGTTTCCTCGCCAGCCATCTGCTCTACATTTGGGCCGATGCCAATCTTTATCGGCCCGTTACGGCGCAGCGATCCAATTTTCCGCTGTCTTATCCAATGACAGCCAAATCCTTTATGGAACGCCATGGCCTGTTAGACAGGCAGGAATATGCCCGTTTGCAGGAAAAGCAGGGCGTTGAAAACAGCGAGAGCATCCGCTATCCGCTCAAGCCGCTGTCGTTCAGCGATAAAGGGACCGGCCAGAACCTGTTGGTTATTATGATCGATGGCTTACGCAGTGATATGGTCACAGCTGAAACCATGCCGTATCTGGCTGCCTACGCGCAGCAGAATCTGAACTTTACTGAGCATTACAGTACTGGAAACGACAGTACCCTGGGGACCTTTGGCTTATTTTATGGCCTGCCCGGCGCCTACAATACCAGTATCCGGGCAGAGCACAGCCCACCGGTCTTGCTCGAAACCCTCACTAAACGCGGGTATCGGTTTGGTTTGTTCAGCGGTTCAGGCTTTGCCGATGTCATCTATCCGCAGGCTATCTTCACCAAAGATCAGATAGCTTTAGCCGCGGCCCTGAACCCGGAGACACATAGCGATCAGCAAGCCATTACCAATATGCAAAGCTGGCTGAGCAAACAAACCGCAGGCAAACCCTGGTTTGGCTATCTGGAACTGGTATCAGTCCAGGATTACGAAGATTCTGACAATACCGTTGCAGCCACATTTTCACCCTCGCTGAAAGACACTCAGCCCGGTGAAGACTCAAGCACAGATCCGGCTGAGCTACTGAAAAACAGTTATCGTAATTCGGCTTACTATGTTGATGAGCAATTGATTGCCATCTTTGATAGCCTGATTAAACGCGACATGCTGGACAATACTGTAGTGATTATCACCGCCAACCACGGTACTGAGTTTAATGAAACCGGCACCAATTCCTGGGGCTCGGGATCCAATTACAGCCAGTATCAGCTGAAAGTACCGCTGATCGTACATTGGCCAGATAGCCAAACCGCACAGATCAGCCGGGCAACCAGTCACCTTGATATTGTCCCTACTCTGATGGAAACCCTGCTCAGTACCACGACAGCGCCTGAGTTTTACAGCAGTGGCATCAGTCTGTTTGATACCAGCAATAAACGTCGCTGGGTATTGGCTGGCGACCATCAGGACATTGTTGTTGTCCAGCCGGAAGGTACCACAATAGTTGATAAATACGGCAACTACACTGTGTACGACGCTGAATACAGAATGAAAGATAACGGGAAACCGAAACTCTCCACTTTGATGCAGGTAATGCATGAGCTGAAGCGGTTTTATCAGCCGGGGTCTGCGCAATAATCTCTCAACAGGGCAGCCCATATAGCTGCCCTGCTCTTTATGAACATTACCGGCCAGCCAACTAAACTAACTAATGGTAATCAATATTGCTGGCGTAGCATTGCTCATAGCCATCATTCCAGCCATTCGCGTATTTATTCTCTTTCTTCATTCTCTCGGGATCCTGACGAAACCCGTCATAGAAAGTCGTCGCCTGTACTTTTCGGCTGTCACAACCATCCTGATACCCTTCAAGATAATTGCGGGCAAATCCCAGTTCTGCGAGCTGAGCATGCCGTGTTTGGCCACATGCCGACAAAATCAGAGACAGTGATACCCACAATAAAAACACATGTCGTCTTTTCATGTTCTCACCTGACGGTGTAAATAAAGTCAAAATATCCCCGTAAGGTAAAAATAGTGAAACTTGTCAGTTAACTCTGTCTCAATAGTGACACAAGGGCCGTCTGGCTGCTGAGCGACCTACGGCATGTCCAGGCCAGCCCGCCACAAATTGGCAACAAAGCCATCAACAAACACGCATTACCGCCTTCGTCCATCGTCCATCGTCCATCGTCCATCGTCCGCAAAATAAATACCTTCAGGGTGTCAATGCAACAAAACGCACACACACACATAATAAATTTGACTACGGCCAGATTTTAACTAATTGCTATATATGTTTATTGAATTTCCCGCGTTAGCACTCTGTTCTCTTTTCATTATTTTTATATCGTAATGTATTAAAAAACATTTCATAAACCCTCCAGGTCAGTAGCAGCGAGAACGGAATGGATTCCTTCTATCAGGCATACTTTTCACAATGGCAGACAGCAACAGAGAGGCCAGCAGTTATTGACGGGCTGCTTCCTCTGTTTTGCCGCCATTTGGGTGCCTCATCCTGTCGGCTATTCGTAAAAAAGCACGCTGAGTGGACTCATTTCACGCATTGCACCCCATTCCATAGCTTGCCTATATCACCGCGTGATGAAGAGCTCGAAGGCTGGCTTTGTCAGCCGATGCCTTTTCACCGGCAGTCTGCTGAGAAGGCGGTGCTTTGGCTCCCGCTGCAACATCAGGGTACACCTATTGGCTTGCTGGCACTGAGTTATCCGGCAGGTTCACCATGCACAGACCCTGACTATTTACAGCCTTGTATCCTCCACCTGAGTGCCGAGCTGAAAAATGACATCGCAGCAGAGCAGCCTGCCGGTTCGGGCCCGGTTTTACTGGATATGCTGCAGGGCTTGCACGACATCTCTTTCGCTTTATGGCGTGCTGAAAGTATTGACGATATGCTCTTTCATGCCGTCGAACAGGGAAAGAAAGTGCTGAAGATTGATCGTATCGCTATCTTTCTTCTGACAGGGCATAACCGGATGAAAGGCACTTATGGCACAGATACTGAAGGCAATACGGTAAAAGAAGCCTATTTTGAATCCCCTATCCCGTCTCACTGGTTCATTGACCATCCTCAGGCACAACACGGTTACCTGGCCATTGAAGAGAACACGTCGCTTTATCATGATTTACAGGAAATCGGGTTTGGCTGGAGTGCTTACACGTCACTGTGGGACGGGGATAAACGCGTCGGCTGGATAGCTTACGATAACCTGATCAACGGACGCCCGCTGGCTGACTATCACCCGCAGCTTCTCAAGCAGTTCAGCTTTATTGTCTCTCAGCACCTGGTTCGCAGACAGACAGAAGAACACCTCAGCCAGCTCAATGGCGAACTGGAAAAGCGCGTCACCGAACGGACGCGGGAATTGCAGCAGTTAAACCGGCAACTGGAACACACTTCCCGTCATGATCCCTTAACGCAGGTGCCGAACCGGCGGGTGTTTGATCAAACCCTGCCCTTAGAATGGCGCAGGGCTCAGCGGCACCAGTTACCCGTCTCATTGCTGATTATCGATGTGGATCACTTCAAGTCGTTCAATGACACTTATGGTCACGCGATGGGCGACCGTTGCCTGAGCCTGATTGCCCAGACGCTGGTCTCGGTCGAACGTCGGGCCGGGGCACTGTTTGCCCGTTATGGCGGAGAAGAATTCGTTATCTTGCTGCCGGGTCAAAACGCTCAGGCAGCGATTGTCGCTGCCGAAAACACCTTGAAAGCGGTTCGTTCGTTGCTCATTCCTGTCAACAATCAGGAATACTGCAATGTCACTGTGAGTGTTGGCATCAGTTGTATGGTGCCGGACAAACAGTCGACAGCAGATCAACTGTTTAATCAGGCCGACAGCGCCTTATACAAAGCCAAATCGCTGGGCCGGGATGCCTTTTTTATTTACGACGACTAGCCGCTCTTTTCTGGCCGGTACTTTTCTGACCTGTAGCACCCGAATGTTGCCTGCTCCGCGTACGCCGGTTATAGCCGCCCTTTCCTTTACTGGCCGGAGGAGCAACCGCCTGAAGTGTTCGGAGGCTTGGCGGGACACCACCTGATTTGATCGACCCCATCAGTTGCTCAATCTGCTGTTGCAGCGCTCCCATAAACGGCTGGTAGGCATATTTCCGCTCAGCCATGTCCTGCAGCTGGTGTTCCCAATGTGCCGTCATGTCCGGGTAGGTCGCTTCATCAGGTAAGGCATACACCAGAGCGCGGCCAGCGTCTGAGGCATGAATATTCTTCCCCTGACGGTAGAGTAACTGGCGCTTGAACAAGACTTCCATAATACCGGCCCGGGTTGCTTCCGTACCTAAACCGTCCGTGTCGCGCAGAATCTTCTTCAGAGATTTATCTGCCACAAATCTGGCGATCCCCGTCATCGCCTGAAGCAAAGTTGCTTCGGTAAAATGCTTAGGCGGCTCCGTCACCCTGTCTTTGATTTCTCCGTCCTGGCAGGTCAGCACTGTGCCTTTATCCAAAGGCGGCACTTTATCGGCCAGATCCTGCTCTTTGTCGGCATCGTCTTTACCCTGCAACACTTTCCAGCCCGGCTGCATCAGCTGGCGGCCTCTGGCAATAAACACTCCGCCTGCGATAGCAAACGTCAGCTTAGCTTCCGCGTAAACCGCCGCCGGGTAAAACTGCATCAGATACTGACGGGCAATCAACTGATAAACCTTGGCTTCCTGATCATTCAGGCTGCCGGGCTGCACCGCTTTCGGGGTGGGAATAATGGCATGGTGCGCATCCACTCTACTGTCATTCCAGGCTTTTGAGCGTATTGATAAATCTGCGCCCTTGACCGCCTCAAGCATCTGCGGTGCCGTTGAAGACACAGCTTTCACCACCTCACTGGCCTGATGATAGTGATCGGCCGGCAGGTAGCGGCAGTCAGAACGCGGATAGGTGATGACTTTGTGCTTCTCGTACAACGACTGACAGCACGCCAGTACATCCGCCGCGCTCATGCCAAAGCGACGCGCTGTATCGATCTGCAGTGCCGACAGAGAATAAGGTAAGGGCGGCGATTGGCGGGTTTCTTTTCGCTCCGCATCCGAAACAGTGGCTGGCTGGCCCTTAATGCGCGCCACAACATTTTCACACAGCTTGCGATTAAGCACCCGGCCTTCATCGTCTTGCCAGGGTTCACAGGCCTTGCTCGGCTGCCAACGGGCGCGGATAACGTTGTCCTGATAGGGGATCAATGCATAGACATCATAGAAAGGAGCCGGCACGAAATTGGCGATCTCGTCATCCCGGCGAGTCACCAGCCCAAGCACAGGTGTTTGTACCCTGCCGACCGACAGTACGCCTTTATAGCCGCCCCGCTGCCCGAGCAAGGTATAAGCACGAGACATATTCATGCCGTACAGCCAATCCGCCCGGGACCGGGCCAGGGCTGACACAGACAACGGAATAAAATCGCTATTGTCCCTTAACTGCCCGAGCGCTCTTTTCACTGCTGCCGGGTTAAGATCTGAGATAAGTAAGCGTTTCATGGCTGCTTTTTTCGCGGCGGCCAGCTTAACATAGTCGATCACTTCATCGACCAGCAGCTGACCTTCCCTGTCCGGATCGCCAGCATGTATCACTTCATCTGCCAGTTTAGCTAACTTGCGGACCACACTCAGTTGCTGCTTAGCCGATTTTCTCGGTGCCAGTTGCCACTGCTCAGGAATGATAGGCAAATCATCCAGATTCCATTTCTTATAACGCGGATCATACGCATCCGGCTCGACCTGCTCGAGCAAATGGCCGATACACCAGGTGACAATGTCGCCGTTGGCGACTTCGATGTAGCCTTGATGATTCTTATGCGGACGGGGTAAGACGGCTGCAATAGCACGTCCAAGGCTGGGTTTTTCAGCGATATAAAGACGGGTCATGAAGTCTGTAACTACTGGAAATAACTCTCCGCACTATAAAGAATTCAGCAATAGGTGACAATCATTACTGGATATAAACCCAGTAAAAGTTCACAAAGCCGTCGCAGGATTGAGGAGAGACAGGCAGCAATAAGCTGCCTGAAGAAGCCTGCAGGAAACTATACAGAAAGCTATAAATACTCAACAAATTGCGCCAAATCCCGCTCTGGCGCTTTCGCATCACGGCAATCCGGTGTGCCCAGATACAGAAAACCGACAATCATATCATCACCCTGTACGCCCAGCGCTTCGCGTACCACAGTATGATATGCCCAGCTTCCTGTGCGCCAAAAGCCAGCATAACCCTGAGCAACCGCCGCCATCTGCATCGCCTGAGCCGCACAGCCTGCCGACAGATGTTGTTCAATCACTGGAATTTTATCGCTGGGCTGCACTTTAGCGACAACAGTAATCACCATAGGCGCACGGAAAGGGGCTTTAGAGGCTTTTTCGATCACCGCCTCTTCTGCCTTATCAGCCTGGGCAGCAGAGACCAGAATATCGGCCAGCTTATTCAAACCTTCGCCTTCCGAGACGATAAAACGCCAGGGAGTCAACGCACCGTGATCCGGTGCCCGAAGGCCGGCACGAAGAATATTGTCCAGCACTTCACCCTGAGGGGCCGGGGCGGTCATTTTAGGCAAGGAGCGACGATTAAGCAGCAGCGACAGTGCATCCATAAATTATGTATCCTCGATGATAACAATTCTTGTTAAATACCATACCACATCTGCTCTTCTGAGTAACGGCAACGAAAAGAGGCTCCCTCAGGAGCCTCTTGGTCACAGTAGCCGATACCTGCCGATATCTAAAGACGGGCGGCCAGCTCTGTTCCCTGACGGATAACACGCTTGGCATCCACTTCCCCGGCGAATTCAGCACCACCGATGACATGCACCTTGATACCCAGCGCTTTGAGCGGTGCCGACAACTCTTCCACGGAAGTCTGACCGGCGCACAGCACAATATGATCAACTTCCAGCACGCGCTGCTGTCCTTCCACGCTAATATGCAGACCTTGCTCATCAATCTTCTCGTAGCTGACGCCGGAGAGCATTTCAACACCGCGTTTCAGCAACACCTGCTGGTGGATCCAGCCTGTCGTCTTACCCGGCCCTTTACCCATCTTGCCGGGCCTGCGCTGCATCAGCCACACCTGGCGCTCACTGTGCTCGCTTTGAGGCGTACATAAACCACCAGCATGGGTAATGGTTTTATCAATGCCCCAATCCTGTAACCAGCTGTCCAGAGAACTGTCCTGAGGTTCTGTCAGCATACTTGAGACATCCACCCCGATACCACCAGCACCGATCACAGCCACCCGCTGACCCAGCTGCACTTTATCGCGGATCAGTGTCTGATAATCTATCACCTTATCGCTGGCTTCCAATCCGGGAATGGCGGGAATACGAGGTTTCACCCCGGTCGAGACCACGACATCGTCATAGCCTTTCAGCTCATTGATATCCACCGCCTTGCCCAGTTTCAGGTTCACACCTGTCTGGCTCAAACGGCGGGAGAAATAACGAATCGTTTCCCGGAATTCTTCTTTACCCGGAATTTGCATCGCCAGATTAAACTGCCCGCCGATATACTCGTTCTTCTCGTATAAATCGACCTCGAAGCCGCGTTCTGCAGCAGCCGTTGCGAAAGCCAGCCCAGCAGGACCCGCACCGATAACCGCCACTTTGCGGTGCTGTGCGGCCGGGGTCAGCACTAACTCTGTCTCATAACAGGCCTGAGGGTTAACCAGGCAACTTGCCCGCTTGCCGGCAAAAACATGATCCAGACAGGCCTGATTACAGCCAATACAGGTATTAATGTCGTCGGCACGGTTCTGTTCGGCCTTCAGCACAAAATCAGCGTCAGCCAGGAACGGACGGGCCATGGACACCATATCCGCCTGATCGGCAGCAAGAATGGACTCTGCCACCTCTGGCGTATTAATCCGGTTACAGGTCACCAGCGGGATAGACACTTTACCTTTCAGCTTTTCCGTTACCCAGCTGAACGCTGCCCGGGGAACCTGAGTCGCTATAGTAGGAACTCGCGCCTCATGCCAGCCGATACCGGTATTGAGAATGGTCACACCGGCGGCTTCCAGCGCCTGAGCCAGCTGTACCACTTCATCATAGGTACTGCCCTGCTCCACCAGATCCAGCATCGAAAGACGGAAAATAATAATAAAATCTGTGCCTACCCGGGCACGAACGGCTTTCACCAATTCAATAGGAAAACGGACCCGGTTCTCATAGCTACCGCCCCATTCATCGGTTCTGTGGTTGGAACGCTGACAGATAAACTGATTGATCAGATAACCTTCAGAGCCCATCAGCTCAACGCCGTCATAACCCGCTTCTCTCGCCAGCTCAGAGCTGCGTGCAAAGGCGTCAATGGTCTTGAGGATCTGGCGGCGGCTCATTTCTTTGGGCGTAAATTTAGAGATAGGTGCTTTAATGCCAGAAGCACTGACAGCAAACGGATGCATCGCATAGCGCCCGGCATGCAGAAGCTGAATGGCAATCTTGCCGCCTTCTTTGTGGACAGCATCTGTAATAACCCGGTGTGCCCTTGCCGCTCGTCCGCTGCTGAATTCGGCACTGAGTGGTGTCAAGCGGCCGCGAAAATTGGGTGCAAAGCCGCCAGTTACAATCAAGCCTACTCCACCTCTGGCGCGGGCAGCGTAAAAGGCAGACAGCTTTTTAAATCCATCGTGTGCTTCTTCCAGGCCAGTATGCATAGACCCCATCAACACCCGGTTTTTAAGCTGAGTGAAGCCAAGATCCAAAGGTGCCAGCAAGTGTGGGTAGGTAAGAGTGTCCATAGCTTCCCTATATCTCTTTAATTATTGTAGGTCAGACCAGTTATAGCATAGGGTTAACCTTCACTCAAACACCTGTTTACATAACCTCAACATCCATCACTGCTGCGGTACTTTCCAAATACGCAATTTTAGTCGCAATATAGCTATCATTAGGATTTTACGCTGTGTCTCGGTTAGGATAAGCACTGGGATTTATTATCAGGAAAGGCCATGAAAGTACTACTAAAAGGCATTGCCAAAGTGCTGCGCGGATGTTGGAAGCTGTTGAGCTTTACCCGTCAGCTATTTTTTAACCTGTTTTTTATTGCTCTGATTGGGGTCATCATTTTTGCCTTTCAGCAAGGGGCTGAATCGCCGGTTCTGCCAGAAAAGGCCGCTTTGGTACTGGATATTGACGGCCCGATTGTTGAGCAGCGCTCCTACGTCAATCCCTTCGATCAATTTGTCGACAGCGCCATGGGTCAGGTGCCGGTTCAGGAAAATATCCTTTTTGACATCGTCGATACCATTCGGGCTGCCGCCAAGGATGACAGGATCACCGGCCTTATCCTGAATCTGAAAAGCATGCCAGAGACGAACCTGACGAAGCTGCGCTACATTGCCAAGGCCATTGAAGAATTCAAGCAGGCTGGCAAACCTGTCTATGCCACGGGCGATCACTACCGCCAGAGCCAGTACTACCTAGCCAGCTTCGCCGACAAAGTGTTCATGTCTGCCGACGGCGGCGTGATGCTGACAGGTTACGGCAGCTATTCGCTGTACTATAAAACCTTACTGGATAACCTGGATGTCACCACCCATGTCTTCCGCGTCGGGACCTATAAATCATTCGTTGAGCCCTACACCCGTGACAACATGTCAGACGCTGCCCGCGAAGCAAACACAGTCTGGCTCAACCAGATGTGGGACGCTTACACGCAGGATGTCGCACGTAACCGCCACATCCATGCCAGTGTCCTGAACCCTGAAGTCAAAGATCTGGTTGCAGAACTGAAAAGTGTCGAGGGCGATTTCGCACGCCTGAGCCAGAAAATGGGACTGGTAGACGAACTGATCAGCCGTACCCAACTACGCCAGACCTTTATCAAGGAATTTGGCAGCGATGGCGACCATGGCTTTAATCAGATCAGTTATTACGATTATCAGCCTTCGGTCAGTGCACCATTCGAGCCAAGCAGCAATGGTATTGCCATAGTCGTTGCCAGCGGCGCAATTGTCGATGGTCAGCAAGGGCAAGGCAGAGTCGGTGGCGACACAACGGCCGCTTTACTGCGAGAAGCCCGTCTTGATGATGACATTAAAGCGGTGATTCTGCGCGTTGACAGCCCTGGTGGCAGTGCCTTCGCTTCTGAGATTATCCGCAATGAAGTGGATGCATTAAAACTGGCTGGCAAGCCTGTAGTGGTGTCAATGTCCAGCCTGGCGGCATCCGGCGGTTACTGGATCTCGTCCAGCGCCAGTGAAATTATTGCTCAGCCAACCACTATCACAGGTTCTATCGGTATCTTCGGCATGCTGGCTACCTTTGAAAAAGGCCTGGAAAACATCGGGGTGCACAGCGATGGCGTCGGTACTACCCCCTTTGCCGGTATCGGGATAACCCGAGGCTTGCCTGACGATGTCGCTGAAATTTTCCAGCTGGGTATCGAAAACGGCTATCAGCGCTTTATCAGCCTGGTCAGCGAGAATCGCCATATATCACTCGAAGAGACAGACAAAATAGCACAAGGCCGGGTCTGGACGGGTCAGGATGCATTAAAACTGGGTCTGGTTGATCGTCTGGGTGATTTCGATGATGCCATTGTCTCTGCGGCCAAACTGGCAAAACTGGACAACTACGACATTCGCTGGATAGCCTTGCCGCTCAGCCCGATGGAGCAGTTTCTGCAGGATATGACGTCAGAAACCAGCGCGCGCATTGGCATGGCAATATCCGCCCAGCTACCCAATGTGTTCACGCCGGCTTTGCGCCATATTACAGCCGATATCACCAATATGAATAATTTCAATGATCCCAAAGGACAATATGCTTTCTGTCTGAATTGTTCCAGCACAGGAAATTAACTCTTTTCGGATTCACAGTGATGAAACTTGACTTAGCCCGGTATATCCGGGCTTTTTTTCGCCGGTTTTCACCGTATAATGCCTTCACCATCAATAACTATGCTGTACCCGTACTCTAATGACAAAAAAACATATCTATATCGCCTACACAGGCGGAACAATTGGAATGCAGAAGTCAGCTCACGGATATATTCCTGTCGCTGGTTTTATGGAACAGCAACTGCAGAACATGCCTGAGTTTCACCGCTCAGAAATGCCTGCATTCACTATCCATGAATATGCGCCACTGATTGACTCTTCAGATATGACTCCTGAAGACTGGCAACGCATTGCTGATGATATTAAGGCCAACTACGACAAGTTTGATGGATTTGTCATTCTTCATGGTACGGACACCATGGCCTATACCGCTTCTGCTTTATCCTTCATGCTGGAAAATCTGGGCAAGCCTGTGATTGTCACCGGCTCGCAAATCCCACTGGCAGAAATGCGCTCAGACGGTCAAAGCAACCTGCTTAATGCGCTGCATCTCGCGGCTAATTACCCGGTTAATGAAGTGACGGTTTTCTTCAATAACCAGCTTCTGCGCGGCAACCGCAGCACAAAAGCCCATGCCGACGGTTTCAATGCTTTTATTTCACCCAATATGCCAGCGCTGATCGAAGCAGGTATCAACATTCAGGTAAAACCAGCCACAGAGCTGAACAAACAGCCGGCAGGTGAGTTTCGGGTACACCAAATTACCCCGCAACCAATCGGTGTGATTACTATGTACCCCGGCATTTCACCTGAAGTTATCCGCAACACCCTGCGCCAGCCGGTCAACGCCATGATCCTGCTGACATTCGGAGTGGGTAATGCGCCGCAAAACGCTGATCTTCTGGCTCAGCTTAAAGAAGCGGCCGACCGCGGCGTCATAGTGGTTAACCTGACTCAGTGCCTGTCCGGAAAAGTGAACATGGATGGTTACGCAACTGGCTGTGCACTGGCGGATGCCGGCGTACTCAGTGGTTATGATATGACTCGGGAAGCCGCACTGGCGAAACTGCACTTTCTGCTCAGCCAGGCGCTGCCAACAGAAAAAGTGCGTGAGCTGATGCAACAGGACATCCGCGGCGAGTTATCCCGCTAATCAAGTTAATCGGACTCCCCCAATTGAGCCGCACTCGTGCGGCTCTTTTTATATCTCAGCTACACTTATAGCAAATTTCGTCTGTTGACTATGAGCAAGGTTGACTATGATTCTGCACGGCGCCTCCATTTCTCCTTTTGTCAGAAAAATCATGCTGGCCTTATCTTACAAAGGGCTGAATTACAACTTACAACCGCTCAACCCGTACCTGGAAAAAGAGTTGGCGCACAAACGCCATCCAATGGGAAAAGTGCCGGTGCTGGAACATGACAGTCTGACAGTTATCGACTCAACAGTTATTGCCCATTACCTTGACGACATCTACCCGGTTCCTCCGCTGTACCCGGGCGATGCCGGTGAAAGAGCAAAAATCCGGTGGCTGGAAGAATATGCCGATACCCGGCTCAGCGCACTGCTCGCTGGCGTGCTCTTCTATCAGAAAATTCTGAGGGGGCAGATTCTGGAAAAAGACGTTGATCAGGATGCCATTGACGACTGCATTCAGCATCATCTGCCGCCGGTTCTGAACTACCTGGAAGAACAAGTGCCGGCAGAAGGTTATATTACGACCCGTTTTTCGATGGCCGAAATTACGCTATGGAGTATTTTCCGCAGTGGCTGGATGGCTGGCTTAAGATTGAAACCTTACTATCCCAAACTGGCCATGTATCTGGAAGGTATTGAGCAAGAGCCCTGGGTGTCTAGTCTGGTGACGCAGGAAGATCATGAATTGAGTGGGTTTTACTGTGACCCTGTGCCTTTCACTGTGCCCAGGCAGTGATAACTGCAGATGAGCGCACCAGCCTTTACAGGGTCATAGGTGTCAGTTTTGCTGTAAAGTGAAACGGGCAATATCTGCCACAGGGGTTTCACTGTCTTCTATGGCAAAATCACGCTTGAGCTCAGATTTAGACTTAAAGCGAATCTCACCACCGGCTGCCACTGTCATATGCTCGGCCTCGGTATTATGACGAGACTGATACAGCATGACGGCCTGCATGGTGGACTCTTTCTGAGCCTCAGTTAATGGGGTGCCATCAGCCCATTTACCTGTTTCAGCCGCCGCCAGTAACTTTTGGTACACCTCTGGGGTCATGGCAGCCAGAATCTGTTGTACATCCATCCCATCTACTCCTCTTCATGCCCGACTATTTCAGGCCACTTGCAATGGTAGGCTACGATAATGACCTGAGTTTGCCAGTCAAGTAGCGTCTTGGTTTTAGTTTTCTTTTGTTTTCGTGATCACACTGCAGCAATGTCACATTATTCTTTCTCTCAGGTCAGTTTCTGCCGATAGGTATTAGGGTATTCTTGATTCTAGTGAACCCATCTATGAGTAACGCACCGCACATGACTTCTTCTGGCAAAAAAACGCGCAACATTTTGTTTTTTTTATCTGCTGTCGCATTTCTGCCAGCCTGCCAGGGCGAGTTTAAAACAACCGACAGTCTTTGCTCGGCACATCCCGAGCTATGTAAAGGACTGAATAACAATGACGGCCAGTGCCGTATCCAGCGTACAGATCTCATTTGGCAACGCTATAAACAGCTGAAAACGCCGACTGACATTGAAAAACTGCATACTCTTGAGTTCACCCGCAGCTACCAGTATTGCCTGGAGTATGCCGCAGAAATTGAACCAACCCGCTATAAAGAACGTAAATCAGTGCGGACCGCTGCGCTTATTCACAGCTATGAGGTCATGGAACAGCTAAGCGAAGAGCTGGCTGACTCCAAAGAACCCGAAGTTATTTATGACCGCTGGAGCCAGGGCGAGCACCAGGCTAAGGAAGAATTTCTGAAATTGGAAGGCACAGGCCAGCTTCAGACACCGGAATTGCAACTGGCACTGGCCTCTTTTTATACTGGTGTTGATAAAGCCAAAACTCGCCAGCTTCTGTTAAGAGCTCTGGAGCTTTATCAGGGTAAAGTTAAAGTGAAACCAGACATTATTCTGACACTGGCGACGCAGGCCCATCAGGACAACAACAAAACCGAAGCCTATTTATGGTCAAGAGTAGGTAGCCTGATGGGACTACCCGTGGCCAATTCAGAGACCTTATCGCGCCTGTATCCAATGCCGCAACAAGATAAAAGTCATCTGGATTCCTTAGCAGACAGCATCATACAGAGCATCAGTGCCGGCCATTTTAACCGTGTCTATGTAGAAAAAAATCTGATCTCCCTGCCAAGCCAGCAGCCCGACCAGCCACCGTCCTGACAACGCCATCACGGGCAGCACTGCCGTTACTCTACTTCACTGAATTGCAGTGAGACCGAATTGACGCAGTATCGCTGCCCGGTAGAAACCGGCCCATCATCAAATACATGCCCTAAATGACTGTCACACTCAGCGCAGCGAATTTCCGTTCGCTTCATCCCATGACTGGTATCGCTTAAATATCGAATTGAATCAGATTTAACAGGTGCATCAAAACTCGGCCAGCCACATCCCGAATCGTATTTTTGCTCAGAATGAAATAAGGCAATTTGACAACAAGTGCAGTGATATATTCCTGTTTTCTTATTATGCAATAACGTGCCTGAAAAAGGGGCTTCTGTGCCACCTTCCCGACAGACATAATATTGTTCATCTGATAGCAGTTCTTTCCAGTAAGAATTTGTTTTAAAAGCCATTTACCTGCCTGTAAACACAGTTTTCCAAAACCGTACTACTTAAAATTTGCCAATTTTTGCATATATGGCACATACTTTTGCTCGAAAGGTTTTTACATCGAAACAGTGCATTTAAGCATATTCCCCTGTATTTCGGGTACTGAATTAAAACTGAGCTACATCGTTGATTACTTTGCCAGCATTTATAGGTGAACTATTCATCTTTCGGCCAGGATTGTAATAAAAATCCGAAACTTTTTTGATTAAAGACAATTTGAGGTCTGTTTTTGCTTGCAGACCAGCGTTAGATTATGTAATTTTACTACCAGTTATCTTTCATTAGAAATTAAGTTGTGGAGCAACATAATGACTATCAAAGTAGGTATTAACGGTTTTGGCCGCATCGGTCGTTTCGTTTTCCGTGCTTCTGTAGAACGTGATGATATTGAAGTTGTCGGTATCAACGACCTGATCGACGTCGAGTACATGGCTTACATGCTGAAGTACGATTCAACTCACGGCCGTTTCAAAGGCACAGTTGAAGTTAAAGACGGTAACCTGATCGTTAACGGCAAGACTGTACGTGTTACCGCCGAACGCGATCCAGCAAGCCTGAACTGGGGTGCAATCGGTGTTGATGTTGTTGCAGAAGCAACGGGTATCTTCCTGACTGACGAGACTGCACGTAAGCACATCGAAGCGGGTGCAAAGAAAGTGGTTCTGACTGGTCCGTCTAAAGACGACACTCCTATGTTCGTAATGGGTGTGAACCACGAAACTTACCAGGGTCAGGAAATCGTTTCTAACGCGTCTTGTACTACTAACTGTCTGGCACCTATCGCTAAGGTTCTGAACGACAAGTGGGGCATCAAAGACGGTCTGATGACGACTGTTCACGCAACAACTGCTACTCAGAAAACTGTTGACGGTCCTTCTGCGAAAGACTGGCGCGGTGGCCGTGGTGCTTCTCAGAACATCATCCCATCTTCAACTGGTGCGGCTAAAGCTGTAGGTAAAGTCATTCCTGAGCTGAACGGCAAACTGACTGGTATGGCATTCCGCGTTCCAACAGCAGACGTTTCTGTTGTTGACCTGACTGTAAACCTGGAAAAACCTGCTACATACGAAGAAATTAAAGCTGAAATGAAGCGTGCTTCTGAAGCTGAGATGTCTGGCGTACTGGGTTACACAGAAGATGCCGTTGTTTCTCAGGATTTCATCGGTGAAGTACGTACTTCTGTATTCGACGCTGACGCAGGTATCGCTCTGACCGATACTTTCGTTAAGGTTGTTTCCTGGTATGACAACGAGATCGGTTACTCTAATAAAGTACTGGATCTGGTTGCTCACATCTCTAAGTAATACTTAGACGATGATTGAAAAGGCGGCTGATGGCCGCCTTTTTGCTATCTGTCATCCCGGATAGAGTCTCGACGGGCAGAAGTGTCGCCCGCAACCTTCATTGGCTTTTAAAGGAATCACTATGGACTTACGTCAACTCCCGACTTCAACAGTGCTTTCAGAACATATCAGCCTGTGCCGTCTTGATGGTGTGGATATCATTCGAATTCTTCACCCTGAATGCCAGGCAGCTATCTCATTATTTGGTGGTCATCTCTTAAGTTTCCAGCCTCAGGGACACGAAGATCTGATCTGGATGAGTGAAGCCGCCGACTTCTCGGGTAAGTCAGCTCTTCGTGGCGGCATGCCAGTTTGCTGGCCATGGTTCGGTAAAGTGGCCAGTCCATCGCACGGTTTTGCGCGTTCCAGTGTGTGGGAGCTGGAAAGTTTCAACGATCAGCAAAGCCATGTCACTGTCACGCTCACGCTGCATGACTCCCCCAAGTCCCGGGCTATATGGCCCTACCGCTTCCACAACCGGCTCCACTTTGAGTTCGATAAAACCCTCAAAGTCCAACTGACCAGCACCAATACCGACCAACGTCCGTGGCTTATGTCCGGCGCGCTTCATACCTATCTGGCCGTTGGAGACATAATGCAAACGAAATTGTCCGGATTGGGTAATGAATACCTCGACGGTCTGGCCGATCAGCAACGGCTTCCGACCAATGGTGTTTTACAATTCGATGACGCCGTAGACAGAGTTTACAGTCGGGCTGAGGACACGATTTATCTGGAAGATCCTGCCCTGTTTCGCCGTCTTCGCATGCATAACCATGGCCATGACAGCGCCGTGGTCTGGAACCCATGGCAGTCCGGTGCAGCAGGCATGGCTGACATGACACCGGATGGTTACACCACTCTGCTGTGTGTGGAATCAGCACTGGCGGGTCAGGGTATTGTGCTGGAACCCGGGCAATCGCACAATCTCAGTACAGAAATCTGCGTCGAGTAACTGCCAGGCTCAGGAAAACCTGAGCCTGCTTTACCCCTGACTTCAACCCCTGACTTCAACCTCTGATCTCAGGCCTGCATGGTAATATCCGCTTCAATCAGCACCCAGCCGTTACCATCCGGATCATTGAAAGTCGCGAAACGCCCTCCCATTAAGGTCACAATTTCTGACAGACTGACCCCCCGGTTGGTGAGCTCATCGTATGTCGAGGTAATATCATCAGTATGCACCACCAACCCCTGAACAGAACCTGCCCGCATTCCCCCAAATGGCATAACCAGACTAATGGTCGTCTCTGCGCCCTTAGGTGCCAGCTGTATCCAACGTTTATGGCTATCTGCCTTGTGATCCCTGATCAACTCAAATCCCAGTGCATCCCGGTAAAATAAAAGAGCCTGGCTTTGGTCCGATACAGGAATCGACACAGTATCAACCCGCGAAATCGGCATGTATCTCCTCCCCCTCAAGCTACACTTTTCTAGCTTAAATCAGAGCTGTTGATTTAGCTCAAAAAATAAGCAAGCAGTTTGATGGCATACTCCGCCTCTGAGCCGGTTTCCCAATGCTGAGACATCGCAGATAGCTGGCTGCCTTCGGTGCCTCCCCCTAAAAAACCATCTTCCGCTGACTTTCCCATTACCCGCATCATTTAACGCCAACCCGCACAGCCGAAACCAGATTTCGCACCAGTTCCTACCGTTTGCCCGCTTCAACTCACTTTCCTGAAATAATGCGACTTCAGGCTGGATCTCGGCCCAGGTAAAGTGGCGTTTTTTTGAACAAGATGGCTTGCAGATCCCTGTTGATAGGAGGATAGTTCCTCTATGGTAGGTTGTTTTTTGCCCACTATAGTCTGATGTGTCAGCTAAATTTTTCAGCAAAACCAACCACTCACTAAAGCAAATTAATTAGTTAGGTCTAGTCTTAGTTATGAGGGATGTGAAAGATTATTGATTTCGTCCTTTCTAAATGATTGAAGAACGATTCAGGGGGCATACCATGAGTATTTTTGACCACTATCGTCATCGCTATGAAGAAGCCAAGGATGAAGAGCTTTCATTGCAAGAATTCCTTGAGATTTGCCGTAACGATCGCAGTGCTTACGTAAACGCCGCAGAACGTCTTCTGATGGCCATTGGTGAACCGGAAATGGTAGATACCGCGAAAGACCCACGTCTGAGCCGGATATTTTCCAACCGCGTCATGTCACGCTATCCAACGTTTGAAGACTTCTATGGTATGGAAGAGGCCATTGAACAAATTGTTTCTTACCTGAAACATGCCGCTCAGGGCCTGGAAGAACGTAAACAAATCCTCTATCTGCTGGGTCCGGTAGGTGGCGGTAAATCCTCACTGGCTGAAAAGTTAAAAAGTCTGATGCAAAAAGTGCCCATTTATGTGCTGACTGCTAACGGTGAACGCAGTCCGGTAAATGACCACCCATTCTGCCTGTTCGACCCGCTTGAAGACGGCGAAATTCTGAACAAAGAATTTGGCATCCCTCATCGCTATCTGAATAACATTATGTCGCCATGGGCAGCGAAACGCTTGAAAGAATTCGGTGGTGATATCACCAAATTCAAAGTGGTGAAAGTGCGTCCATCCATTCTGCATCAGGTAGGTATCGCGAAAACAGAGCCTGGTGATGAGAACAATCAGGATATTTCATCTTTGGTCGGTAAAGTGGATATCCGTCAGCTTGAGCATTTTGCCCAGGATGACCCGGATGCCTACAGCTACTCAGGTGCGCTGTGTAAAGCCAATCAGGGCATGATGGAATTCGTGGAGATGTTCAAAGCACCGCTGAAAGTGCTGCACCCACTGCTGACCGCCACCCAGGAAGGTAACTATAACGGTACAGAAGGTCTGTCCGCCCTGCCTTTCGATGGCATTATTCTGGCTCACTCCAACGAATCAGAATGGCAGACATTCCGGAACAACAAAAATAATGAGGCGTTTCTCGATCGTGTTTACATAGTGAAAGTGCCTTATTGTCTGCGTGTGTCGGAAGAAATCAAGATTTACGAAAAACTACTGATGAACAGTGAACTGGCTAACTCGCCATGTTCTCCGAGTACGCTGGATATCCTGGCCCGCTTCTCAGTGCTGTCGCGCCTGAAAGAGCCGGAGAACTCAAGCATGTACTCAAAAATGCGGGTGTATGACGGTGAAACCCTCAAAGACACGGATCCAAAAGCCAAGTCTTATCAGGAATACCGCGATTACGCCGGTGTGGATGAAGGCATGGCTGGTCTGTCGACCCGCTTCGCGTTCAAAATCCTGTCTCGGGTGTTCAACTTCGATCACTCTGAAGTCGCCGCGAACCCGGTTCACCTGTTCTATGTTCTGGAACAACAGATTGAGCGTGAACAGTTCCCGCAGGAAAATGCCGAGAAATACCTGGAGCACCTGAAAGGCTACCTGATTCCCAAATATGTCGAATTCATCGGCAAGGAAATTCAGACCGCTTATCTGGAGTCCTATTCTGAGTACGGCCAGAACATTTTCGACCGTTATGTCAGTTATGCGGACTTCTGGATTCAGGATCAGGAATACCGCGATCCGGAAACAGGACAGCTGTTCGACCGCGCTGCATTGAACAACGAGCTTGAAAAAATCGAGAAGCCTGCCGGTATCAGTAATCCGAAAGACTTCCGTAACGAGATCGTCAACTTTGTATTGCGTGCACGTGCCAGCAATGCCGGTAAGAATCCGAACTGGACCAGCTACGAGAAACTGCGCACGGTTATTGAGAAGAAAATGTTCTCAAATACCGAAGAGTTGCTGCCTGTCATCTCGTTCAATGCCAAAACCTCTACGGAGGAGCAGAAGAAGCACGACGATTTTGTCGCCCGTATGATGGAAAAAGGCTATACCCGCAAGCAAGTACGTCTGTTGTCTGAATGGTATCTGCGCGTACGTAAATCATCGTAATTGATGGATGATGATCAAGGGGGAGAGCTTATGGCGCACTTTATCGACCGCAGGCTCAACGGCAAAAATAAGAGCACAGTGAACCGGCAGCGTTTTTTACGCCGGCACAAGCAACAGATCAAAGATTCTATTGCTGATGCCGTCAATAAACGCTCCATCACTGACGTGGAAAGCGGAGAGAGCATTACTATCCCTTCCCGCGACATACGTGAACCCTCGTTCCATCAGGGACGAGGTGGGCAGCGAGAAATCGTCCACCCTGGTAACGATCAGTTCAGCCCTGGTGACCGCATTGAGCGGCCCCAGGGGGGAGCCGGTTCCGGTGGGGCCGGCGAAGGTCAGGCCAGCCCTGATGGCGAGGGACAGGATGACTTTGTCTTTCAAATCTCTAAAGACGAGTATCTGGATCTGTTGTTTGAAGATCTCGAACTCCCTAATCTGAAGAAAAATCAGTTCAACAAACTTGTTGAGTGGAAAACCTTCCGCTCAGGGTTTAAATCTACCGGGGTACCGGCCAATATTGCTATTGTCAGATCCCTGCGGAATTCACTTGCCCGTCGTACCGCAATGACGGCAGCAAAACGTCGCCAGTTACGAGAGCTGGAACTTGAACTCGACAGATTACAAAGCACAGAACCGGCACAGCCGTTTGATGAACAACGTGTGAAAGAAGAAATACAGACACTGCGTGATCGCATTAGCAAAGTGCCATTTATCGATACCTTTGACCTGAGATACAAAAACTACGAACGTCGCCCCATGCCCAGTAGTCAGGCAGTGATGTTCTGTCTGATGGACGTATCAGGTTCCATGGATCAGGCGACCAAGGATATGGCGAAACGCTTCTATATCCTGCTTTACCTGTTCCTGACACGAACCTACAAAAATGTGGAGGTGGTTTTTATCCGCCACCATACACAGGCTAAAGAAGTAGACGAACACGAGTTTTTCTATTCCCAGGAAACCGGGGGCACCATAGTATCCAGCGCATTGCGGCTGATGGATGAAATCATTAAGAAGCGGTACTCCCCTTCAGAATGGAACATCTATGCCGCGCAGGCTTCAGATGGCGACAACTGGGCGGATGATTCCCCTGGCTGCCGTGAGTTGCTCGACAAGCATATTCTGCCGGTTTCGCGTTATTACTCATACATTGAAATCACCCGTCGGGCTCATCAGACGCTGTGGCGTGAATATGAGTCCCTGTTAGGCAATCATGAAAATTTTGCCATGCAGAACATTCGCAGCGTAGAAGACATCTTCCCGGTATTCCGAGAACTGTTCAAAAAACAAGTCCATTAATCCTAAGGTGCGGGGCGACTTAAAAACTCGCCCATCTGCAATCTACACTTAAGGGACAGCGCTGATTATTGGCCGACGCGCATCAGGGGAGTGGGTTATGGAAACAGAGATCAAACAAAAGGCACTCAGTGATGGTCCGGACTGGACATTTGAACTGCTTGATCAATACCACATGGAAATCAAGCGGGTGGCCAACCATTACCGGTTAGACGCCTACCCTAACCAGATCGAGATCATTACTGCCGAACAAATGATGGATGCCTATTCCAGCATCGGCATGCCGATTAACTACAATCACTGGTCATTCGGAAAGCGCTTTATTGAAACGGAGCGTGGTTACAAGCATGGTCAGATGGGGCTGGCGTATGAAATAGTGATCAA
The DNA here is from genome assembly GCF_022014395.1 of Photobacterium sp. WH77. Taxonomy (NCBI): domain Bacteria; kingdom Pseudomonadati; phylum Pseudomonadota; class Gammaproteobacteria; order Vibrionales; family Vibrionaceae; genus Photobacterium; species Photobacterium sp. WH77. The sequence continues at coordinate 56,504 of NZ_JAKLTE010000002.1, read as the reverse complement.
CTCAGATCCCTGTATCGCCTACCTGATGGAAGAGAATACTATCACCATGCAGGCCCTGGTCATGGCCCATGCCAGCTATGGCCATAATTCATTCTTTAAAGGCAACTACCTGTTCAAAACCTGGACGGATGCCAGCTCAATTATTGATTACCTGCTGTTTGCTAAGAAATATATCTCTGAATGTGAGGAAAAATACGGTGATGTGGAGGTTGAAAAACTGCTCGACTCCTGTCATGCACTGATGAACTACGGCGTTGATCGTTACAAGCGCCCGCAAAAAATCTCGCTGGTTGAAGAAACCGCCCGTCAGAAAGCACGGGAAGACTACCTGCAAACGCAAGTAAATGCTCTGTGGCGCACTATTCCGGCGCAAGCGGAAAAGGATCTCCATAATGAAGAAATCCGTTTTCCTGCTGATCCACAGGAGAACATTCTGTACTTCATTGAAAAACATGCCCCGCTTCTTGAGCCCTGGCAGAGAGAAATCGTGCGGATTGTGCGCAAGATCAGCCAATATTTTTATCCTCAGAAACAGACCCAGGTCATGAATGAAGGCTGGGCGACGTTCTGGCACTACACCATTCTGAACCACCTCTATGATGAAGGGCTGGTAACTGATCGCTTTATGCTTGAGTTCCTGCACAGCCACACCAATGTAGTTGCGCAGCCAACCTACAACAGTCCGTACTATAGCGGCATCAACCCCTATGCCCTCGGGTTTGCCATGTTCCAGGACATACGCCGGATCTGTGAACATCCCACCGAGGAAGATAAGTACTGGTTTCCTGACTTTGCCGGTAAAGACTGGCTGGATACTGTGCATTTTGCAATGGAGAACTTTAAGGACGAGAGTTTCATCAGCCAGTTTTTATCACCCAAACTGATCCGTGATTTTAAATTCTTTGCCGTTGATGACGATGACAGAAACAACTATGTGGAAGTCAATGCTATTCACAATGAAGAAGGGTACAGAGCTATTCGGGAAAAACTGTCGTCACAGTACAATCTGAGTAACAACGAACCGAACTTACAAGTATGGAACGTGGCATTACGTGGCGACAGGTCGCTCACACTAAGGTACGTGCCGCATAACCGGATACCTTTGTCAGACAGCTATAACGAGGTGCTGAAACACCTTCACCGTCTGTGGGGATTTGATGTCATTCTCGAAGAAGAGCTGAGTGATGGCAGATGTCATATTCTGTCGACCTGCCCTAACAGAAGCAGCAGTTACTCTTCAGAGCTCTGAATTAAAATCTTGCGCAAAAAAAGAGAGGCATTACGCCTCTCTTTTTCATTCACACGGTGATAAGCAGCAGATTACTGCTCTTCTTCGTGCAGATAGCGTGCAATTTCGATACGGTGACTGTACCAGATAGCTCCGCTGTCGCGACCGTATTTTCGAATACGATCTGCTACCAGCTCTGACTGATGATTATCACAATATGACTTCAGATCACGATAATATGCCAACGCCAGCTCACACGCTTCACGGTTCATGAAGTAATACCCACCCACTCGGGTGTAAATCTTACGCAGACCGTTGATTGTCAGAACATACAGGATGTTACCTGAGTGGGTAGCCATTCCCTGAAACATGCGGTAATCAAAATAATTGAAGGCGCGGGCACGGCAAATCTGCTCACACAGCTCCGGCTGTTCCTTACCATATTTATCCACAATTTTTCTGACTTCCAGCAGCAGCTCAGGCTTTACCTCACAGCTTTCCACGAAAGACTCGAAGCTGCTCGCAGCCAGTAGAGATTCGCAGGAATGGATAACATAATCCAGCAACTGGCTGACTTTTTCGCTGTTAGATTTCACCGCATAGCGCATGTAAACGGTGCTGATATCGGTACGGGCAGCCAGCAAATCTTCCAGAACGCGCTGAACATCCTGGCCATCCAGTGTAATAAGGGTATCCAAGATACTCAGTCCTGAAGTATCCATATAATTATTTACCCGGGTTGGCTTACCGTGTTGAATGGTCAGCCATCCATCACGTGCCAAACGCTGCAGCACTTCCCGTAAAGTTGTACGTGTCACACCAATCAGCTCTGATAATTCACGCTCTGCAGGTAAGATTGAACCCTGCGGAAAATGATTATTCCAGATACTCTCAATGATGTATTTCTCAGCAAATGTTGCTGGGCTATCAGCCTTTATAACCATCAGTTAGTATTCCAAACTTGCTTCTTGCTTATCTTTTATAAACTCATCATACCACTAGTTATCGCTGAGTAGAAACCTTGCCTCCGGGAGTTTTGAAGTAAGTTAACAAAGGTGCAATATCCTGCAATCAAACCCTCATCCCAACTTATTGTTCTGGCAGATTTATTTCTAACCATTTCTGGTACAATCTCTAAGTCGTAGTCCATGGTTTGGATTTACACTCTATTTTTGTGTTACGAAATATTAACACCTTAACAAACAATTCATACAATCGGTTAAAATTGCGACCCGTAAATAAGGGGAGTCAGCAATGACAATTCCCCGGAAAGGAAGCGATTTGTCATCAAAATATCAGGGCTTTCAATGACTCGGAAACATTCTGGGCCAGGGCTGAGGTACGCCTGCTGTTTTGTTAACGCCCATAAATAACACAGAGATCAAAAAAATGGCTATCACGCTAGGGAACGCGTTTATTAAGAACTTTCTGGGTAAAGCGCCCGACTGGTATAAACTCACGATCATTGCCTTCTTGGTGATCAACCCCATCGTTTTTTTCTTCATCGACCCTTTTGTCGCTGGCTGGCTACTGGTTGTTGAGTTTATCTTCACTCTGGCAATGGCACTGAAATGCTACCCGCTCCAGCCTGGTGGTCTGCTGGCCATTGAGGCTGTCGCCATCGGCATGACGACACCTGAACTGGTCAAACATGAACTGGTCGCCAATATTGAAGTCTTGCTGCTGCTTATCTTCATGGTGGCGGGTATTTACTTTATGAAGCAGCTGCTGCTGTTCATTTTCACCAAGATATTGATAGGCATCCGCTCAAAAATTCTGCTGTCACTGTCTTTCTGTGTCATGGCAGCCTTCCTGTCGGCATTTTTGGATGCCCTGACTGTGATTGCCGTTGTGATCAGTGTGACCACAGGTTTCTACAGCATCTACCATAAAGTCGCCTCCGGTCAGGAGCCACATGCGTCTCACGACCACACTTCCGACCATGCCATTCAAGAACTGAGCCGCGATGATCTGGAAAACTACCGGGCCTTCCTGCGTAGCCTGCTGATGCATGCTGGTGTGGGTACCGCTCTGGGTGGTGTCATGACCATGGTCGGTGAACCGCAAAACCTGATCATTGCCAATCAGGCGGGCTGGCAGTTTGGCGAATTCTTCCTGCGTATGGCGCCTGTAACCGTGCCGGTTTTCTTTTGCGGCCTCATCACTTGTGCTCTGGTCGAAAAGTTTGGTTTGTGCGGCTACGGCGCCAAGCTTCCTGAAAACGTACGCAACATTCTGATCGACTACGATAACGAAGAACGTAAGCGTCGTACCAATCTGGATATCGCTAAACTCTGGATTCAAGTCATCATAGCCGTCTGGCTGATTGCCGGTCTGGCCCTGCATTTGGCTGCTGTCGGCTTGATTGGTCTGACCGTGATCATCCTGGCTACTGCGTTTACCGGTATCATTGAAGAGCACTCTTTGGGTAAAGCCTTTGAAGAAGCTCTTCCATTCACCGCTCTGCTGGCCGTTTTCTTTTCAGTCGTGGCAGTGATCATTGAGCAAAAACTGTTCAGCCCTATTATTACTGCCGTACTGGAAATGGATGGCAGTGCGCAAATGGGGATGTTCTACATTGCCAACGGGCTGTTATCCATGGTGTCGGATAACGTTTTTGTCGGTACTGTCTATATCAATGAAGTAAAATCAGCGCTGATCGACGGCATGATTGACCGCGAACGCTTCGACATGCTGGCCGTAGCCATCAACACAGGCACCAACCTGCCATCGGTCGCGACGCCAAACGGTCAGGCTGCGTTCCTGTTTGCACTGACATCGGCATTGGCACCGTTGATCCGACTGTCATACGGACGCATGGTCTATATGGCACTACCATATACACTGGTCTTGTCTCTGGTTGGTCTCGCAGGTATTGAGCTGACGCTGCTCCCTATGACGGAGTGGTTCTATCAAAACGGTTGGTTGTCCGCCGCCAGTGAAGCCATTCCACAATTGGCACCGGTAACTGGACACTAACGGGAATTTCTGGTTCTCTAGGTTGTCATAGCTTAAGCAAAACACTGAGTAACAAGGGGTTGTCGACTTTTGCGTTTACAGCCCCTTCGCTATATCTGACCGAGAGAATTTCATGCAGATGTTAAAAACCTTCAGCCAACGCCGTCTGTCGTGGCTACTGTTGTTAGTTTTCGCCGTCTTCTTCGAAGGCTGCGCCCTGTTTTTCCAGCACGCGATGAATCTGGCGCCCTGCGTCATGTGTATCTATGAGCGCATTGCGATGTTTGGGATTGGTATTGCAGCTCTGGTTGGCCTGATCGCGCCTGAGGTGAGTGTTGTTCGCTGGTCCGGACTGGCGCTATGGGGATACAGCGCCTGGCGTGGTCTGTCTCTGGCACAAGAACATGTCGGCTATCAGTTTAACCCCTCCCCATTTGCTACCTGTGATCTGTTCGTAAAACTGCCTGCCTGGGCACCACTGAATCAATGGGCACCCTGGTTATTCGAAGCTTACGGTGATTGCAGTAAAGTGGTATGGCAATTTCTGGGACAATCCATGCCGCAATGGCTGGTCATCATTTTCGCGGCTAACCTGATTGTCTGGGCTGTCATCGTGCTAGCTCAGTTTGTTAAATCAACCTCAAGCCGATATTGACAACACAGGAGGCACTATGCCTCCTGTGTTCCGTCACTGCTTTCGGCCACAACACTGCTTAAACTTTTTCCCGCTGCCGCACGGACAAGAGTCGTTGCGGCCAACCCCTTTATATGGGTTGATTGACTGCGCAGAGCTTCCCCCTTGCTGTAACTCATCAGCAGCCATTACCACCTCTGAAATCATAAAAGGCAGATTGGCATACAATGCACTGGGTTCTGGCATACCGTCGACGCCGTCATCTGCCATTTGAGTCAGCGTACCAGCCTCATCAAGAATTAGCATACAGGTCGTCAACAAGGCCGACAGCATTCTGCCGGTGCCATCGGAAATGGTTTTATTTTCCCAGTGCACTGCCACATACGGCCAAACGGCCAGAAAGCCTTCGGCAAAATGCCCCATGGCCTCTGATACCCCCTGCGCTTCCTGCCACTTCATATCCAAGGGAAGACTGTACTCGCCGGATTTTATGGCCAGGTATTGGTGCTCAAAATGGGCCAGTATGCTGGCTCTGTCTTGCTGACTGATGGTCACTGGCTCATCTTCTGCCAGGCCACCGTTAACCAGCGCGGGCAGCCAGTTATCAGGCTCCATTGCAGCAGGGCTTGCATTTGCAGCAAGTAAAGCGCCTTCAATAAAGGCCGGCGGCATGCCTGCCCAGTCATCAGAGAGCGTGATCAATGTGGTCATGGTGTTTTCCTGTTTGTTGTTACCGGCGAGTATAACGCAAACGGAAAAGGCCGCAAATGTGACGATTTGTTGTTGAAATTTCATTCAAAACAACGCCAAAATGGCCTTAACGCTAACAGCTGTGGGTAACAAAGATGCAAAGAGAGGTCAGCGCTATTATTGCAGGAGCTACCGGCCTGGTGGGCAACGAGCTTCTGCACCTGCTGCTCGGTAACGGCACCATGGAAAAGGTATACGCACTAACCCGTGTCGCATTGCCCTACCGCAGTAAAAACCTGGTGCAGATAGTGCATCCTGAATTACGTATCACAGAATGGGAAGATACCGATCCCGTCCCTGAACTTGGCTTTATTTGCCTGGGCACCACCAAAAAGTCTGCCGGCAGCAAAGCCGGGCTTGAAGCCGTAGATGTAGAGCTGGTCAAGTCGGTGGCGCGCAGTATGTTACAGCTGGGCGTACAGCACCTTGTTGTCATCTCCAGCCTGGGTGCCACGCCCTACTCCCCTTCCTTCTATCTGCGTTGCAAAGCGAAAATGGAGCAGGCACTGAGTGACATGGGCTTCAGCCATTGCATCTTCGTACGTCCGGGGCCGCTGAGCGGTGAGCGCTCAGAATCACGGCAAGATGAAGTGCTGTTGCAAAAGGGCTTGGAACTCGCGCAGCCTTTGCTTATCGGCCCGCTTTCGCACCTTGTCCCCATTCCGGCCGAAGACCTTGCCCTCACCATGCTGAATCTGGCAATCAAGGCGTTAGAGCTACCGCCCACCTCTGCGGAAATTCACAGCGGCAATGCGCTAAGACGACAGGCTGCAGATACTCAGCGCCCTCAAGCCTGACAGATACTGAGCAAAAGGTGACAAGCCAGCTTAACCACACTACAATCTCGCCTCTTTAACTGAACTACAGTAATCTGAGGCTATGAGACTGATACTTGGCCCGATGGAAGGTGTGCTTGACCACCTGATGCGGGAAATGCTCACTGAAATCAATGACTACGATCTGTGCGTGACTGAATTTGTCCGCGTGATCGACCAGCGCCTGCCCAAAAGTGTCTTCTATCGTCTGTGCCCGGAATTACTGCAAGGTGGAAAAACCCTGTCAGGCACACCTGTTCGTGTTCAGTTACTCGGACAAGATCCGGACTGGATGGCCGAAAACGCTCATCTCGCGGCTTCGCTGGGCTCTCCCGGTATCGATATCAACTTTGGCTGCCCGGCAAAGTCAGTCAATAAAAGCCGGGGAGGTGCGGTATTACTGCAAGAACCCGAGCTGATGTATCAGATCGTCAAAGCCGTCCGTGATGCGGTTGACCCGCGAGTGCCAGTCTCGGCCAAAGTCCGTTTAGGCTGGGATGATCCGGGTCACTGCTTTGAGATCACCGATGCGGTTTCGCAGGCCAAAGCGGATGAAATCACCATTCATGCCCGCACCAAAACCGATGGCTATAAAGCCGAGGCGATAAAATGGGATTACATACGTCAGGTAAAACAGACAGCACAGCTTTCAATCGTAGCGAACGGTGAAGTCTGGAACCATGCCGACGGGCAAGAGTGTATGAAAGCCACGCAAGCCGATGCTCTGATGGTGTGTCGCGGCGCGCTCAACCTGCCTAACCTGGGCAATGTAGTCAAATATAATCACCCCCACATGGTATGGGAGACGGTGCTGGATCTGCTGCTGAAATATTCCGGTTACGAAATCAAAGGGGATAAAGGCTTGTATTACCCAAACCGTGTCAAACAGTGGTTTGCTTACCTTCGCCACGAATACCCGCAAGCCAAAGCTCTGTTTGCTGATGTCCGCCGCCATAATAAGGCCGCTCCTATTGTCGAAGTGCTGCAATCTGCAAAAACGCAATTGTTACGGCAAGCCTGCTAGTTGCAGCGCAACTGACACAAAAACGTCATAAACAACACTTAGGCTTGAAACATGGAGAGCCTTGAATAAGTGGGACTTAGAATGAAAGTGTTGTTTATCAGCCGTCACAATACTTGCCGAAGTATCCTTGCGGAAGCTGTCGCTAAACGTTTTTTACCTGCTCATTTTCACATCGCCAGTGCAGGCTCTGACCCAAAAGGTGAGTTGCCTGCATTCATACACACTTACCTCAGCGCAATGGGCCTGAATCCGGCTGATTACCGAAGCAAGTCCTGGGAAGAGTTTTCACGGTTCCATCCTGATATTGTGATTTCTGTCGGCGATAGCCAGCATGGCGAACCTTGTCCGAACTGGCTGGCAGACGGCATACGGGTGAGCTGGGATTTACCCAATCCCTTGACGCTCAGCCAAGACCCTAATGAGCAGGAAAAAGCCTGTGAACAAACCGCACTGCTGCTGAAACATCACGTCGATACACTGAGCACACTAGCGATAGACAGTCTCAGTGCGGAAGAGATAAAGACAAAGCTCAGCCAAACCGCCTTGTAGCGCGTCGAATGTCATTTCATCCAGCTAAGTCGGCGTCAGACTGCAGGCAACGGACACTAGCGATTCGGGTGATTCAGAATGTGGTCCTCCCAGTCGATAACATCAATTTCGTACACGACTGTATCGCGGACCGACTGATTTGCCGCATGCATGGCGTCTTTGGAGCCGGTAATTAACGGGTGCCATTCCGGCAAGGGCTGACCTTCGGCCAGCAGGCGATAGGCGCAGGTGTCCGGCAACCAGCTGAACTCATCAATGCGCTCACGGGTAAGCTTGAGGCACTCTTCGCCCGATTCAAACCGGTTGGCATAGTCTTTACATGAACAGGTTTGGTCATCAAGTAAACTGCAGGCAACATTAGTGTAATAAACTTCATCGGTATCATCGTCGATAAGTTTATGCAGACAGCATTTACCGCAGCCGTCACACAGCGATTCCCACTCTGTATCTGTCATTGCTGTCAGGTCTTTCTCTTGCCAAAATGCTGCCATCTCTGTGCCCCAATATCATGCGTTATTCGCCCTCTTATTGTAGGGATAAGAGGAAACAAGGCGGTGTTATAGCTGTCTGCCCGGCAAAGTGCAAGCCTCAGTCCGGATTTCCTTTCTTTGGCAGGCACACAACAGCCGCAAAGGTTGATTCCCGATACTATGGGTGATAATTTGCGCCACCAGCGTGAACGGCCAGTGATACTGGCCGGAATCACGAACGTGTCCACGAAGTGTCACTGTTGAATAAGACTGCCAGATAAGTATAGAAGGTTGGAATGGATTGTCGTTTAGGCTGCGGAGCCTGTTGTATTGCCCCGAGTATTTCTTCCCCCATTCCGGGTATGCCTGATGGCAAACCTGCCGGGGTGCGCTGTATTCAGCTAAACGACAATAATCTGTGCAAGCTTTTTGGCAAGCCGGAAAGACCGGCAGTATGTCATCACTTCAAACCCTGTCCGGATCTCTGCGGCACCACCAATCAGCAAGCGCTGTTCAACCTGGCAGAGCTGGAGCAGATCTCAGACGTTCACTTTGCCGGATAATATTCGCAAGGCTGATTTGGCATGCTCTAATGCCTGATGGCCCGAGCTGGTCAGATAGCCGCCATCGGGTTGAGTGACGAGCCCTTTATCATACAAACGCTGTGCGGCAGAGATCATCTCAGAACTCGCGTCATGATTAACCTTGATCCCCTCCATATCACTGTGCATCGGGAACTTAACCAGCAGATTCAATTCTTGTACTAACTCTGGTGTCAGGGGCATAGCGACCTCTCCTCTTAAGAACTTATCTCCAAGCATAGTGAGAGAAACCCAAAGTCGCTGCGGTTTAGATCAAAACAACAGTAATTATCTGAAAAAAAAGAAAACCGCTTACCCCTCTCCGGGCTAAGCGGTCTATGAAACGCTGAGTTTCTAAGGGTCTTTATACCCAGTCTGTCAGGCTTGAATACCGACAATCAGCCAAGGTGCATTCGGTGCGCTCAGATCACGCTCCAAATGCCAGATATCAGAGATATCTTCTTCTACCCCTTCATGGCTATCTTTGTAGCGTCCTGCAAACTTCACGCTCAGATGAGCGGTATTGGCATTGTAATCAGCACGAACCAGCTCTGCATCAACGTACATCACTTCAGTGTGCTGCTCGCCATCCAGCTTGTTACGCTCTGCTTTTAAGTCTTCAAACAGTGCCGGGCTGACATACTCACGGATGGTTTCCAGCTCATTGTAATTCCAGGCGCCTTGCAGTGTGCGGTAATGCTCACGAGCACCTTGCAAAAAAGCATTCATGTCAAAGCCAGGAGGCAGATTGAACGGCACATCACTATCGGTTGCGCGATACTCAGGCTGTGCACTCGCCGCACCGGTAAATGCATCCGCTTGCTGACGGTGCTGTGCCTGGGGTGAGTCACCGGCATACGCCTGCTGATGCCCCATTGCCGTCGGCTTGGTTTTGCGCATGCCTTTGAGGAACTTGAAAATCAGAAAAGCGATCAGGCCAAAAATCAGGATATCCATAAACTGAATACCTTCAAATGCCCCACCGAAGAATGCTGCCAGCAGTCCACCGGCAAGTAATCCGCCCAGCAGTCCGCCCATCAAGCCTTTTTTGCCGGCTGATGCCGTTGGGTTCTGTTTACTGATCGTATCTGTTTGCTGCGGTTGCTGTTTTTGCGCCGGAGCTGTTTTAAAGCTCTTGCCCAAAGATTTACTGCCACCAAACTTTTTCGCTTCTGCGTGCGGAGCAGTGAAAGACACAGCCACCAGTAACGCGAACATGGTTATATAGCGTTTCATCAATCCTTTACCTTTGCCTATAAAATGCAATCCTTATGCATCCTAGCTGGGGGGATGGTAAAGTCAATCAGGTCTGTCGGCCAAATTGTTACCAAATTTAGCAGGCTCGCCGAATATGCTCCCTGTAAACCATTACACTTTTCAACAACAAGCTGACATCACTTCATAGCCAACAATGCGATCTTCTACGGCTAAGCTAATGAAATGGCTTGTTACTTTGTGTACATCCCACCTAGTATTAGGCAAGACCTACTTATCTCAATTCGCATACAGTGAGGCAATCACCATGCATGAAGCGACGCATCAGAACACACACAGTAAACTGATAGGTTATTTGCTTTGGATTTTTGGCTTTACCGGTGCCCACCGCTTTTATTACGGCAAACCTGTGACCGGCACACTGTGGTTCTTCACTCTGGGTCTGTTGGGCATTGGCTGGCTGATCGATCTGTTCCTGATCCCCGGCATGGACAAAGAAGCGGATCTTCGTTTCCAAAGTGGCGAACTGGACTATAACATTGCCTGGTTGCTGCTTACCTTTCTGGGTGTCTTCGGCGTGCACCGTATGTACATGGGAAAATGGATAAGCGGACTCTTGTATTTACTGACGTTTGGCTTTTTCCTGATTGGTGTTTTGATTGATTTCTGGACCCTGAATGAGCAGGTTTCGGTCAAAAATGCCGAACGCCGTTAATACAGGTAACGTTAATACAGGTAAATAGAGACATTCTTGACCCGGAAGTTTTGTTGCCCATAGAATATTGAACATTGTTCTATATTCTATACTTTTTATAGCACACGCAGCCTGTGCTATAAGGCAGCCAGCAAACTGTCCGGCCTTTTATTTGTGCTTAGCGCACCATGTAGGGAAGATCATGGCAAGACGAAACGATCACACGCGGGAAGAGCTCATCAGCATGACACTTGAGCAAGTCAAAAAGTTTCTCAGCGAGCACCCCCATCACGAACTCAGTTTACGTAAAGTGGCCGCAATGATTGGCTATGTGCCCAGTACCTTAGTCAATGTGTTTGGCAACTATAACCTGCTGTTACTCCATGCTGTTGCCCAAACCATGGATGAACTGTTTGCTGAGGCTGAAAAGCAGTTGCAGCAGTCAGAGTCTACAACAGACGCACTGCGCAAACTTGCCTACTGCTATCTCAATTTTGCGGTGGATAATCCTTACCGCTGGCAGCTGATTTTCCAGCACACCATGAATGGCGAGGAACTGCCTGAGTGGCAGAATGAACGCATCAACAACATGATCAACATGCTGGAAAGCCTTATCCGCCAGCTCATCCCCGACCAATCAGAAACCGCGGTGATGGAAGCCAGTCGTGTCTTGTGGGCTGGCGTGCATGGCATTACCCTGCTGACCGTTGACGATAAGCTCTTCACCTCAACGCCCGTTGACGGAAAAGCGCTGATCGACAACCTGCTGGACACTTACCTGAACAATTGGCAGGTATGAAGGAGTCCAGCCAGATGAGTCATTCACAATCCGCTTTACTGACCCAACGCCGTTTTCTCCCTTATTTCATTACCCAGGCGCTGGGTGCATTTAACGACAACATTTATAAAAATGTTCTGCTAATTCTGATCGCTTTTGCAGCGCCGGGCACTTTGCCATTTGAGTCCGATTTCATTATCAACCTGGCCGCCGGTATCTTTATTTTGCCTTTCTTTTTGTTCTCGGCGTCTGCCGGTGTTCTGGCTGATTCCTATGACAAAGCCAGCATCATGCGAAAAGTGAAAATGGCTGAAATCATCATTATGGCTATGGCGGCTGTGGCTTTTGTGGCAGAAAATTATACCGCCTTACTGCTGCTGTTATTCCTGATGGGCTCGCAATCGGCTTTCTTTGGCCCGGCCAAGTATGCCTTGTTGCCTCAGCACCTGAAAAAGGAAGAACTGGTTTCCGGCAATGCGTTGGTTGAGACAGGGACATTTCTGGCCATACTGATCGGTACCCTGCTTGCGGGGATCATTGCCGATCAGCAAGCAGCGAGAACCATAGCGGCAGTGGCTGTGGTATCGTTCGCTGTCTTAGGCTATGCCAGTTCGCGTTATATCCCTGCAGCCAAGCCCTGCGGTGCAGGTCAGCGGTTTCGCTGGCAGCCGATCAGACAAACCCGCAAAACGCTGTCTATTGCAGCAAAAGATAAAGTGGTGTTGCAGTGCGTGCTGGGGATCAGCTGGTTCTGGTTTCTGGGGGCAAGTTATCTGACCCAGTTTCCCAACTTCGCCAAGTTATACCTTGGCGGTAATGCCGCTTCGGTTTCAGTATTGCTGACCTTGTTTTCCATCGGTATCGCTATCGGCTCACTGCTGTGCGACCGCCTGTCTGGCCATCGTATCGAGCCGGGCATCGTTCCGCTGGGCTCACTCGGCATCACCCTGTTTGGTGCAGACCTGATGTTCGCGACCCCTGATATAGCGCCAGTGTCAGACTCACTGTGGGCCTTTCTGACCCAACCGGATCTGATTCGGGTGTTCTTCTCACTGACCATGCTGGGTGTGTCTGGCGGTATCTATATCGTGCCACTGTATGCCATGATGCAAAACCGCGCCGAACCGTCGGAGCGGGCGCAGGTGATTGCGGCGAACAATATCTGGAATGCCATTTTCATGGTCGTCAGCTCAGTGACCGCGATCGTTTTCCTGTCAGTACTGTCTTTGTCGATACCGCAGTTCTTCCTCTTCCTGGCGGTTCTCAATCTGCTGGTGCTGGGGTATATCTACCTGCAGGCGCCCGATTTTTTCTGGCGATTTATCATTTGGATTGTCAGCCACACCTTGTACCGGGTAAGCCACCAGCAGTTGGAGAACATTCCGAAGCAGGGCGGTGCATTAATTGTCTGCAACCATGTCAGCTATATGGATGCCTTGCTGCTGGCCGGTGCCTGCCCTCGCCCGATACGCTTTATCATGGATGAGGACATATTCAAATTGCCACTCATTAAAGCCTTCTGCAGCGCCTGTAAAGTCATTCCTATTGCCGCAAAAGACAGGCGATCTATTCAAAAAGCTTTTGAGGAAGTGGAATACTATCTGTCTCAAGGCGAATTGGTGTGTATCTTCCCTGAAGGAAAGCTCACCCATGATGGAGAAGTCGGGCCTTTCATGCGGGGTGTGGATCTCATCCTGAAACGCTCCCCTGCGCCTGTCATTCCGATGGCACTGCAAGGTTTGTGGGGCAGTTACTTCAGCCGTGAAGGCGGTAAAGCCTTGCTGAAGTGGCCGAAACGTTTCTGGTCGCGTGTGACTATTGTCGCCGGGACCCCGGTGAATGCGCAATCAGCCAATAGCGCGGCTTTACGTGAGACCGTTATTGCGCTGCGAGGCGAATCTCGCTAATACACTGACAAAACGGAAAGTGCGTGGTTTTGCGCTTTCCGTTTTTATCCTGCCTTAAAAATTTATACAGAATAATCCACCAACATATAAATCAATAACAATCATTAAAACCAGCCATTATCCAGTGAAGCCGAGATATCATCGGCCTCACACCTCACAGACCACTTTTCACTCTTTTAGTTTATTATTCTGATAAACATTAAAATTACGCCCCTTCACATAATTTTTTCCTGCAAACCCTTTATCAAAAGGTGGCATTTAGTGTAATTTGTGGGAAATGTTCACTTTTTCGCAGGATGACCACATGCACAACATCGGGATGTCTACCAAGCTCAACAATGTTTGTTATGACATAAGGGGTCCCGTTCTTAAACATGCCAAGCGCATGGAAGAAGAAGGCCACAAAATTCTTAAGCTCAACATTGGCAACCCCGCCCCATTCGGTTTTGATGCTCCGGATGAAATCCTGGTGGACGTGATCCGCAATCTGCCAACCTCACAGGGTTACTGCGATTCAAAAGGCATTTACTCGGCACGTAAAGCCGTAGTGCAGCATTACCAGAGACGCGGCCTGCTGGATTTAGATGTCGAAGACGTATATATCGGCAATGGCGTATCCGAACTGATCGTCATGGCGATGCAGGCACTGCTGGATAACACGGATGAAATTCTGGTTCCTGCACCCGATTACCCGCTGTGGACTGCGGCCATATCCTTGTCTGGCGGCAATCCTGTGCACTATATCTGTGATGAAGAATCAGACTGGTATCCGGACCTTGACGACATTCGCAGTAAAATCACCCCGAAAACGCGCGGGATTGTGTTGATCAACCCGAACAACCCAACCGGTGCTGTCTACAGCCGTGACTTTTTGCTGGAAGTGATTGAAATCGCCCGTCAGCACAAACTGATTATCTTTGCCGACGAAATTTACGACAAAATTCTCTATGACGGCGCCCAGCACACTTCTATCGCACCACTGGCAGAAGACGTGTTCTGTGTCACCTTCAATGGTTTGTCTAAGTCTTACCGTGTCTGTGGCTTCCGCGCTGGCTGGATGTTGCTCTCAGGGCCACGCCACGTTGCCAAACGCTACATCGAAGGCCTGGATATGCTGGCCTCAATGCGTCTGTGTGCCAACGTGCCGATGCAGCATGCAGTACAGACAGCTTTAGGTGGCTACCAGAGCATTAACGAGCTTATCCTGCCTGGTGGTCGCTTGCTAGAGCAGAGAAACAAGGCCTACGACATGATTACGCAAATTCCCGGCGTGTCATGCGTGAAACCTAAAGGTGCCTTGTACTTATTCCCTAAACTGGATCAGAAGAAGTTCAACATTGTCGATGATCAGAAAATGGCACTGGACTTCCTGCAGCAAGAGAAAGTACTGATAGTCCACGGCACAGGTTTTAACTGGAAAAAGCCGGATCACTTCCGCATAGTGACATTACCCAGGGTTGATGACCTGGAAATGGCCATCGGTCGTTTGGAGCGATTTCTTCACGGTTACCGCCAATAACTGGTTATTGGCAATAAACCCTTCAGTATGTATCGCAAAGCCCCGGTTCTCGGGGCTTTTGTTGTTTCCTAGGCTGCAAAAAATCTGTTAGGTTTAAATAGCAGTCTGATCAATGTGGAAACATCATGAAAACCAGCCATTTTTTTGCTCATCTCGCTCGTATGAAACTGATTCAGCGCTGGCCGCTTATGCGCTGCGTGGCAACTGAGAATGTCTCAGAACACAGCCTTCAGGTGGCTTTTGTCGCCCACGCTCTGGCATTGATCAAAAACCGCCACTTCGGTGGGCAGCTAAACCCTGAACGTATCGCCCTGCTGGCCATGTTTCATGATGCCAGTGAAGTACTGACAGGCGACATGCCAACACCGATCAAATACTTCAACCCGACTATTGCAGAAGAGTACAAAAAGATTGAACTGGCCGCCGAGCAAAGGCTGCTTTCTATGCTCCCCGACGAGTTTCAGGCCGACTACGCCCCTTTGCTGGTCAGTGATGCCATCGACCAGCAGGACTACCACATAGTCAAGCAGGCTGATACCTTGTGTGCTTACCTGAAATGTCTGGAAGAGCTCAGTGCCGGCAATCACGAATTCACACAGGCCAAGAAACGTCTCGAAGAAACGCTGGAAGAGCGAAAGACACAGGAAATGAGCTATTTCCTGAAAACCTTCGCCACCAGTTTCAACCTAACTTTGGATGAGATCAGTTAATGCCTTTACCCAGTGACCCAAGCACCGCTCTGTGGCAAGCAAGAAAGAGTCAGGAGCACAAGGAAAGACGCGATGATCACCGTACTGCCTATCAGCGTGATCGCGCCAGAATTCTTCACTCTGCGGCCTTTCGCCGCTTACAGGCCAAAACTCAGGTCCATGGCGCCGGTCACCACGACTTTTACCGCACCCGGCTGACCCACTCGCTGGAAGCTTCCCAAATCGGCACCGGCATCGTGGCTCAGCTGAAAATCAAGCAGCCCGAATTTCGCTCGCTCTTGCCCTCAAACAGCCTGATGGAAAGCCTGTGTCTGGCGCATGACATCGGGCATCCGCCGTTTGGCCATGGTGGTGAGGTAGCGCTCAATTATATGATGCGTGATCATGGTGGCTTTGAAGGCAATGCGCAGACTTTCAGAATTGTCACATTACTTGAGCCCTATACCGAAAAGTTTGGTATGAATTTATCACGCCGCACTTTGCTCGGGCTGCTGAAATACCCGGCTTTTATCCGCGATACAAGAGCCACAGAGCAACCCCCTGAAGTCATCGACTTCCGGCATTTGCGCGCCAAAGACTGGCAGCCCGCCAAGGGAATTTACCGCGACGACAAAGAGACCTTTGAGTGGGTGCTGTCTTCTCTTCCAGAGCAAGACAGGGAGCTGTTCGGTATGATGCGCAGCGAGCGGCATTCTCCCACTCAACACCTCAAAACACGCTTTAAGTCTTTAGACTGTTCCATCATGGAACTTGCCGACGACATTGCGTATGGCGTGCACGATTTGGAAGATGCCATCGTCATGGGCATAGTGACACAGAAACAATGGGAAGAGGCTGCAGCCAGCCAGTTACTGCACTGTGGGGAACCCTGGCTGGCTTCTCGGACGGAATGGCTGAGTCAGCAGTTGTTTGCCGATCACCATCAGCGCAAAGATGCCATTGGTGCTTTGGTGAATGCCCTTATCACAGCGATTGAGATTGGCCCGACAACCGCCGAAAATGCCCCTGCATTCAGCGAACCACTGCTAAAATGGAACGCCTACCTGTCGGCCCCCATGGAAAGCGCCCTGACAGTACTGAAGCAATTTGTCAGCGAGTACGTGGTCCATAAACCGGAAATTCAGCTGCTTGAGTACAAAGGGCAGCAGATCATCATGGAAATGTTCGAGGCTTTCACCTCTGATCCCGAGCGGTTGCTGCCGGCCAGTACACGCGACCGCTGGCGCACAGCCATCCATCATAGTGAAAATGAACAACGGATCATTGCTGACTATATTGCCGGGATGACAGACGGGTTCGCCCAACGTCTTTATAGCAACCTGTTTCAACCTGCCAGTGAATGGAAAATAGGGCCTATTGTTTAAGGCTGCTTGCCATAATGCCGTTCGAACAGTCCGGGCGGCATCTGGCTAATCTGAAAATCAATCATCTTTTCAAACGCAGTCACTAATGGCAAAAAACGCTGGCTTTCGCCTTCAAGCTGATTCAGGGCGTGAAAGGCCGCTTCAACGGTTGATAACCCTGATTGTTTGGGTGATTTTCGAATCCGGTAATTCCCCGCGGGTACATCATCAAGGCACACGCACGGCAAGGCTTGCAGGTTAGCTGACAAGCGCCACATTTTATACGCCTTCTTCCATGTACCATCCAAGAGTATTAATGTCGTCAGAGGAAGCGAATTTGATGCAGCCCGACGGGAAAGCGGCACAGCCTGCTCATCCGGATAGAGCACCGCAGCATGGCGATCAGGGTCAGCCAGCAGGCTATTAATTTCCTCATGCCGGCTGAAATCTTCACCTACCCATAAGCGCGCGTTTGGCAGCGATAAGGTCAGAATACGGGCCGTACCGAGCGGCCGGCTGACTTCAGACGGGTGTTGCAATATCCAGAGTTCAGTTCTAGCATCAATTTTTTCAATCCACTGGCAAATGCAGGCATTGCCTGCTTTACCGCAATCTTCACAGTATCGGCTCATTGAGGTGCCCTTGTTATCACGATCTCTGCTCCTGTCTCTGCTGGCAACCTGTCTTTTTTGTGTCGCAGCACAGCTTGCACCACTTCATGCACTGCTTGAATGGCAGCGTCCACTCATTGAAGCCGGGCAATGGTGGCGGATCCTAACAGGAAATTTCACCCACACCAATTGGGCCCATCTCGGCATGAATGTTTCAGGTCTGCTGATAATCGGTTATCTGTTCCGGTTTTACCTGACTGCAGGGCGCTTCGGGCTGTTACTAGCCTCGTTAAGCTTGATTGTAGGCCTGTCTCTGTTTCTTACCAAGCTGGACGGTTACGCAGGATTGTCCGGCCTGTTACATGGGGTTTTCATTTGGGGAGCCTGTCAGGATATTCGCACACAGCGTGCTGGTGGACGGTTATTGCTGATAGCCGGTATCCTAAAAATCAGCTGGGATTTGTATAGCGGAGGGTCCGCTGAAACTGCGTCCATGATTAAAGCACAGATTGCAGTGGAAGCGCATCTTGCAGGGGCTGTCGGTGGCTTCTTGTTAGCCATGCTGCCACCTGCTTTCAGGTTATCAGCATCACCCGTTAAATAATGCAGGTTGCAAGGGGCGCATTGCACCCCTTACAAGATAGTGGCGTTTCAGTCTTCAGCTCATCAGAGCTGAATGCGATCGCGGTTTTTGTCTACAGTAGAGGCGCCAATGCCTTTGACCTTACTCAGATCCTCGATAGTGGCAAATTTCCCATTCTGCTCCCGGTATTCAATAATGCTCTGAGCTTTATCCGGACCAACGCCTAATAGTAGCTTATCCAGTTCCTCAGCATTGGCACTATTGATATTAATTGTTATTTCAATCCCTTCATGCTTATCGGACGCATCCACCACTCCAGGTAAGACAACGCTCGACGCCAGCAAAATTAATGCAAATGTGTTTTTCATTTTTTCTCCTTGGTGTTAATTCAGCACAAGGATAATCATTTTTAATCACACAATAATGCTCGCCAGAATATGACAAGATAAAAAAACGACGGGCCGCACAAAGCGGCCCGTCTATTATAATTATCAATTACATTTAGTTTGCAGATGCATCCAATACCGGATAGGTCACTTCTGCATCAGCGCGCAGAACATCAAGTAAAGCGGCTACATCCTGCTGAGCATTCATCTGAGCAACCTGTTCGGCCAGTTGCCCATTCACGCTGGCCGAATCAATCTCAGGCTCAATCACTTTATCCAGCGCAATCACAACAACATTGCCCTGCTGGTCATGAGTCACACCATAGACCGACTTACCCGCTTCAGGTTTTGCCATCGCAAATGCTTCTTGTGCAATCACAGGATCGCTGCCACGACGACTGATAGTCTGAGGTTCAGAAAAGCTCAGTTCATACTGCTCCAAAATGGCGCTATCACCATTACGCAATGCAGCAAGAATCTCATCAGCCTGCTTCTCAGCCGCTTCTTCACCACGCTGGGCTGCCATTATCTCATGCACCTGAGCAGCAACCTCCTCAAACGGTAGCAGTTGTTCAGGGCGAGACTCATCAACACGCACAACAATGATATGCTCCGAACCCAATTCAATGACTTCAGAATTCAACCCATCTTCACGTACTTCCGCATTACCTAGCGCCTGGACAACAGCAGGTGAAGCCAACACGCCCTGGGCATTGTTAAGTGCGAAGAAGTCAGTCTTCTGTACTTTAGCATTGACCGCTTTAGCCGCATCATCCAATGAATCCGGTATCTCGAAAGCAGATTCCGCCAGTTTGGTCTGCAGCTGATAAAACGCTTCAGCCGCTTTTTGTTCACGCAGATCCGCTAACAGGCCGCTGCGAACCTCGGCAAGAGGCTTGGCAGTAGGTGCTTTGACCGCTTCCAGCTGAATGATGTGATAGCCAAATGAGGATTTCACTACGCCAGACAGATCGCCTTGGTTTTCCAAAGCAAAAGCCGCTTCTTCAAACGCAGGGTCCATCACACCACGCTCAAACCAGTCCAGCTCACCACCCTGTTTCGCACTAAAAGTGTCATCCGATTTGGAGCTTGCCAGCTCGGAAAAATCCGCTCCCTGGTTCAGCTCGGCAAGAATCGCTTCCGCCTTTGACTGGGCCTCTGCATCGTCACCCTGAATCAGAATGTGGCGAACATGGCGCTGTTCAGGCGTCGAGAACTTAGTCAGGTTATCCTGATAATACGCATTCAGCTCATCATCACTGACATCCATGGTACTTTTCAGTGTATCGCCAGACAGCTCAATATAAGCAACTTTCACTTGCTCCGGACGTGTAAAGGCTTCCGGGTGCTGCTCATAGTAATCTTTGCTGTCGCTTTCTGAGATCTCAACAGTTTCCTTAAACGTATCTAGGTTCAGGGTCAGACTGCGCACTTCACGCTGTTGTTGCTCCAGTTGCTGCAACTGAGTTAATTCGTTATTCAATGCAAAATCACTGCCCTGAATAGCGCTCAGCAGCTGCTGACGCAGCATGTCGGTACGCATGTACTCGGCAAATTGATCAGGCGTGAAACGCGAGCGACGAAGCAAAGAAGCATACACTTCGTTGTCAAACTTACCGTCACGCTGAAACTCAGGCATTGAACGGATTGCTTGCTTCACCTGATCATCACTGATACGTAAGCCCAGCTCGTTAGCACGTTGCTCAATCAGCGCATCGTTCACCAAACGGTCTAGCACACTGCGACGAAACTGCTGAACATAGCCAGGGTCACCCATCAGCGTAGAAAAATACTCTCCCAGCTGCGACTGCATACGGTTACGTTCGTTCTGGTATGCCTGCTCGAACTGATTCTGGCTGATTTCCTCGCCGTCAATCTTTGCCGCTACAGGCTGATTAGAATTTGCCAGATAACTGCCTACACCGGCAAAGACAAAAGAAAATATGATTAGGGAGAGAATAATCTTCACCCAAATGCTGCTAACGCCTTCGCGCATCCGCTCCATCATAACGTGCCGTATCTCCTAGTTGTTCGAGCTGGCAATAACTGTTGATTACGATTCTGAAGAATCACAATCTGTTCACCCTGATACAATGTAAAAAAAGCGCATCAGATATGATGCGCTCTCGTGTTACGCAATAATGCCACTATATGACAAGAAGCGTAAGGTTTTGTTCATTTCAACTTACTGGCAAAGCCAGAATCAGTTGACAGAATCTTTCAGCGCTTTACCTGGTTTGAAACCTGGTACACGTGCTGCTGCGATTTGGATTTCTTCACCCGTTTGTGGGTTACGGCCGGTACGGGCAGCGCGCTCACGAACAGAGAATGTACCAAAACCAACCAGCGCAACCTGGTCACCTTCCTTCAGAGACTCAGATACTGCCTCAATGAAAGCGTCCAGCGCACGGCCAGCAGATGCTTTAGAAATATCAGCACCTTCGGCAATTTTATCAACCAATTGAGTTTTGTTCACGATTTCTTCCCCTCTATGAACATTGTCTTCCTGACAACAGCATAATCTATGTTTACGCTGTGACGACA
Organism: Photobacterium sp. WH77; assembly: GCF_022014395.1. Lineage (NCBI taxonomy): Bacteria > Pseudomonadati > Pseudomonadota > Gammaproteobacteria > Vibrionales > Vibrionaceae > Photobacterium > Photobacterium sp. WH77. The sequence continues at coordinate 35,205 of NZ_JAKLTE010000002.1, read as the reverse complement.
AAGGACAATCAAAAACTTGTATCAGGTCTAATTTATCAGCTCATTGTGACACTGAACAGGCTGTAAGCCTTGTTATTATTGAGCTTACAGCAAATTAGACCCCACTTATAGCCAGACAGAAAAAGGCTGACAAGCGATTTCCACCACAGTCAGCCTCTTACATCTGTTAATTTTGCTGCATATCACTGTTTTGAGCATTTACCAGCTCGATCCCTGTCGGATTATTTTCCAGGGCGATGCGTAACACATCATCAATCCAGCGAACCGGGCGGACTTCCAAATCAGCAATAACGTTGTCTGGGATCTCTTCCAGATCACGTTCATTCTCTTTTGGAATCAGCACCGTTTTAATACCACCACGGTGTGCTGCCAGCAGTTTTTCTTTCAAACCACCGATAGGCAGAACTTCACCACGCAGGGTAATTTCACCTGTCATCGCGACATCGCTGCGCACAGGGTTACCTGTCAGGCTCGACACCAGTGCCGTACACATTGCAATACCCGCACTTGGGCCGTCTTTAGGGGTTGCCCCTTCAGGAACATGAACATGGATATCACGCTTCTCATAGAAGTCGTTATTAATACCCAGTTTCTCTGCGCGAGTACGTACCACAGTCATTGCTGCCTGAATAGACTCCTGCATCACATCGCCGAGAGACCCGGTGTAAGACAGCTTGCCTTTGCCCGGCATAGACTCAGTTTCAATGGTTAGCAGATCGCCGCCCACCTCGGTCCACGCCAGCCCGGTGACTTGTCCAATACGGTTGCTTTCTTCTGCTTTTCCGTAGTCGAAGCGCTGCACACCCAAGTACTGCTTCAGGTTCGCCTGATTAATGGTGACCTTTTTCACTTTCGGGTTCAGCAGGATTTCTTTCACCGCTTTACGGCACAATTTGGAAATTTCACGCTCAAGATTACGCACGCCAGCTTCGCGGGTGTAGTAGCGGATGATGCCGATGATGGCAGAATCTTCTATCTCCACTTCGCCTTTTTTCAGGCCGTTACGTTGAATCTGTTTTTCCAGCAAGTGACGTTTGGCGATGTTGAGTTTTTCGTCCTCGGTATAACCAGACAGGCGAATCACTTCCATACGGTCCAGTAACGGGCCAGGAATATTCATCGAGTTCGATGTCGCCACGAACATCACGTCGGACAAATCGTAATCCACTTCCAGATAATGGTCGTTAAACGCATTGTTCTGTTCCGGATCCAGAACTTCCAGCAACGCTGATGCAGGATCGCCACGCATGTCGGAAGACATCTTGTCGATCTCATCCAGCAGGAACAGTGGGTTTTTCACGCCAACTTTGGCCATTTTCTGGATCAGCTTGCCTGGCATTGAGCCGATGTAAGTCCGGCGGTGACCACGGATTTCCGCTTCATCACGCACCCCGCCCAGCGCCATACGCACGTATTTACGGCCAGTGGCAGCAGCAATCGACTGCCCCAGAGACGTTTTACCGACACCAGGAGGGCCAACCAGACACAGGATCGGGCCTTTCAGCTTATTAATACGGCTCTGGACAGCTAAATACTCAAGAATGCGGTCTTTGACGCGTTCCAGACCATAGTGATCGGCATTGAGGATCTCTTCCGCTTTAGCCAGATCTTTCTTGACCTTGGTACGCTTGTGCCAGGGCACACTCAGCATCCAGTCGATATAACCACGAACCACAGTCGCTTCAGCTGACATCGGCGACATCATTTTCAGCTTTTGCAATTCCTGCTCAGTTTTTTCACGTGCTTCGGCTGGCATCTTCGACTCGTCGATTTTTTTCTTCAACGATTCGAATTCGTCCGGTGCATCATCCAGCTCACCCAGTTCTTTCTGGATGGCTTTCATCTGCTCATTCAGATAGTACTCGCGCTGGCTCTTTTCCATCTGTTTCTTGACGCGGCCACGGATACGTTTCTCTACCTGCAGCAGATCAATTTCAGACTCCATCATGGCCATCAGGAACTCCAGACGTTCCGTGATATCCACAATTTCGAGCACTTTCTGCTTATCTGCCAGTTTCAGTGGCATGTGCGCAGCAATGGTATCGGCAAGGCGAGCGGCCTCATCAATACCATTCAGTGACGTAAGCACTTCAGGCGGGATCTTCTTGTTCAGCTTGATAAAGCCTTCAAACTGATTGATCGCAGTGCGAACCAGCACTTCCTGCTCGCGTTCGTCCATTTCCGGCGTGACCAGAAATTCCGCTTCCGCACTGAAAAATTCGTCGTCAGTCAACTTCTTAACGTTTGCACGCTGCTGACCTTCTACCAACACCTTCACTGTGCCATCAGGCAATTTCAGGAGCTGCAGTATGGTCGCCACTGTGCCGACATCATAGAGATCGTCAACGGTTGGTTCGTCAGTTGCCGCTTCTTTTTGGGCAACCAACAAAATTTGTTTATCGTTATCCATTGCGGTTTCAAGGCAACGAATGGATTTATCCCGGCCTACAAACAATGGAATAACCATATGAGGGTAGACCACCACGTCACGCAGTGGCAGAACGGGAATGGCAAGGCGTTCCGAACGCTCCAGGTTCATATTGTTCTCTCTTTCCGTTCAGTCTCTTTTAGTGAGTATATGGGGGCAGACTGACAAGATTCAACGGTCGATTTGCCAGAAAATCAAAAAGGAGGCCAAAGCCTCCTTTATTTACTCAAACTGTACGTTTTGCAACCACTTACTCGCCGCCTGCAGCTTGATTTTCAGTGTTTTCATAAATCAGCAAAGGTTCAGATTCACCTTTAATAACCGACTCATCAATCACTACTTTACTCACGCCTTCGGCAGAAGGTAGCTCATACATGGTATCCAGCAGCACCGCCTCTACGATAGAGCGAAGGCCACGTGCACCGGTTTTACGTTCCATGGCTTTACGGGCAATTGCCTGCAGCGCATCGTCACGAAATTCCAGTTCAACGTTTTCCAGCTCCAGTAATGCAGCATACTGTTTTGTCAGCGCATTTTTCGGCTCACGCAGAATCTGCACCAGAGCAGATTCATCCAGCTCACTCAAAATCGCAGTGACTGGCAGACGACCGATAAACTCAGGGATCAAACCGTATTTCACCAGATCTTCCGGTTCGACTTTCTCGAATAAATCACTGAGTGTGTTGCGCTGATCTTTAGAGCGGACTTCCGCACCAAAACCAATACCTGAACTGGTTGCCACACGTTGCTCTACCACTTTATCCAGGCCTGCAAATGCACCACCACAAATAAAGAGTATTTTCGATGTATCAACCTGCAGGAACTCCTGCTGAGGATGTTTACGACCGCCCTGTGGAGGCACAGAGGCAACCGTACCCTCGATCAATTTCAGCAGCGCCTGCTGCACACCTTCGCCAGACACGTCACGGGTAATTGATGGGTTGTCAGATTTACGGGAAATCTTGTCAATTTCATCAATATAAACTATTCCGCGCTCAGCTTTAGCGACATCGTAATCACATTTCTGCAGCAACTTCTGGATGATGTTTTCTACATCTTCACCGACATAACCGGCTTCGGTCAGGGTCGTTGCATCCGCCATAGTGAAAGGTACATCCAGCATACGCGCCAGCGTTTCTGCAAGCAGTGTTTTACCACTACCCGTCGGACCTATCAGCAGGATGTTACTTTTACCCAACTCGACACCATCACTTGTGGTGTCGCCATTACGCAAACGCTTGTAATGGTTGTAGACAGCTACAGCCAGTACTTTCTTCGCGTGATCCTGGCCGATGACATAATCATCTAAGTGCGTGCGGATCTCCCTTGGCGTTGGCAGTTCATTACCATCGCGCTTTGGCATAACTTCTTTGATTTCTTCGCGAATGATGTCGTTACACAGATCGACGCACTCATCGCAAATATACACAGAAGGGCCAGCAATCAGCTTGCGAACTTCATGCTGACTTTTACCGCAGAAAGAGCAGTACAGCAGTTTTCCACTACCACTCTCTTTTCGCTTATCTGTCATTCGCTAACCTCATATTGGGTTTCACCCATCCTTGCCTTGTTTTGAGTGTATAACATCTCTCGTCACTTTGCTGTCACCTTGCGCCTTCAGAGCACTGTGCACCATAATGACAGGTTAGTCACGCTTATTCAAAACGGCATCAACCAGTCCATACTCCGCAGCCTGCTCAGCAGACATGAAGTTGTCACGGTCTGTATCTTTTTCAACGATTTCCAATGGTTGGCCGGTATGGTCAGCCAGCAGATTGTTTAATCGCTTCTTAATTGTCAGAATTTCCTGAGCATGAATCTGAATATCAGAAGCCTGTCCCTGGAAACCGCCTAATGGTTGGTGGATCATTACACGGGAATTAGGCAGACAAAAACGTTTACCTTTCGCTCCACCTGCCAGCAGGAATGCACCCATTGAACATGCTTGTCCCATACAGAAGGTACTCACATCCGGTTTGATGTGTTGCATAGTGTCATAGATGGACATACCTGCAGTGACTGAGCCACCAGGGGAGTTAATATACAGGAAAATATCTTTGTCAGGGTTCTCTGACTCCAGGAACAACAGCTGTGCCACAACCAGGTTCGCCATCTGATCTTCAACCTGGCCGGTCAGAAAGATCACACGCTCCTTCAATAGTCGGGAATAGATGTCGTAGGAACGCTCGCCACGAGAGGTCTGCTCGACCACCATAGGAACCAGCGCATTCATAATTGGCGACATGGCGTTATTATCTTGGTAGCTCATAACCTTATTTCCCCAAAAAATTAATGGCCCGAATGATTGACTCATACGGACCATTGTTAGCAGAAGATTTGAAATGAAGTCAAATCTTTACAGTCATTTCAGTCAATTAAGCTGCTGGTTGCTGATTCATCAGCTCATTGAAGCTTACTTCTTTTTCTGAAACCTGTGCTTTAGCCAGTAGAGCATCAATCGCTTGTTCTTCCAGAGCAACATTACGCATGTTGTTCATCAGTTGCTCATTCTTTTCATAGTATGCAACAACTTCCGTTGGATCTTCATAAGCAGATGCCATTTCAGTGATCAGCGCCTTAACTCGCTCGTCATCGGCTTTCAGTTCTTCAGCCTTGATCACTTCACCCAGCAGCAGACCAACTACTACACGACGTTTAGCTTGCTCTTCGAACAGCTCACGTGGCAGCTCTGGTGCATTATCCGCATTACCGCCGAAACGCTGAACAGCCTGCTGACGCAGGGTGTTAACTTCCTGGTCAATCAGCGCAGAAGGTACAGCAATGTCGTTTTGTTCAATCAGACCATTCAGAACCTGATCCTTGATACGGCCTTTAACCGCTTGCTTCAGCTCGCGCTCCATGTTCTTGCGCACTTCAGCTTTCAGGCCTTCAACAGAACCGTCTTCAACGCCAAACTTCTTCACAAATTCGTCGTTCAGCTCTGGCAGCTCCTGAGCTTCTACTTTGTGCAGTTTGATGGCGAACACAGCCGCTTTACCTTTCAGGTTCTCGGCGTGATAGTCTTCAGGGAAAGTGACTTCAATGCTAAACTCTTCACCCGCTTTCTTACCAACGATACCTTCTTCGAAGCCTGGAATCATACGGCCCTGGCCCATTGCCAGAGGGAAAGCTTCTGCTTTACCGCCGTCGAATTCTTCACCGTCAATAGAACCAGTGAAATCGATAGTCACACGGCTGTCTGCGTCAGCAGCGGTATCAACTTCAGCCCAGTTAGCTTGCTGCTTACGCAGTGTTTCCAGCATCTGAGCAACGTCTTCTTCTTTCACTTCAGCAGCTGGCTTCTCGATAGCAATCTTGTCCAGACCCGTCAGTTCAATCTCAGGGAACACTTCGAAGGTTGCTTTGAAAACCAGATCCTTACCTTCAGCCATGTCGACTGGCGTGAACGTTGGCGCACCGGCTGGGTTAATTTTCTCTTTAACGATAGCTTCAATGTAATGACGCTGCATCACTTCACCCAGTACATCCTGACGTACAGATGCGCCGAACATACGTGCAACCATCTTGATTGGTGCTTTACCAGGACGGAAACCGTCAAAACGACGGGTTTTAGCGATTTTCTGCAACTGGGCAGTTACTGCATCTTCGATGTTTGCAGCAGGTACAGTAATCGTAATTTGGCGTTCTAGGCCTTCAGTGGTTTCAACGGTAACTTGCATTTTCTTAAACCTCAAAACTGACTCAGGTTGACTGAGTTATCTTGCCCGTCAGATCTCTGCTGACGCTGGCATCCTTTCGTGTTACGGCTTGAACACCATAACGCCTGAATTCGGTCAATTTCTGTATCACTAGCCAGTGCCACTGAAACAAAAATTAAAGCGCGGTATTATAACGACCCAGCCCTCTTTCGTCGAGGCATCTGGTGTCACACCAAGTGTAAACCTTCGGACAAGATAGGGTCTGAATTCGCATTTTCAAGAGAAAACACGAAAAAATTGCAGTTTAACCTCGCTTTTTTGTTCAAATGTCGATTCAGTGCAGGAATTTTAATCAATACTGCATGCTGCTTTGCGCACTGTAACCAAAGATGAAAAATGAAGAAGCGAGTAGAAAAAGAAGGGTGTGACGAAGAAAAGTGGCGCGCCCTGCAGGATTCGAACCTGCGACCACATGCTTAGAAGGCACGTGCTCTATCCAACTGAGCTAAGGGCGCATTGTCTGAGAGTTAGCAACCAGGAGCGTTAACTAACGGGGGTGAATTATACGTCGCTTGAGATCAAGGTCAACAATAAAACGTTAAAATACCTCGCCAAATGCACCAAGCGGTTAAACTTACGGCAAACACCCTCCTTTGTTGCCTCAGCGAAACACATCCTTTCTCTGTACAGCTAAGCACTTATTATTTGAAAATCTTTAGATTGCAGTATTTTAGGCAGCAATTACTTCTTTATTAACGCAGGGATTTTATCTGAAGCCTGCAAAAAGCAAACGTTTGCGCTATAGATTTCCCCCCTTATCTCTGCGACAATATGCCTGCTCAGCTCATTTCTGTACAAAGGAAAATCATGGCCGCTCAAATCATTGATGGAAAACTTATCTCACAAACTGTCAGACAAGAAGTTGCTGCACGTGTTAAGGCTCGCACTGACGCGGGATTACGTGCACCTGGGTTAGCCGTCATTCTGGTAGGTCAGGATCCTGCCTCACAGATTTATGTCGGCAGCAAGCGCAAAGCCTGTGAAGAAGTGGGCTTTATCTCTCGCTCATTCGACCTTCCTGCTGATACTGCAGAAGTCGAACTGCTGGCGCTGATTGATGAACTGAATGCGGATCAGTCCATAGACGGGATACTGGTACAGTTGCCTCTGCCTGCAGGCATTGACTCCACCAAAGTGCTTGAACATATTAATCCCGAGAAAGATGTCGACGGTTTCCACCCCTATAACGTCGGGCGTCTGTGCCAGCGCATCCCGAAACTGCGCTCATGCACACCAAAGGGGATTATCACTTTGCTGGAGCGCTATAATATCCAGGCTCGTGGCAAACACGCGGTTATTGTGGGTGCTTCTAATATCGTTGGCCGCCCTATGACCCTTGAACTGTTGCTTGCCGGCGCCACGACCACAACCTGTCACCGATTCACTCAGGATCTGGAAAGCCATGTTCGTCAGGCTGATATCCTGGTTGTCGCGGTAGGAAAGCCTAATTTTATTCCGGGTAGCTGGATTAAAGAAGGCGCGACTATCATAGATGTCGGTATCAATCGCCTGGACAACGGCACCCTGGTGGGTGATGTGGAATATGATGTCGCGCGCCAAAAGGCCAAACACATTACTCCCGTCCCTGGTGGTGTTGGCCCGATGACGGTTGCCACACTGATCGAAAATACCCTGCTGGCCTGTGAGCAATTCCACGAAAGCTGACAGGTATTTAGTTATTCCAGAAACAAAAAAGCGAGGTAATCAACCTCGCTTTTTTTGTTATTCATCGGTACTGGCCAGCTTTTATAACCTGTTATAACCCGCGTTATTTCTGCAGCGTTTTCAGATAAGCCGCGAAATCATTCCCGAGCACAGGGTGGCGTAAGCCATATTCTACGAATGCCTGCATATAACCCAGTTTACTGCCGCAATCATGGCTCTTACCAGTCATGTGGAACGCATTAACCTGCTGCTTTTCCATCAACATATCAATTGCGTCTGTCAACTGAATTTCATCACCTGCACCAATCGGAGTTTTGGCAAGAATTTCCCAGATTTCGGCAGGAAGGATATAACGCCCCACGATAGCCAGGTTAGACGGCGCCTGATCAGCCGCTGGTTTCTCAACAACCTTGGCCATAGAAGCTGAATCGCCTGGCGCAATTTGCTCGCCATTCACATCAGCCACACCATAGTTAGACACTTCCGACATTGGTACTGGCTCTACCATGACCTGGCTGACACCTGTTTCATTGAACAGATTAACCATAGCAGCCATGTTCTCACTACGCAGATCGCTGGCAGCATCATCCAGAATCACATCTGGCAGGACGACGGCAAACGGCTCGTTGCCTACCAGTGGACGGGCACAAAGTACCGCATGGCCCAGGCCTTTTGCCTGGCCCTGACGCACATGCATTATGGTCACATCACTTGGACAGATGTTCTGTACTTCATCCAGCAACTGACGCTTAACCCGCTTTTCAAGCGTTGCTTCCAGCTCAAATGAAGTATCAAAGTGGTTTTCAATAGAGTTTTTAGACGAATGGGTAACCAGCACTATTTCTTTAATACCGGCCGCAACACATTCATTCACGACATATTGAATCAGAGGTTTGTCCACAATAGGCAGCATCTCTTTGGGAATGGCCTTTGTGGCTGGTAACATCCTGGTCCCTAAACCGGCTACCGGAATGACCGCTTTACGAACTGGGGAAGACTTTTGCATTGCTTTTTCCATGTACGTTGTCATTGTCAGTCGCAATATAACAAACTTGCCTTTATGCAGCGAGAGATCTGAGCAATAAGCGTGAGCTGGTGTCCTCAACGACAAAAAGACAGATTACGCAGGACAGAGATGGCGGAATGTTTAAGCCACGACCAGGTTACCCACGGCGGACGATATCTGCGTTATCTATACTGATTTTCACCGGTTTACCGAGCAAGTTTATCAGCATGAATGAGCGCTTTTCACCGTCAGGTTCCTGATAGATGGCTTCAAGGCCCTTAAACTGGCCTTGTTTGAGCTCGAGGCACTCGCCGGGTTTGGGCAGATTAGACAACAGACGTCTGTGTTCTTCGCAATTTTCATTCGTCATTAACTCAAACAGCAGTTCAGGCTGAACTTTTTGCGGGTATGCCCCCTGGCGGATAAAGTCAGCCACACCGCGCGTCGAGCGGACTGTGGTATAGCTGACATATTCAGGGTCAAAACAAACATATAATTAGGGAACAGTGGTTCATTCACAGTGACACGTTTTCCGCGCACCACTTTCTCGACGAGTACCTGAGGGTAATAGCACTCTACGCCCTGACGATCCAGATTGACCACGGCCCGCTCCTGCTCGCTTCGCTTGCAATAAAGTAGGTACCAATCTTTCATATCGTCTCTGCCCGGAAAATGTCTGTCTGAAAGTGATTATATGGTGGGAGGTATAAACCTCAATAGTTTCCCTGTACATTGACGCTAAGCGTTTACTTTTCCAACGTTTTCCAGTTTACTCCTAAAGCTGATAGTGTATTGATTCTCCGCTAAACTTTCGTTTTTGCTTTCACTGCCGGATGGATTTCATGCTCTTTCATGGCGTCCAGTCGCTGAATTGTAATACTGAAATTAGCGGCGCCAATTTTGCTCAAAGACAAACGTGCGCCTGAATACGGCAGAACATACGAAGAGGTGAGGTTTTTTCGTGCCCCGTCTCCCAGACTGGTGCCAGCCGGGACTATCATTTCTTCATCGCTGGTTCTCAGCATCGCTTCCGATCCGGTTGACACCACCACCAGGCTTCTGTCACACGCATCAAAAATGCCAAACAACCCCTTGATAGGCACAGCGTAACCCGACTGCTTCATCCCGTTTTCAATGGTTTGCAGCATACTGGAAATGTCATTCTCGCTTGCCATACGTTTGCGCAGATAGTCATTGAACAATGCCCGTATCAGCAGCACAGTGGCCGCCCCCTGCCGGCCCCCTGACTCGGCATCAAGCAGATAGAAAGCCAGACGACCGTCCATCAACCAAGTGTAGTCGAGCAACACGGGCTGCACATCGGCAGACTGCAAAACGCAGTAGCTCATCTGCCAGTCTCCCTGACGGGACAAGGTGTCCGGCATCAGCCCCACCAGCAGCTCGCGAGCAATCTCCGGATTTGATTCCAGCTCATTGATATGCCACTGCAGTTCTTCATCTACCGTCGAGTCATGCTGTAATAGCTGGCTGGAAAAGTCTGTGTATTCGGTTGTGTTTTCCTGTGCTTTGAGTACCGACATCAGTGCAGCTTTCAGCACCATGATGTTATCCAGCGGTTTGACCAGAAAATCTTTAACGCCATGCCTGAGAGCGGCTGCGACATCGGCCATTTCACCGGTACCGGAAATGACAATGACAGGAATCATGGGGTAATGCAGTGAAACCTCTTCAACAAACTCCATGCCTGTCAATACAGGCATAGCCAGATCGCACAAAAGCACATCAGGGATTCCGTCGCGCAGGGCCCGCAGTCCCTGTAAACCGTCTTCAGCTTCCCTGACCTCGCATCCTTGCGATAGCAAAAAGCCTGTTATCATCCGGCGAAACACCGGATCGTCCTCCACAATGAGGATATCTTTACCTTCTAGCAACGATTGTGCCCTCCATGAAACAAGGGGCCAAGAGCACAGAATAATATTCTGCTGAACAGGCACATCCTTCTAATTGAATCTGTGCGAAGTTGGGTAGTCGCGATGAATGTTCTCATTTAGGATAGGCGTAAAACCGCGCTACGTCAGGGCGTCTGCCTGTTCATGAACTTTAGTTTTAGTATTCTGTTAGCCAGTTCAAAATCTTGCCCATTGCGAAACTTGTTTTGGTCCCTGAAGGTCCTATTTTAATAACACTCAATGTTAACCTCTTCACATTGAGTGTTTTGTTATACAATTCCCACTTTCTCATATCCGCTCACGACACGCCTATGAAGCTTGATGATCTAAATTTATTTCGCATTGTGGTTGAGGAAGGCAGCTATACCGCCGCTTCTCGCAAGCATCAGGTGCCTGTTGCCACACTGACCCGCCGTATACAGGCACTGGAAGAAAGCCTGAACCTGCGCCTGCTAAACCGCCATGCTCGCAAGCTGTCGCTGACTGAAGCTGGCCAGCAGTATTACCAGCTGTGTACGCCATTGCTTCAACAGTTACTGGATACCGCAGAAAATATTCGGGAAGAGTCCAGAGGGGCAAGCGGACGACTCAAAATAGCGGCTCCGACCAATCTGAGCAAAGTCATGCTGCAACCTATGCTCAACGCCTTCATGCTCGAACACCCGGCTATCAGTATTGAATTGTTTCTGAGCAATGAACCCGAGCAGTTAGACCCAACTGACTGGGATGTTATCTTTCGTGTCGGTCCGCAACGTGATTCGGCACTGATTGCCCGTAAAATAAACGCGGTGGAAGATATACTGGTTGCCAGCCCAGATTATCTGCAACGTCACCCAACGCTCACTCATGCACAAGATCTGTCCAAGCACTCCCTGCTCAAAGGCTCTCCTCTGCTGCGCTGGCGGCTCAGCAACAAAGACGGAGAAAACATCACGGTTAATGAGAAGGGACGCTTCGAGTCCAATCAGCTGAATGTGGTCAGGAAAGCTTGTGTGGCCGGGCTGGGAATTACATTAATGCCAGATGCCATGCTGAAAAAATACATTCACAGCGGTGAGCTGGTACGAGTGCTGGATAACTGGTCGGCCAACCCGCGCAATGTCTATCTTCTCTATAACCACAAAGATCACCAACCAGAGAAGCTGAGGCTGTTTATTGAGTTCGTAAGTCACTTCTTCAGCACATCCTGAGCCTGCTCTCCTTGCCAACCGGCAGAAGCCCGTCTAAACGTTATATGACAAAGAACACAAAAAGTGCCCGGATATGCACTGACAGTGTTCTGAACAACAACCTGCAATACGTTGTGCGATTTGCACCCTAGATAACGAGGATAGGTTATGATTCTGGGACATTTATTCGGGCTTTACACTCATCCCAAAAAAGAGTGGCACAACATTGATGAGCAGCATGAGGGGATGCAAAGCAGTTTGAGCCACATTATGCTGATCGCCTTGCTTCCGCCTATTTTTGCCTACATTTCCAGTGTGTTTATCGGCTGGCGGGTCGGGGCTGTTGACCCGATTTACCTGACACCGTCCAGTGCGCTGTTCATGTCTGTTGCCATGTACTTTGCCCTGATTGGCGGGGTATTTGCGCTTGCCTACCTGACATACTGGATGAGCCATACCTTTGGCTCAACACCAACCTATACCCAAGCGCTTGAATTGGCAGCTTACACAGCAACACCGCTGTTTATGATCAGTATTGCCGCCTTGTACCCTCAGTTGTGGTTTCTGATGATGGCCGGACTGGTCGGCATCACCTACTCAGTGTACCTGCTATACACAGGTGTCCCTATTCTGATGCACATTCCGGAAGAGCGCGGTTTTATCTATGCCAGTTCGATTGTGACCTGTGGCCTGGTACTGCTGGTTTCCATCATTGCCGGCTCTGTCATTCTGTGGAACATGGGATTGGGGCCACAGTTCAGTCACTAACCTGTCCCGAGTTCAACGCATTAAATTCAACGCATTAAAAAAGGCAAGCTCAGAGAGCTTGCCTTTTTGTGTTCAGACACTGGTGCTGACAATGAAGGTGTTACACGCCTTCGTTATACAGTTCCAGGTTTGCCAGTTCCTGCTGAATTTCACGCTGCGTTTTGGCATCTTCGCTGCGCAGCGTTTCCAGGTACTCTAAATACTGCTGGTTCACATCGCCCGTGACATAGTTGCCATTAAAGACGGAAGTTTCGAACAGTTTAATGTCAGGGTTGCCTTCTGCAACCGCATCCACCAAATCCTGCAAGTCCTGGAAAATCAGACCGTCTGCACCGATCATCTTGCAGATTTCATCCACTTCACGACCATGAGCAATCAGTTCATTCGCGCTTGGCATATCAATGCCGTATACATTAGGGAAACGAATTTCCGGCGCCGCAGAAGCCAGGTAGACTTTTTTGGCACCCGCTTCACGCGCCATTTCAATGATTTGCTCAGAGGTGGTCCCACGTACAATCGAATCATCAATCAGGAGTACACTTTTACCCTTGAATTCAGAGCTGATCGCGTTCAGTTTACGACGCACTGACTTACGGCGCAGCTGCTGACCCGGCATGATAAAGGTACGGCCGACATAGCGGTTCTTCACAAAGCCCTGACGGTAAGGTTTATCAAGCGTACGGGCAATTTCCAGTGCACTGTCGCAAGAGGTTTCCGGAATCGGGATAACCACATCAATATCCAGATCATCCCACTCGCGCTTAATCTTCTCACCCAGCTTCTTACCCATATTCAGGCGAGCGCTGTACACAGAAATCTTATCAATAAAAGAGTCTGGACGGGCAAAATACACGAACTCGAACACACATGGGTTCAAAGCCGGATTTTCAGCACACTGCTCAGTGAACAGTTGGCCGTCAAAAGTGATATAGACCGCCTCTCCCGGTGCAACATCACGCATGAAATCAAAACCCACCGCGTCCAGTGCCACCGATTCAGAGGCAACCATGTACTCGACTTTACCTTCAACTTCGCGCTTACCCAGGCACAGAGGGCGGATTCCGTGCGGGTCACGAAATGCCATCAGACCATGCCCGATAACCATAGCCACAACGGCATAAGCACCACGCACCTTTTTATGCACAGCACGAATCGCCGCAAAGATGTCATCTGAAGTTAACGGGTAGTTAGTCGCGCCTTCCAGCTGATGAGCCAGAACATTCAACAGAATTTCCGAGTCGGAAGAAGTGTTAACATGACGGCGAGCCTGCTCAAAGAGCGAATCTCTGATGTCGGCTGCGTTAGTCAGGTTACCATTGTGCGCCAGTGAAATACCGTAAGGAGAGTTCACATAAAAAGGCTGAGCCTCTGAAGCACTTGAGCTGCCCGCAGTAGGGTAACGAACGTGCCCAAGCCCTACAGTCCCCTGCAGACGCTGCATGTGTTTTGCTTCGAAGACGTCACGCACCAGGCCATTGGCCTTGCGCAGACGAAAACGATTGCTTTCCAGGGTAACAATACCGGCAGCATCCTGGCCACGGTGCTGCAGCACGGTCAGTGCATCATAAATAGACTGGTTAACCGGGGTGTTTCCCACGATTCCGACAATACCACACATGTCCTAAATCCTCGTCATGGATCATCAATAATTGCATTGAGTAACAATACGTTAGTTCGTTGTCTCCATACGGTTACTCAATGCAATTAATATAAATCCGGCGCTATAACGCGCCGGGAAGAAAACTGGAACTCTCTTTCAGGTAAGAGAAAAACCACTCAATTACCACACCAAACTGCGGGATTAACTGCGACGCCTGCCACCATTCTGCATCAGCAAAACCGGTAAAGGCATCCAGAAAAAACAGCACAGCGGCAATGATAAGCACACCGCGAAGGGCACCAAATACGATACCCAGCACCCTGTCGGTACCGGACAAACCGGTTTTCTGCACTAGTTGCCCGATCACATAATTCACTACCGCTCCCACAATCAGTGTGGCAATGAACAATACCGCGATAGCACTGCCATTTCGTATGAGCTCATCCTGAATATTGGTGAAATACAGCGCCAGTTCTTTGTAAAAATTGCTGGCAACAAAAAATGCCGCAAACCAAATCACCAGCGACAGCGCTTCCTTCACAAAACCACGGATCAAACTGACCAGTGAAGAAAAGGCAATCACCCCTAAAATGACATAATCAATCCAGATCATCTTCTACTTAATTCTTGTTGTTGGCGCGTATTCTAACAGAAAAAATCAGAACGCAAACGTTTACCTAAGGGTTGAGTGGGTTAAATCTGAGCAATTGCCCGTTAAGCCCGGTAAGTTTACGCAAATCGTCTGCTTTCCCTGACAGTTTATCTTTGTCGATCTCGGGTCCGACGACAACACGGGCCAAATCACCTGGTTTCAGCTGTTTTGGCAGAACGTGCGCCTGATAGCCTTTACTTCTCAGTTTCTCAACCAGTTGATGCGCATTCTCAAAATTACGGAACACCCCCAGCTGAATCACCCAGCCACTGTCTGTGTTGCCCGGTTGCGGTTCGCCGACAGGCTGCGGCTTGACGTTAACAGGCTCGGATACCGACTCGGGTAGTACAGGTTCTCCGGCAATTTGCTCAGTCACTGGCATAGGTGGTAATTCGGCTTCCGCATCCACGGGTTCCGGAATCGCAATCAGGTTGTCTCCATTACCAGTCTGAGGCTGCAAAGGAATACTGGCAAACTGCTCTTGGAAGTGCTGCTTTTTGCCATCAAAAAAATCAGGCAGAAAAATCACACCGATTGCGACCAGTACGATAGTTCCGACCAGACGACTCTGAAATTTACTCGCCACACTTACTCCTGTGTCTTAATGTAGCTGGACACTTCGCCAACTGTGTAAAACGAACCAAAGACAATCACGACATCTTCAGGTTGCGCCAGCATTAATGCCGCCTGATAAGCAAGTTCAGGTGCAGTATACAGATCGCCCTGAAACGTCAGATACTCAGCAATTTCCTGGGCAGACGCAGCGCGAGGCCCCTTGAGTGATGCCGGATACCAGGCATCCACTACCGCCTTCATCTCAATCAGGGTTGATGGGATGTCTTTATCACGCAGCATACCCACCACGCCGTGAATTTTACCCACCGGGCGGACATTCTTCAGCGCCTTGAGCTGACGGGCCAGATAATTTGCCGAATGCGGATTATGGGCCACATCAAGTAAAATCAGCGGATTATCCGCTACCGTTTCCATCCGGCCGGCAAGGCGCACTTTGGCTAAGCCGGAAACAATGTGCTGATCACTGATCTCCAGTTCAGCGACACCAAGTGCCATCAGCGCAGTGGCCGCGTTAGGTAAAGGTAAAGCAGGCAGAGGCAGCTGTTCCATGTCGAATGCACCGCACTTCCAGTTCCATGTCTCTCCTGCCTGCTCGTAGGTATACTGATAGCCAACCTGATACAACTCAGCCCCAATACTGTCAGCATGCGCGGCCACGGAAGCAGGGGGATTGGGCTGACCGCAGACGGCTGGCTTCCCGGCACGGAAAATACCGGCCTTCTCATAGCCAATCACTTCGATGTCGTTCCCCAGCCAGTCCACATGATCAATGGCCAGACTGGTAATAACCGAGACATCATGATCCACAATATTGGTCGCATCCAGTCGGCCACCCAGTCCCACTTCTAACACCACAACATCTACCTGATGGGTTTTAAAGAGGTTGAGTGCGGCCAGTGTACCGAATTCGAACAGGCTCAGACTGGTGTCCTGCCGGTATGATTCTACCGCCGCAAACGCCTGACTGTGTTCACTGTCATCCAGCTCCTGACCATTAATGCGTACCCGCTCGTTGTAGCGCACCAAATGTGGTGAGCTGTACACACCCACACTGTATCCCGCCTGCTGCAGGATGGCTTCAAGAATGGCGCAGGTCGAACCTTTACCATTGGTGCCCGCAACAGTAATCACTGTCGGTGCCGGTTTGCGTAATCCGGCCCGCTCACCCACGGCCTGCACACGATCCAGCCCCAGCTCGATGGCACTGGTGTGAAGGTTTTCCAGATAAAGCAGCCAGTCATTTAGCGGTGAAGTAGCCGAAGGAACAGATTGCGGCGTTGCAGAGGAATCAGACATGTAACAGTACTAACTAATGTAATTAAGATGATGTCGCTTAATGTAGCATGAAGTACGCAGAATTTAACGGTTGAGAGCCAAACGAAGAAACGAAATGTGGAACAATAACGATATTTGCCTGACTGGCAGACCGCTTTTCACTTCAGCCTGACATTTGTCTGCGCGAAAAAAAACGCCCGGTATACAACCAGGCGCTTTTTCGTCTTAAGCTTTGTCTTCCGCAGACTCGGTATCGCTGTCAGCTTCGACGTCCGCTGACACCTGCGGTTCCCTTTCGACAGGCACCACAAGCGGAGACTCAGCATTCATCATCTTGGCCAGCAGGCCGCCAATACGCTGACGCATTTCACGGCGGTCAACAATCATATCAATCGCGCCGTGCTCCAGCAGGAATTCACTGCGCTGGAAACCTTCAGGTAACTTCTCGCGTACAGTCTGCTCAATCACCCGCTGTCCGGCAAAGCCAATCAGCGCCTTAGGCTCGCCGATGTTGATATCACCCAACATCGCCAGACTGGCAGAAACACCGCCCATTGTCGGATCAGTCAGCACAGAGAAGAAAGGCAAACCTTTCGCCGACAAACGCTCCAGCGCCGCACTTGTTTTCGCCATTTGCATCAGAGACATCAGCGCTTCCTGCATACGGGCACCGCCGCTGGCAGAGAAACAAACCAGACCGCAGTTATTGGCAATCGCTTCATCAACCGCGCGAACAAACTTGGCACCGACAACCGATCCCATAGAGCCCCCCATGAAGGAGAACTCAAAGGCACAGGCAACCACAGGTTGCTGTAACAATGTCCCTTTCATGGCCACCAGCGCATCTTTTTCACCGCTGGCTTTCTGGGCCGCTGTAATACGGTCTTTGTATTTTTTCGAATCACGGAATTTCAGGTGATCTTTAGGCTCCAGCTCCGCAGCAATCTCCACCTGGCCTTCTTCATCGAGGAAGGTTTCCAGACGGCGGCGGGCTTTCATGCGCATGTGGTGATCACACTTTGGGCAAACTTCCAGATTGCGCTCAAGATCAGCGTAATAAAGTACCTGTTCACAAGAGGTACATTTCGTCCATACCCCTTCAGGGATAGATGCTTTACGAGACGTTACAATGTTGCTTTTTGTGAGGATCTTTTCAAGCCAGCTCATGAATGACCTTTCATTTACATCTCCCCCGCCCTGTGGCAAGGGATAATCAATTCGATAATTTCAAGTCCGGAATTAAAACACAAACTCGTCTAAGTGTAGATAAAAAACTGGTTGTACCTTGAGGAAATAGAGTGTTAACGGGATCTTAGCTCAAGAAACTTGACCGACCAGTTAACGTCCGACTGAACCATTACAGCTCAGATTTCACTCAACCTCTGCAGACCTTGCCTGCGCGACAACCAGTCAGCGCGATATTGCGCGTTAAAACAGATCACCTGCTCACAAAAAGAGCGGGCCTGCAGAAACGCAGGGCAAATCATAGGCTTCAGGATAATCCACTTCAACCAAATATAAGCCTTCCGCTTTTGCGGTCGCACCCGCTAAAGTACGATCTTTCTGCGCCAGCAGCCACTGAATCCATTCAGGTTTTTCTTCGCCCCGCCCCACTTTAATCAGGCTGCCTGTGATATTACGCACCATATGATGAACAAAAGCATTGGCCTTAATATCAATAATGACGTAATGGCCCTGCCGGGTGACATTCAGGTGCATCACATTACGCCACGGGCTGCGGGACTGGCAAAACACCGCCCGGAATGAAGTAAAGTCATTCTCGCCCAGCAGGTACTGTCCGGCCTGATGCATTTTTTCAGCATCCAGCTCACCGTGATAATGGCTGATACCCGAACCAAGGATAGCAGGCCGCAGCGCATGATTGTAAATGACATAGCGATAACGTCTGGCGGTAGCGCTGAAACGGGCATGGAACTCATCCGGTACTTCCTTTGCCCAGCGCACAGCAATGTCTTTGGGCAAATGGGCGTTGGTTCCCATCGTCCAGGCCACCAGCTTGCGCGGTGTATCACAATCAAAGTGCACCACTTGCCCGGTACCGTGCACACCGGCATCGGTACGACCGGCGCATTGCACCTCTATGGTCTGGTTGGCAATTTTGCTCAGCGCTTTTTCCAGTCTGCCCTGCACACTGTCAACGTCACGCTGACGCTGCCAACCAAAATAGCGGCTCCCGTCGTACTCAATTCCTAAGGCAATTCGCATGTCTGCACTCTTACTTATCTGAAAACCCTGCCAGCGTGTCCGCCGGCAAAGCGAAAGCAGGGATTATAAAAAAAGCGCCAAAAGAAAAGAAGTCCGCATACGCGGACTTCCTGTTCAGTCTGATGAAATGATCAGCGATCCATCTTTAATAACAGATTCGCAGCTTCACGGCTGACATCGCCATCACCGTTTTCAGCCACATCCTCCAATAAAAAGTATGCCCCGTCAGTGTCATTCATTTCCAGATAGGCTTTGGCCAAATCGAGTTTGCTGGCGTATTCACCCGCACCGTCGACATCAATATCGCCAATGCCGGCTAACACATCCGGAAACTCATCCAGCCCCACATCCAGCTTGAGCGGTGCTGAATCCAGTTCAGGATCCGACTCCCCTTCCAGCTCTTTCATCAGTTCATCGATACTGATGTAAGGCTCATTGTCACTTGCTGAGGCTATCAGCTGGCTCTCTGCCTGAGTATCTGCGACGTCCACAGGCTCGTCAGTCTGTTCAGAGAGCGGCGGCTGCTCCCCCCAGTCCTCACTTTCCAGTTCAGGCTCAGGGATATCCGCTCCCCAGATGGCGTTTTCTTCCGGCGACAGCTCCTGATCATCCAGCTCGGACAGCGGCACACTTTCATGTAGCAGCCACTGTTCATGCTCGAACTCATCGGGATTGTTTTGTTCTGCTCTGGGTTCAGATTCAGGCTGTGGCTCCGGCAAAGATTCAGGCTCAGCCGGAGCGTCGGCATCAGGCAACGCAAGATCAGACAGTTCCCCCCCAGGCTCAGCATCCGCACTGTCTTCGGTGCGCATTGAAGGCAGTGTCTCATCGGATTGAAGCTCATCAAACGCCTGCATAGCTGGCACTTCCAGCTCAGGTTCTGCCAGCAACGCCGCCATATCCAAGCCTGCGGAGTCGATCATTTCATCGCTCCAGGGTTCATTCAGCTCTGGCTGAGGCTGAGGCTGAGGCTGAGGCTGGACAGTCTGTGCTTCATCGCCGTGCTTCAGTTCCTGCTCGTACTGCTCCAGCTCCATCTGCTCTTCAAATGAGGCATTCAATGCATCATCTTCATCAAACTCAGGCAAGGTCGTCGGATCAATCACCGCATATTCATACTGAGGTTTGCCATGCATAGGCACGGCTTGCCCGGCAGTCTCTTGCCCGGAAGAAGCCTCTTGCGACGCAGAATCATCTTGTAATGAAGGAGCATCTTGCGCCGGTACTGCCTGCGCTGGTTCTGCATCTGTCTCAGCCAGCTCACCGTTTCGCTCAGCAGCCTGCGCGGCCAGCTGTAACTGCTCCGAGACTTTATTGAGCGCGGCCTGGGCATCATCATCAGACCAGTCTTTGTCATCCTCATCGTCTTGCCACGAGACAGCTTCAGGATCGAGCAGCGCAGCTTCTTCGTCGAACTCCGGAAATTCCTCCAGGTTGAACACAGGTTCCTGGCGTCCGGCAACGGCCTCATCCCAGGCAGGATCGAGTGTTGCTTCGGGCTGCTCCGCTGCTGCATCCAGCGCCGAGGTATGTTCATGTACCTGCTCGTCGTCCACAAACTCAGGCTCTGCAGCCTGTACTTGTGTCTGAGCCTGCTCCTGTGCCTTAACCTGTGCCTCATCGACAGCCTTTTCAGCCAGCTCCGATTTCAGATACGGGTTCTGTTCTATCAACTGGCTGGCTTCATCGCTGTCGTGATGCCACTGCACGGTATCGTGATCTTCCGCCGACTCGGTGTCTGGTGAAGCCGGTGCAGGCTCAGCAACCACATCCTGGGCGTCAGGTGCAGTGTGTTCCGCAACCTGCTGGGCAAACGTTTCTGTTGCTGCCCCTTCATCTGCGTCTTGCTCAGCAGACTCACTTTTCTCTGGCTCTGCTTCAGTATCGCCAATCTCAGTTGCAGGTGCTTCGCTGTGTGAAACCGGTTCATTCACAGCGCCTGAATCCTCGGCTTCGATATTGTCGTCCGGGGCCGAATCTGCGCTGTCAGATTCCATAACGACTGAGTCATCCGTCTGGACGTCACTCAACAGGCTATCAATATCATCCTGGCTGGCTGTCGTTTCTGGCTCAGATACTGGCTCTGATTCTGACTCAAATTCAGATTCAGCGACTGCTTCTGCTTCTGCTTCATCAGTCGCCGCCTGAACTGCGGCTGGTGGTGGCGCTGCATCGGCCACTTTCTCAGCTTCAGGCTCAGCGTCAAAAATACCAGTGTCAGATTCATCAGGGGCAGAGTCTTGGATCTCTGTACCATCTGAAACCGAGTCACCGACATCGGCCATGCCCTGAAGGTATTCTTCAGGCGGCTCGCTTTGTGTCTCAGTGTCATCCAGATCACTTAAGTGCTCATCGACGGTTTTTTTTTCAGAAAAAATCAGATCGTCGATGTCATCCGCACTAACAGTATCCTCTTCTTCCTGAGGGTCTTCCTCATCCAGTGTCAGCAGCTCATCGAAAACATCTTTGTCTTCATCTGTGTTTTCTTCAGCATCCAGCTCAGGATCGATCTGCTCGTTGGGGTTATCTTCATCCAGCAACTCGTCCAGCAGGACCGTACTGTTTTCATCCAGCTCAAAGTCGCTGTCAGCATCACTTTCCTGATCATCAATCAGCTCGTCCAGTAACTCGGTGCTGCTGGCATCCAGGTTGAAGTCACTATTGAGATCGTCCAGTTCCCAATCCGCTTCAGCACTGTCATCCTGAATGCTGTCAGCCCGGGCATTGTTAACCGCAGAGCTGGCGGGCTCATTTTGCACGTCACCTTCACGTTCAAAATCCTGCATCAGTTCATTGAGAATGTCCTGATCCAGCATGCCAAGCTCAATACTGTCGGCTTTATTACCTGTCAGTTCACTGTCAGCAAAGGCATCGAACAGATCGTCATTGCGCTTGTCTTCGACGGGCTTTGCCGGCAATGCGTCCTCGTCTTCCAGTAAACCAACGGCAAGATCAAAGTCCGTTTCTTCGTTATCCTGTGCGCTGAAAGGCTTGTCCCAAATGCCACTCAGACTGTCTTCTTTTTCCTGCGGCGGCGCCTGATCAATCTGATCCAGTGCACGCTCCATATCCTGGAGACCAATGGCCTGATCGTTGTTCTTAACCGAGATATCACTCTTTGGCAATTCATTGCCAAAGGCGTCATCCAGCCCGTCCGTCAGATCCAGCTCATCAAGCTCTGCATCGTTATCATCAAACAGGTTGTCCGAGAAGATCGGATTGTCCTGCGGCGTCTTATCATCAAACAGATCGTCAAGACTGCTGTCTTCACTGTCCAGCCCCAGATGCGGTTCATCATCGTCCAGATCAGTGACTATAGGCTTAGGCGCTTCTTTGCTTACCTCAGCGACAGGGGGAGTAGTGTCTTCCTCTTTACGGCGCCGGCCAACGAAAAATGCCAGTAAGCCTGCAATTAAACTGCCGGGAATCAAAGCGGCACCTGCCAGTGCCCACGGGTTTGCAACCAGTTTATCCAGCCAGTGAAGTGGCGGTTGTTCGACCAGCGGCGCGTCAAGCTGGCCTTGCTGCACTTTTTGCTGGTCAATGAATGACTGAATTTCGCCGCGCAGCTCCTCGTCACCCGCCAGCTGTTCTTTCAGCGCACCAATTTCATGCTGCATTTCAGACAAGCGAACACGAAGCAACTGATTACTTTCGCGTAATTTGGTCAGCTCTTCATCTGAGGTGTCAAGCTGCTCCTGAAGCGCAGGCGAAAGGGCACCATTCGCCGTACCTGCGGCAGCGGCGGCAACACCCGCTGCAGGCGCGGTGGATGACACTGCTGGTGCGGCTGGGCGTTCTGGTGTGCTGGCAGGCACTGAAGGAGACTGAGCCTGAACCTGTGGCGCAGGTACGGCCGGTTTCGGTGCTGGCGCCGATCTGGGAGCAGAAGTCGATCCTGCCCCCGACGTACCTGCTTGTGCTGATGCCGGACGGCTATTATTACCTCCGGTCGTATTGCCCGCGTTACCCGCGCGCGCGCGCGACTGCTCACGGCGCTGAAGATCAGTTTCTACGCGATTGCGTATCTGATCGGCATTTTCCGCCTGAATCTGAGCCATGGTCGGCATTCTCAGGCGGCTACCCGGGATCAGGCCATGAATATTGCTGTCAGTGAAGGCATTAGGGTTGGCACGGAAAATTGCCCCGAGGACCTGATAAATAGAAACGTTGTCATTGGGCTTATACCGCGACGCAATGGACCATAAGGTTTCGTTTTCGCCTGTCGGGCCGTAAATACCGACAGAGCGATTGCCGGGAGCCGTCGCTGGACGCGACGTGGCCGCGCGAGGCTGAGTCACAGCGGGTCGGGGCGATGGCGCGGGTGACACCGCAGGCGCCGGTGGTTGTACGGGCTCAGCAACCTGATCGGTCGGCCCCATAATTCGAACAGTGTTCGCTTGAACGGCGACAGGAAGCTGCAAAGCCGCCGATGCGATAACGACCGGTAAGATGGCACGTTTCATTTTATTTGATGAGTCAGACACTGCCTGCTGTCCTCTCTGGCAGAGATAGTAAACTAGGAATTCTTCGGCCTGTAGCCAGAATACTTGAGCGTAAATGCAAAACGACAGGCGTTTGTGAACATTAAAAGTGATTGTTGCCTGCCATGGCTTGATGTCAATCACCATGCCCGGCTTTTACTGTGAAGATCAAGAAATTGGCTAAAGGAACTCAAAGGCGTGCTCATTCGCACGCCTCTGAATCGCCGGGTGTATCCGGCCGCTTGGTGGCCGGAACAACTCGCTTTGTGTCTTACAGGTATTCCTGGATCAGTTTCTCTGCAATCTGCACGCTGTTGGTCGCTGCGCCTTTACGGACGTTATCCGCCACCACCCACATATTCAGACCACAAGGGTGACTGATATCTTCCCGGATACGGCCGACCATGACATGGTTTTTGCCGATAGCGTCCACCACCTGGGTCGGGTACTCGCTGCCGTGGAACACTTCGATGCCATCGGCATTTTCCAGCAGGCTGATCACTTCTTCAATAATCACAGGCTGACAAGTTTCCACATGCACAGCTTCCGCATGGCCGTAGAATACCGGCACACGGACACAAGTCGGGTTCACGCGGATATTGGCATCGCCGAGAATTTTCTGGGTTTCCCACACCATTTTCATTTCTTCTTTGGTGTAGCCGTTATCCATGAACTCGTCGATCTGCGGCAGGCAATTAAAAGCAATCTGCTTAGAGTAGACTTTGTTTTCCACCGGCAAACCGTTCAGCAGCTTGGACGTCTGGCCAGCCAGTTCATTCACGCCACTCTTACCCGAGCCTGAAACAGACTGATAAGTCGCCACGTTAATCCGGTCGATGCCATAAGCATCATGAATCGGCTTCAGGGCCACCAGCATCTGAATCGTCGAACAGTTCGGGTTGGCCACTATGTTGCGATTACGAAAATCGGCCAGCGCTTCCGGGTTCACTTCCGGCACAACCAGTGGGATCTCCGGGTCGTAGCGGAAGCATGAGGTATTATCAATCACCACCACACCCGCGTCGGCGGCAATCGGCGCCCAATGTTCAGAGGCCTCAGAACCGGCAGAAAACAACGCCAGCTGCACCTGCGTCCAGTCGAAGTCTTCGACATTGGTCACACGGGCACTTTTACCCTTAAATCGCAGCGTCTTGCCCGCACCGCGCTCGGAGGCGAGCAGATACAGGTTACGGACAGGAAAATTACGCTCCTCCAGCACCTCAACCATGGCTTCCCCAACGGCACCGGTGGCTCCGAGAATGGCAATATCAAATTCCTGACTCATGGTGTTTCCTCAACAGTAAAACCTAATTTAGCCAGCGACTCTAACCCAAAATGCCCCTGACCTTCTACCGTGACCGCACTGTATTCGCGTCGATCCCAGTAATTTTTTCGCATCTTATCGAATTCCGACGCCATAGCGGCATCATCGACCGCCTGCATCTTACGGCGAAAGAGGGCGTCATCCTTTCTGACATCATAGATCAACTGAATCAAGGTGAAGAGCGTGTCTTCATCCCACTCTCTGCTCAGCCGTGCCAAGGGCACAGGCGCAACCGGTAACAATTCTGCCGCTTCTACTCTGTCGTCGCGGCCAAGAAATTCGCAGAAGCTATTGAAAATCATAGTCGTGCCACGGGCTTTGCCTTCCAGGCCGTAACCTGCCACATGGGGGGTGGCAAATGCCAGCAAAGGCAATAGCTCGCGATCAACCAAAGGCTCATGCTCAAACACATCCAGTACCGCCGTCAGTGCTTTACCCTGACCGGTTTGCGACTGCTGCAGGGCATGTTTCAGTGCCTGGCTGTCGACTATAGGGCCCCGGGCGGCATTGATCAAAATCGCCCCGTCTTTCAGGCGGGAAAGAAACGCCTGATCCACCAGGTGATGGGTCGGGTAATCGCCCTGCTTTGTCAACGGTGTGTGCAGGGTGATGACATCGCATTGCTTAATCAGAGTGTCCAGCGAGGCAAACTGCCGCGGATCACCCTCCGCTTCTTTGAGGGGATCATTGAGCAAATAGCGGATACCTAAGGCATCCAGACAGCCTGCCAGATACGAGCCGACATTGCCGGCCCCGACAATCCCTACCGTTTTGTCGAAAATCGAAAAACCCTGCTGCTGGCCCAGCACCATCAGGCTGCTTAGCACATATTCAGCCACCCCGACCTTGTTACAGCCCGGCGCGGCTGTGTAGGCAATCCCTTTCGCTTCCACCGCGGCCTGATCAATATGGTCCTGACCGGCGGTTGCCGTGCCAATGAAACGCAGCTTGTCGGCTTTTGCCAGTAAATCGGCATTCACTTTGGTGACCGAACGTATCATGAGACCATCAATATCAACCAGATCTTCGGCTGTCAGTGTGCGGCCAGGCTTGGCGATAACCTCACCTAAACGACTGAACAGTTCAACCGCATAAGGCATGTTTTCATCTACAAGGATTTTCATTGGGGCTCCGAAAAAGTAGCGCGAATCAATTGCGGACTAGCATGGGAAAAAATTGGCAGATGTCAAGAAAAGCTCGGACTGACTAGCCATTCTGTAACGACAAAAAAACCCGGTATAAATACCGGGTTAAACATCCAGGATGGGGAAGAACACTCGATAAGTGCCGCGTCTGAATACTGGCGCGATACAGGAAACCCTGAGTATCGCGCCGCCCTGGAAATCAGGGGATACAGACTCTGCATAAAGCATCATCTGTATGCCGGCTTATCAGGCTTCGTATTTCTTGATCACCAGCGTCGCGTTGGTGCCGCCGAAACCAAACGAGTTCGACATCACGGTTTTCATCTTGGCATCACGGGTTTCACGCACAATGTCCAGGCCTTCTGCCGCCGGGTCCAGATTATCAATGTTAATGCTCGGGGCAATAAAGTCATTGTCCAGCATCAGCGTGGAGTAAATGGCTTCATGAACACCGGCAGCACCCAGAGCGTGACCTGTCATGGCTTTGGTGGCTGAAATCGCCGGACTGTTCTGGCCGAACAGTTCCTGAATGGCACCCAGCTCTTTCACATCACCCACAGGCGTTGAGGTGCCGTGTGTGTTGATGTAATCGATAGGTGCATCCAGATCCTGCATCGCCATCTTCATACAACGCACTGCGCCTTCCCCTGAAGGGGCAACCATGTCATAACCATCCGATGTCGCGCCATAACCGACGATTTCACCGTAAATTTTCGCGCCGCGTGCCAGAGCATGCTCCAGCTCTTCCACGACAACCATGCCGCCGCCGCCGGAAATCACAAAACCGTCGCGATCGGCATCATAGGTACGTGATGCTTTTGATGGATCGTCATTGTACTTGGTTGACAGCGCGCCCATGGCATCGAACATCATGGTCAGTGACCAGTCCAGCTCTTCACCGCCACCGGCGAATACAACGTCTTGTTTGCCCAGTTGAATCAGCTCCAGCGCGTGGCCGATACAGTGCGCAGATGTCGCACAGGCAGAACTCATGGTGTAGTTGACACCACGAATCTTGAATGGGGTTGCCAGACAGGCAGACACGGTGGATGACATAGTACGAGGTACCATGTAAGGGCCGACACGCTTCACACCTTTCTCACGCAGAATATCTACGGCTGCAACCTGGTTATACGAGGATGCGCCACCCGAACCAGCCACCAGACCAGTACGTTCATTAGAGACCTGCTCTTCAGTCAGACCAGCATCTTCAATTGCCTGTTCCATAGACAAATACGCGAAGGCTGCGGCATCGCCCATGAAACGCATTTTTTTACGATCGATATGATCAGCCGGGTTCATTTTCAGGTCACCCCAGACATTGCTGCGCAGTTTTGCGTCTGCAAACTGCTGAGAAAAGTTAATGCCTGACTTACCTGTTTTCAGAGAATCCAGTACCTCTTTCACATTGTTACCGATACTGGATACGATACCCATGCCTGTAATTACGGCTCGTTTCATGATGAATTCCTACTGTCATTTAACGCGGTGATGATAACGGGTTTAGTAAGCTTAAGTGGTCAGCTTTCCCCGTGATCGGTTACAATCCGCTACTTATCGTGGTCAGTTGATGATCTTTTACCAAAGTTTGCCTGTAAGACATAGCGGCATTTCACATTTCTTGCTTAAAAAATCATCACGTTATCTTTACTAAGAGGTTTTCTTTTGTCCCATTCGTCGCCTAAACAGATTGAAAATGCCGTTCTGGACTGGAACGAAGCCGGTACGCCAGTTTCTCACGATTTCGACGACGTGTATTTCTCCAATGCCAACGGACTCGAAGAAACACGTTATGTCTTTTTGCAGCAGAATGGGCTGCCGACGCGCTGGGACACCTTTGACCGCCGCCGATTTGTTGTGGCAGAAACCGGCTTTGGCACGGGTCTGAATTTTCTTGCGGTCTGGCAGTGGTTCAAAGCCTTTCGTCAGGCGAACCCGGACGCCAGTGTTAAAGAGCTGCATTTTATCAGTTTCGAAAAATTTCCTGTCACCCGTGAGGATCTGATCAAAGCCCATGAATCCTGGCCTGAGCTGGCCGATCTTGCTCGTCAGCTCCATGCTCATTATCCACCGGCCGTTGCCGACTGCCACCGCCTGGTGCTGGAAGATGGCATGATCACCCTGGACCTGTGGTTTGGTGACATTAAAACCTCTCTTCCTCAAGTATGGACCCCAGCAGGCGGGTTAGTCGACGCCTGGTTTCTCGATGGTTTTGCCCCCAGTAAAAATCCTGAGATGTGGAACCAGGATCTCTTCAACGGCATGGCAGCACTGGCCCGCGAAGCCTGTACCGCCGCCACATTCACCGCCGCCGGTTTTGTCCGCCGCGGACTGAACGATGCCGGTTTTGACATGAAAAAAGTCAAAGGGTTCGGCTACAAGCGAGATATGTTGGCCGGCACCTTGTCTGAACGCCGCCAGGGAGCCAGTTTTGCCCCCTGGTATGCCCGCCAGAGCGCTGCAGATTTATCCGATGTGGCTATCATTGGCGGCGGAATAGGATCAGCCGCGACCGCACTGGCACTGGTGCGGCGCGGCGTTCAGGTCAGCCTTTACTGTGCCGACGCCCTGCCCGCAGAAGGAGCATCAGGCAATCGCCAGGGTGCTGTCTACCCGCTGCTGAATGGTTCCAACGATGCGCTCAGTCGTTTCTTTGCCCCGGCTTATCTCTACGCCCGGCAGTTTGTCGAACAGGCTGCTGCAGTCAGTGATTTCAGCCATGACTGGTGCGGCGTCACTCAACTGGCCTGGAATGAGAAAACGGCAGAAAAACTGGATAAGATGCTGAGCGGCGGCTTTCCGCAGGATGTCGTTCATGCCCTGGATGTCGAACAGACTCAGGCCATCACAGGCGTAACAACCGGTCACCGCAGTGTGCACTACCCGCTTGGCGGCTGGCTGTGCCCGCAAGCGCTGACACGCGCCCTTGTTCAACAGGCACAGGCAACAGGACGTTTGTCGCTGCATACTGATACTGACATCACCATCCTGAGCCAGAATGACAGCGCTCGGTGGTCGCTGATCAGCCGTGATAACCGGCAATTCATCCATTCAACCGTGGTTGTTGCCAATGGGCATCGCTTTGCAGAATTCGCGCAGACCCGGGATATCCCTGCCTACTCAGTCCGTGGTCAGGTCAGCCATGTGCCCAGCCAGGGTGAACTGGCGCAATTGAAATCGGTTCTGTGTTACGACGGTTATCTGACGCCGGTCAATCCAGACACACAAACGCACTGTATCGGCGCCAGTTATCGCCGCAACAGTACCGATCTGAGTTTCTCGCCAGAAGAACATCAGGATAACCAGACGCGGCTGGCAGAGTGTCTGCCCGCTGTTGACTGGCCAACAGCCATCGATGTCTCCGCACAGGATGCCCGAACCGGTGTTCGCTGCGCCAGCCGGGATCATTTGCCTTTCATCGGGGATGTCTGCCGCTTTGAGAAGTTGCTGAGTCAGTATGCCGAACTGCGGGAGCAGCAAAGCGAAGCCGCGGATGTGCCTGTCTATTCCGGACTCTATGCCATGATAGGACTGGGTTCCCGCGGTCTCAGCTCAGCGCCGCTGCTGGGCGAAGTGCTGGCGTCCCAGTTATGCGGAGATCCACTGCCACTGCCTCTGAGTGTCCTTGATGCTCTGCATCCGGGACGGATGTGGGTACGCAAATTACTCAAAGGAAAAGCGGTAGAAAGCTGATTCAGCAATATGCGTCATGCAAAATGTGGTAGCGCTCAGCCGTAATGGCTCTCCCCATTTATGTGAGGAGAGCACTCAATACCCGGCAGTGATACCGCTCAGGCGAGGTTCAGACTATTGCTGATTGGTGACCGGCGGCGCAGGGCTATCATCACCGCCGCCGGTGTCCGATAACGCAACACCTATCACCACAGCGGCCACCCCGACAGCAACCACAGTGGCCGTTAAGCCCCCTGCTGATGCCGCAGACGCCGTAGTGATGCCCGCCGCAGACCCTTTAGAGGCAGTTGCCGACGAGGTTGTCGCAGAAGATGTCGTTGCCGAAGAAGGGGTCGTCACTGGGGTTGATGTGGCCTTAGGCACAGCGGGCACTTCTGTTGCCGTTTCTGCCGCACTTACACCCACACTCATCATCATTCCAGCAACTATTACTCCAGCCGCCATTAGCGCAATGACGGGCTTTCGGGAATCGATCCCCGTAAGGATTCTTGCAAGAGTTCTCATAGCAGTCCCTGACCATCTCAAATAACCAAAGAGGTAACTCAAGTATAGACAGGGATGCTAATTTTCTGTGATCTATGTCGAAATCAAACCGCAAGAAAAGTAAGACACTCACTCATTTTGGTCGGAACTCTCTGATTAATCAGCCCCAAACAGATCACGGGTGTAGACTTTCTCAAGCACATCTTCCAGCTCTGGCGTCATTCGGTTCGACACAATGACATCAGACATTGCCTTGAACTCCGCTAAGTCACGAATCACCGCAGAATGAAAGAATTCATCGTCTTTCAGCACAGGTTCGTAAACAACAACATCCACACCTTTGGCTTTAATGCGCTTCATGATGCCCTGAATCGATGATGCCCGGAAATTGTCTGAGCCGCTTTTCATGATCAAGCGGTACACTCCCACCACCCTGGGCTTTTTGCGCAAAATGGATTCAGCAATAAAGTCCTTGCGGGTGGAATTGGCATCAACGATGGCCCGGATCAGGTTATTCGGCACTTCCTGATAGTTTGCCAGCAATTGCTTGGTGTCTTTGGGTAAACAATAACCACCGTAACCAAACGAAGGATTGTTATAGTGGGTGCCAATGCGCGGATCCAGTCCTACCCCCTGAATAATCTCACGGCTGTCCAGGCCATGCGCAGCGGCATAACTGTCCAGCTCATTGAAATAAGCCACCCGCATCGCCAGATAAGTATTGGAAAACAGTTTCACCGCTTCCGCTTCGGTCGAATGGGTGAACAGCACCGGAATATCGTCTTTAACCGCGCCTTCGATCAGCAGATTTGCGAAGGTTTCAGCCCGCAGCGATTGCTCACCCACAATAATGCGTGATGGATACAGGTTATCGTACAGCGCCCGGCCTTCACGAAGAAACTCAGGTGAAAACAAAACGTTATCAGTACCGAACTCTTCTTTTACCCGCTGGGTATAACCGACAGGAACCGTGGATTTAATCACCATCACAGCATCAGGGTTGATGGTAATAACATCGCGTATCACAGATTCCACTGATGCAGTATTAAAATAATTGGTCACCGGATCATAGTCGGTTGGCGTTGCTATGATGACGAAATCGGCATTTTCATAAGCGAGGTGTTTATCTGTCGTGGCCGTCAGGTTCAACTCACGGTGTTTGAGGTATTCGCTGATTTCTGTATCAACGATGGGAGAGAGCCTCTGATTAAGCTGATTTACCTTCTCTTCTACAATATCCAGCGCAATAACCTGATGGTTTTGTGCCAGTAATACAGCATTCGACAGGCCTACATAACCTGTTCCCGCTACTGTTATTTTCATTATCTGTCCTCAAACTCTGCCTACTTAACAACAATGATAGCCCCAGCTTAATGGGTTGATATGGAATGCAGATGACAAAGCCCATTAAACGGATTGAATATACTGCTCAGCTATCACTGTGTTATCGCGCAGAATAGAGTATCGAAAGACAGTCCTGATGCAAGCTATGACTTAATCCTGGTTCAGGTTTGCGCAAACTATCACCTTTGCATCCGGTTTGACCTTTTGCAAGCGTCGCGCCAGTGCTTCCTGAGCGGGTCTGTCGCCATGCACCAGACGAATTTCAGCAGGCCCTTTTTCAATGCCCTTCACAAAACGGATCAGATCCCGCTGATCGGCATGGGCTGAATACCCCGTCATAGTGTGCACTCTGGCGTTCACTTCAATGCGGTTATTGTTAATCATCACTTCTTTGGCGCCATTTTGCAGCTCCCGGCCCAGTGTGCCCCTGGCCTGATAGCCAATAAGCAGCAGATCGGTTCTGGGATCAGGCAGCAAAGCCTCCAGATAATTCATGATCCGCCCGCCACTGCACATCCCGCTGGCAGCCACAATAACGGCCGGCTCTCCGCTGGCCTGCAGACGGTTAACCAAGCCGATATGATCGCTGTGTGTATCAATCTGGGTGCACTGATCAAAATCCAGCGGGTGGCGACCGTTATCCAGCCTTGCCTTGGCTTCTTTGGTCCATAACCGCTTAAAGCCCTGATAGGCTTGAGTGATTTTCATGGCTAAGGGGGAATCAAGCACAATCGGCAAATTGAGCCACGGACTCTCCGCAGAGGGCTGGCTGATTTCATTGTTTACAATGTTTTCCAAATCAAAAAGCAGTTCCTGAGTGCGTCCCAGACTGAACGCCGGTATCAAAATAGCCCCGCCGTCTTTTAACGACTGCTCGACCACGCTTTTTAACGCCTGCTCTCTTGTTGCCACGCCAGGGTGACGCTTATTGCCATAGGTGCTTTCCAGCACCAGTACGTCAGCATGCAGCGGCGGTTCAGGGTCGACCAGCAGCGGGGTATTACTAGGGCCAAGATCGCCGGAGAACACCACTTTCTGGCGATCAGACAGCAGTAACTCGACATAAGCCGAGCCTAAAATGTGGCCTGCCTGGCGAAATGACAGGCTGACATCCTGGCCATCCGGCAGCATGATCTGCGCCCGGCAATCAAATGGCACAGGTTTTAGCTGAGAGCGCACCAACCGGATAAAGGCTTCGCACTTTTCATCGCTCAATCCCAGTTGCAATTTCAGTCCATCTTCGAGCATCAAAGGCAACAAGGCTGCTGTCGCTTCTGTGGCATAAATCGGCCCGCGAAAGCCAGCCGCTAATAACCAGGGAATACGGCCGACATGATCGATATGACAATGAGTCAGAATAAGTGCCCGAATGGGCTCAACAGGAAAGGTAATATCGTTGCTGACTTTGGCTTCCTCGCCCTGAAACACACCGCAATCGATTAGCAGACTGTATCTTCCTAGCTGTAGCTCATGACAAGAACCGGTCACCCCGTCCCTGGCTCCATGGTGTAAAATATTCACCTTATTCCCCTGGTATTAAGAGATTAAATAATTCACCCAGCATGACAAAGTTAATGACAGGTGAAACATTAACAGCAAAATTGCGCGACTGAATTCACGAAAAACTTTCATGCCCAACACAGGTTAATTTCAAATATTCGACGGCATGTCCGTTTAGTCAGGCCGCATCAGGTTCAGTCATCCTTTTGACCTTACTTTTCACCGGGCTTTTGTCCGTTTTTTTACTGGACGCTTGCCCGGCTTTTACCACGCTTTAAGTGCCATTGCGTAATTCGTCACCCGCTCAAAAAACACCCGATGCACAGAACCAAGGCTCTATGGCAGGTATCAAATTGCAGAAGAAACTAATGAAGCAATTCACAGTTTTCATCATTAAAAAATGAAATGCACATTGTATCTGGGATCAAGGCTTTATTTATTCAGCAATTCATTTATAAAGCTTATCGCAATAAATTACTGCGCGAACTGGCCGACAGACTAGCGCACAGATAGCAAGCTCGATTGCAGCCAATAATAAAAGGCACATTGAAAGTAGCCTCAGGCTCTCATATTTATTCAAAGGAAATATCATGAAAAAGTCAGTTTTGGCGACACTTATCATATCCTCGCTGGGATTAACCGCCTGTGGCGGTGGCAGCGGGAGTAATAACGATAGTACAGACTCCAACACTTCACCAACAGAGATCACCACGGCAGGTGTCGTCAATAAAGGGATAGTGAAGTCAGGCCAGGTCGCCGTGTGTGAAGCCACAGTCGCCAATACCAGCCAGCAACGCTGTGTTTCTCCGTTGCTCACGACAACAACAAATGAAAAAGGCCAGTTTTCTCTGACAGGTCTTCCAGCCAATAAAGCCCTGCTGGTTGTTGTGACCAAAGGCACAGGCACCCAAATGAAATGTGACTACGTTGGCTGTCAGGATGCGAGCGGATGACAGTTCCAGACGAATTCAAACTGCTGGCCGTTATTGCTTCTTCAGGTGAAATCAAAACCGCCAATGTTAACAGCCTGACCAATCTGGCAGCTAAAAAAGCCATTGAACTGACCGGCGCTTTGGATCTAACGACTGACATAGTCAACAACAGCAATGCCATTATCGGGAAAGCGCTCGGCCTGACCAAGCCTATTACGGAAATGGGCTCAGTAGACATTACCGATGCGAGTGCCATTGCCGGTTCAGACAACGAAGATCTGCGCGCTGCCATTCTGTCGGCATCGATAGAACAAAGCCGCAAGAGTGGCAATGTCAATATTGATGACTTAATTGACTATGATGCCAATGGCAAACTGGCCGTGAATAAAAATGTCGTCAGCCAGATCCAGGCTGATACCACTCAGGTAGTCAGTCAGGCAAAAGCCCATTCGAATAATCAGGGCAACACGGGTTCAAAACTGGATAATGCCGAGCAGGATGTTTCAGCCATTAATCCGGATAATATCGAGATTGGTATTGATATTGACAAACCCGTCGCTAACGCCGTCGTGCAGGCCAAAGACTTCATCAAACAAATCCGTACTGTCTATACTGCCGCGTCTGATGGCGGGGATCTGAATACCGGGCTAACAAACTTTGCTGACGAACTGGGCGATATAAGCAGTATCGCGCAGGAAGATACAGAAATGTTGCTGGAAAATGTCAATGGCGCCATCATTGCCATTAGTGAAGTCATGAAGTCAAATTCCAACTCTCAGGATAATTTGTGGTTCACTAGGAATGGCTACGACGTATATAAAAACGGCGACCAGTATACCGTTCAGCAAAATGGTGTATGGCTGGTGGCCACAGGCTCTTACGACCATAGCACCAAAACGGTTACTGGAACCGACCAGAATTGTAATTACTCAGATTACTGCATAAAGACTTCAACAGAAGAAGTGCATACTAACATCACGCTAAACGAATTAAGTGCAAACTATAATGATGCTTGGTTACAAGCTTCCCAAAGCCATGTTGTGTTGAGTGCCAATATTACCAAAGAAGAGAAAAGGAACTATAGCAATACGTCACCTGAAGATTATGGTTCCGAGAGCAGTACCTCAGAAGTTTCTCAGGTAAACACCTTAAAACTTCAGCTCTCTGAAGCAACACTTACCTATTTTAGCTACCAGGAAAACTTTTCATACCCAAATACATTTTCTGGAAACATCACCCTTATAGCCGATGATATATCTTCTGCCGATTTCAATGGCTATAAATACAGTGAATACTGGGATGGTTC